>NZ_CP037953.1:0-304760 GCF_009756665.1 Permianibacter aggregans
CGGGTGGCCACGATCATTACATCGCCGGATTGGTCGCGTTCAACAGCATTTTCCAGATCGCCTTTTTCAGCGTTTTCGCCTGGCTATTTCTTACCGTTCTACCGCCTTGGTTTGGGATACAGGGGCAGATCATTCCGATCAGTACCTGGGACATCGCCGAATCGGTGGCAATGTATTTGGGGCTCCCTTTAATCGCGGGTTTTCTCAGTCGTCGCTGGTTAACCCGCCGCTATGGACAGGAATGGTATCAACACCGTTTTCTTCCCCGTATCGGGCCGCTGACCTTGATCGCGCTGTTGTTCACCATCGTCGCCATGTTCAGTTTGCAGGGTGCGGCGGTTTGGCAACTACCGTTTGAAGTTTTACGCATCGCTGTGCCGCTGACGCTTTACTTCGTCGTGATGTTCGTCATCAGTTTTGCGATGGGCAAGTGGTTGGGCGTGGACTATCCACGCACCACGTCGATGGCCTTCACGGCCGCCAGCAACAACTTTGAGTTGGCGATCGCCGTTGCCATTGCCACCTTTGGTCTGGCTTCTCCGGTGGCATTCGCTACGGTTGTCGGCCCCCTGGTTGAGGTGCCCGTGTTGATCGCATTGGTCCATGTTGCGCACTGGTTTCGGCGGCGCTGGTTTCATGACACACACCGCAAAAACATTGCTGCGTCCAGCGCAGGATAACCCCTTGGAGTGGAAACTTTTATGAAACGCAAAGTGTTGTTCGTTTGCACCGAAAATGCCGCCCGCTCTCCAATGGCAGAAGCGATTTTACGGCAATTGGTTGGTGATCAGTTCGAGGCGTTCAGCGCCGGACATCAGCCAACACAATTACACCCAGAGGCCCTGCACGCCTTGCGAGAGCTGGACATCGATACGAGCGGGCTAAGCAGTAAATCACTGAGTAGCTTTATCGGTACCCATTTCGATTTTGTTATTACGCTTTGCGACAAGGCGAAGCAGGAATGCGACACCTTGCCCGGTGCCCATGAACGGATTGCCTGGGATTTTGAAGATCCGCGCACCAGTGCAGAGACAATGCCCTATCTGCGCACGGCCAAGGCCCTGCGCGAACGCATCAAACTGTTTGTACTGGTGCAAACGCGAAAGTCTTAGCAGATGAATGGCATTCACATTTTTTGAGGACACAAGATGACCATTAAAATCGGTATCAATGGCATGGGCCGGATGGGGCGCTTAGCGCTTCGCGCCGGGATGGACCATGACGAGTTGGCGTTTGTTCGTTGCAATGATCCTGCTGGCGATGCGGCCACCTTTGCGCACCTGTTGAATTTTGATTCGGTGCATGGCCGCTGGCATCATCAGGCGCAGGCCGTAGCCGATACCTTGCACATCGGTAAGCATAGGCTCGCCTTCTCGCGCCATAAGACACTGCAAGAAACCGATTGGTCGGATTGCGATGTGGTGATCGAAGCCAGTGGCAAGTTCAAGTCCACGGCCGCCTTGCAGCCTTACCTCGAACAAGGTGTAAAACGGGTGGTGGTCACGGCGCCGGTGAAAGAACCCGGCGTCCTGAACGTGGTCATGGGCGTCAATCATGACCGCTTCAATGCCGCCGAGCATCGCATTGTTACGGCCGCCTCCTGTACTACCAATTGCCTGGCGCCTGTGGTCAAAGTGGTGCATGAACACTTAGGCATTCGACATGGTTCAATGACCACCATTCACTGCCTGACCAACACCCAAACGATCATCGATGCCGCCCATAAAGATTGGCGCCGTGCACGTGCTTGCGGTGATTCGCTGATCCCGACCACGACCGGCTCTGCAACCGCGATTACCGAAATTTTTCCGGAATTGAAAGGCCGTTTGAATGGTCACGCCGTGCGCGTGCCCTTGACCGTTGCGTCATTGACCGATTGCGTGTTTGAGGTGAGTCGACCAACTACCGTCGACGAAGTCAACGCATTATTAAAAGCGGCCGCCGAAAGCGAACTGGCTGGCGTTCTTGGCTATGAAGAACGGCCGCTGGTGTCCATCGATTATCGTACCGATCCACGCTCAAGCATCATTGATGCGCCATCGACCATGGTCGTCAACGGCACGCAAGTCAAGATCTACGCCTGGTATGACAATGAGTGGGGTTACGTCAATCGGACCATTGAGCTTGTCCGCCTGGTTGGCGCGCCACGTTGAACCCCTCCGTCATGAACGCGCTACGCACCTTGCCGCCGGCTTGGCGGCAATATCTGGTAGTTACTGGCAACTACTGGCTGTTCACGCTCACCGATGGCGCCTTGCGGATGCTGGTGGTATTGCACTTTCACCAGCTCGGTTATGGTCCACTGGCCATTGCCATGTTGTTCTTGTTTTATGAGCTTTTTGGCGTATTGACCAATTTGTTTGGTGGTTGGCTCGGTGCTCGTGTGGGATTGAATCGGACCATGCAGGCCGGGTTGCTGATGCAAGTGTTGGCACTGATCATGTTGACCGCGCCGAGTGAGTGGTTGTCGGTACCGCTGGTGATGGCAGCGCAGGGCTTATCCGGGATTGCCAAAGATCTCAATAAAATGAGCGCCAAAAGCAGCATCAAACTGCTGGTACCGACTGAGCAACAAAGTCGACTCTACCGCTGGGTTGCCGCACTGACTGGTTCCAAGAACGCCCTCAAGGGCGTTGGATTTTTTGTTGGCGCAGCTTTGCTGGCCGTGCTGGGTTTTCGGGGCGCTGTCTTGACGATGGCGCTGGTGTTGTTCTGCACGTGGTTACTGAGCCGCTGGTGGTTGACCGCCGAGCTCGGTAAAGCCAAATACAAGCCAAAGTTTCGCGATGTCTGGTCCAAGAGTCGGGCGATCAACATCCTTTCGGCCGCGCGTTTGTTCCTGTTTGGTGCTCGCGACGTATGGTTCGTCGTCGCCTTGCCGGTTTATCTGAGCACCAGCCTCAACTGGAGTTTTTGGCAGGTTGGCGGTTTCCTGGCGTTGTGGATCATCGGTTATGGCATCGTGCAAGCACTGGCGCCAATGATCACCCGGCAAACGCACGACCAAGCCCCGTCGGCGCGCGTACCATTCAACTGGGCGTTGGCCTTAGCCATCGTCCCGGCCGGTATGGCATTGGTATTGCCCCTGGTTGACGTGCCTGCTTATGTGGTGATCGGTGGATTGCTGATATTCGGCGTGTTGTTTGCTATCAATTCCTCGTTGCACAGTTACTTGATTGTCAGCTTTGCCAAAGAGGACGGCGTGTCACTGGATGTCGGCTTCTATTACATGTCTAATGCTTGCGGGCGGTTGCTGGGAACGGTGTTGAGCGGGTGGTTATTCCAAGCGTTTGGTTTGATGCACTGCCTATGGGTTTCGGCAATGTTGCTACTGTCGGCCGCCGTCATCTCGTTGGCATTACCCTCACATCACGCGGCTTCGGCCCAGCCAACCGTCTCGTTGCCGGATTAACGTTGATGCCAACGCTCTCAACCGATCGCGAACCATCACGCAGCGTTCAGCTCGCTGAGTGGTTCAATCAGGGCTGTGCTTGCGTCAGCTTGAACCCCGAAGCATTGACCACAACGCTGGAACGGCAACTGGGTCCCGCACTCGCCAAAACGCTGGCACGCGACATGCCGGGCTTATTTTCACCGGTGGCGCTATTTTTACCAGCGGAAGAATTCCGCGCCATGCAGCAACTGATTGACACCGTGGAATCGGTCGTGCAACTGCCGGCGTATCAACAACAAGCCTTGCAAGCGGCGCCGA
Source organism: Permianibacter aggregans (assembly GCF_009756665.1). Lineage (GTDB taxonomy): Bacteria > Pseudomonadota > Gammaproteobacteria > Enterobacterales > Permianibacteraceae > Permianibacter > Permianibacter aggregans. Next base: position 3,713 of record NZ_CP037953.1, read on the forward strand.
TGATCGCCCGGCATACACCGGCGGCGCAGGCGGTGTTCATGGGGTATGACTTTCATCGTAACGGCTTGCAACCGAAGCTAATTGAAATCAATACCAACGCAGGGGGAGCCTATCTGAACGCCGCTTTGCAAAGCGCACAGCAAGCCTGTTGCGCGGACATGGCGGCATTGTTGCGAATACCGGTGACAGGTGATTTCGGGGCGAATGTGCTCGCGATGTTTCGGGAGGAGTGGTCGCGTGAGCGCGGTGATGCGCCGCTGCAACGGATCGCGATTGTCGATCAGCAACCAGCACAGCAGTTTTTGTATCCGGAGTTTGAGTTAGCGCGACAGTTGTTTGTTCGCGAAGGTATTGAGGCCATCATTACAGCGCCCGAACACCTGCGTTTTCACAGCAACCGGCTTTGGCATGCAGATCAGCCCATCGATCTAGTCTACAATCGATTGACGGATTTTTTTCTCGAAGATGCCGCGCATGAGGCCTTACGCGAAGCTTATATAGAGCGCGCCGTGGTGTTGACACCACACCCCCATGCTTATGCATTGTTCGCCAACAAACACAATTTGGTCTACCTGAGCGATCCCGCGTGTTGGCGTGCATGGCAGCTTTCTGAGCAACAGCAGAGCGTACTCGCAAAACACATTCCCAAAACCATCGCCGTGAACCCAAATCATGCCGAGCCGCTCTGGCAGGAACGACGACAATGGTTTTTTAAACCTGCTCAAGGCTTTGGTAGCAAGGCCAGTTACCGTGGGGATAAATTGACCCGCTCGACCTTTGCCGGCATCGTAGCGGGTGATTACGTCGCCCAGCACATCGCCCCGCCGACTGAGCGCATCGTCAATCAACATGAACACGCCATCAGCATGAAAACCGATGTCCGCATTTATCGTTACGCGGGGCGAACGCTGCTGGTCGCCGCCCGGCTGTATCAGGGCCAAACCACCAATATGCGGACGCCTGGCGGTGGCTTTGCGGCAGTCTATTTGACTTGAACCGCCGCTTGATGGAACGAATGCATTTACTGGCATCACGATGATCGAAAAACTCTACCTTACCGGTCTATTTGCCGTGACGGCACTCGCGGAAATCGTGGGGTGTTATTTGCCATGGCTCGTCGTAAAACAAGGGAAAAGCCCCTGGTTGTTGCTACCGGCCGCGGTATCACTCGCTTTGTTTGCCGGGCTGTTGACACTGCATCCGAGTGCTGCCGGACGCACTTACGCGGCGTATGGTGGCATGTATATTTCCATTGCGTTGGCGTGGCTGTATTGGATAGAAGGTGTTGCGCTTACTCGTTGGGATGTGGCCGGCGCCATCGTTGCGTTGCTCGGCATGAGCATTATCGCCTTTCAACCCGTGACGGACGTTGGATGAACATACATCAAACGGCATGGGCATTGAGCCAAACTGAATAAGGATCTGCGTTGCTCAGAGAAACCGCCTATCCGCAGCTTCCTGCGCAGCCGACTCAGCGTGAGCTGGACACGGTTTTTACCCCAACGGCAGACGAACTGTCGCGTGCGCGCGCCGCTTTTCGGCGCAGCCTTGCTCGCGCCTGCGTCTTGGTGCAATGGAAGCTCTTGCAACGCTTGGGCTACGTTGTGCCACTGACCAGCGTCCCCACCATCATCATTCAACATATTTGCCGTCAAGCAAAGCTGAACGCTCCGCGCCGCGCGCAATTGCAAGCCTATGACGCTTCAGGGGAGCGATCACGTCATTTGCACTGGTTACGTGCTGAGCTCAATCTTCGCAGTCTTGATCCGCATGCGAGTGCCTGGTTGAAAGAGCGGGCCATTTCAGCCGCGACCAGCAAGCAGGAATTGCCTGACATCATCAATGTGATGCTGGAAGAACTGGTTCGTCATCGCTATGAACTTCCAGGATTCACGGTGCTGCAGCGCTTGGCCCGACATGCCAGGAATCAGGTGAATGCCGAGATTTTTCAGCGGGTCAATCAAGCGTTATCGAGCGAGTGCGCGGATCGGTTGGAGCAGTTGTTGCAGGCGCGTGCGAAAAAGAGCAACTGGGAAAGACTAAAGCGCGAACCGAAGCGTCCGACGGTGCGCGAGTTGGCCAGCTACCTAGAACATTTGCATTGGTTACGTGGCAAGCGTTCGACTTACCGGATACCCGGTTTATCGCCGCGACCAAACGCGTACAACTGAACCGCGAAGCGCAAGCCTTAAACGTGGCCGAAATGCGTAGCCTTGCTATCGATAAGCGCCGCACGCTGCTGGTCTTGCTGGTGCAATCGCAACTCGGTAAAGCCATGGATGATATCGTAGAGATGTTCGTCAAGAGCATGAGCAGTTTGCACCATGTCGCCAGCGAAAACTTGAAAAGCTATCACTTACATCAAGTAAAACAAACCGAACGTTTAATCGGCCAGTTCCGGGATGTACTGTCAGCGCTACAGCAAGACGAAGATGACCAAATTCGGGTAAAGGCGATTGAGCAGGCGTTGCTGGAATCCCCGGACCAACTGATTGCTCAATGCGAAGAGCACATGGCCTTTGCCAATAATAATTATTTTCCCTTTATGCTCCGACCGTATCGGGCCAAACGCCGGTTACTGCTCGAATGCCTCTCGATCATGCAGTTAAGATCGAGCTCTCAAGATCGTTCCTTGACGCTCGCCGTGGAGTGGGTGCTTGGACACCGCCATAGTAGACAAGAGTATCTGGAACTTCGGCCTCCCGTTTCCATGCCATTGCAATGGGTACCGGAAAGGTGGCGGGGACTTATCAATGCCTCGAACGATAGCTCAAGTGGTGTGCAAACTTTGCATCGCAAGTACTTCGAGCTGTGCGTGCTCACCCACGTAATGCAAGAGCTGAAATCGGGGGATTTGTACCTGGAAAACAGCGAGCAATACCACGATTTTCGTGAAGACTTCATTTCATTGCAGGAACTTGACACTGAGTTGCCCTTGTACAGCGAGCTAGTCCACCTTCCGGCCAACGCCAGGCAATTCACGGAACGACTCAAAGCCGAGCTGCTGGCCACGGCAACCCAGAGTGATGAACACTTTCCAGACAATGCTCACGTGCGGTTCAGTGAATCGGGATTGGTGCTCAGTCGTCCAGAACGTCAAGAGCCACCCCAAGCCGTGGCGCAACTCGATCCGCTGCTTACCGATTCATTGGGACACGCCAACATCCTGGATGTCCTTGCCGAAACCGAACGATGGCTCGATCTACACAAATGCTTCGGTCCTTTATCCGGTTTCGAAGCCAAAATAGACGATCCGCGCAAGCGCTTCATCACCACATTGTTTTGCTATGGCTGCAACCTGGGCCCAAGCCAAACCGCCCGATCGGTGAAAGGGCTGAGCCGCAAACAAGTGGCGTGGCTAAACTTGAAATATGTAACCGAAGAGCGATTGGATAAAGCCATCGTTAAGGTGGTGAACGCATTCAACCGCTTCACGTTACCGAAGTTCTGGGGAAGCGGTCAGCATGTTTCGGCTGATGGCACCAAGTGGTCAGTGTACGAGCAGAATCTTTTATCGGAATACCACATTCGTTACGGTGGCTATGGAGGCATTGGCTATTATCATGTCTCCGATCGGTATATCGCCTTGTTTAGCCATTTTATTCCGTGTGGCGTGCACGAGGCGGTGTACATCCTTGATGGATTGTTGCGCAATGAATCCGAGATCCAGCCGGATACCGTCCATGGCGACACTCAAGCCCAAAGTGCTCCAGTATTCGGATTGTCGTATCTCCTCGGCATTAAACTGATGCCCAGAATTCGGAACATCAAAGATCTGGTGTTTTTTCGGCCGGACAAAGCGACACGTTATCAACACATCGATAGTTTGTTCCGAGACAGTATTGATTGGGAGTTGATTGAACGTCACTACCTCGATTTGATGCGTGTAGCGATCTCGATAAAATCCGGGAGAATCACCCCGTCGACCTTGCTGCGCCGTTTGGGAACGGCGAGCCGAAAAAATCGCCTGTACTATGCGTTTCGGGAGCTGGGGCGGGTGGTCAGGACCAAATTTTTATTGCAATACATCATGGACATTGAACTTCGTCGTACCATTCATGCGGCCACCAACAAAAGCGAGCAATTCAATGACTTTGCCAAATGGCTGTTCTTTGGTGGTCAGGGCATCATTGCAGAAATATTCGGCACGAGCAGCGAAAAGTCATCAAGTACAACCACTTGGTTGCCAACATGATCATCCTGAATAACGTCCATCGCATGACAACATCGTTAAAGCACCTACGACAAAGCGGTTTTGAAATTAACGAGAAGGTCTTGGCTGCTCTGGCCCCATACCGCACCACACATATCAATCGATTCGGTGACTACACACTCGACTTGGAGCGAGCAGTGGAACCCCCAAGTTTTGGCTTGAGTATTCTTTAGATAATTCAGTAGGTTAGCCGAGTTTTTGGCGAAAATTTCCGGAATCCCGGCCAACCCTCCAGATCGCTGCGCGAACGTGCTGCAGCGTTGATTGCAGTAGCCCACCCGAAGTTTCGCGACTCACTAGCTGAGGCGGCGCGCAAGGTTTGGCGATTGGCCTGCTGACGGCTAGAGGCCTCGACAGCGAACACTTCTCTCATCTGAAATCCCACAACTGGGATTTTTTTTTGGGGGAAACAGTTTTTTGCTTCCTCCTTGTTTCATTGTTAGCATTCGGTTCGATCCACTGAAAATCGTGGTTCCAGAAGGAATAAAAAAACGGGATGGTGGAACATCCCGTTTTTGAGTCCATCAAGGAGGACCAACCCTTGGCAACCAACAATGATGTCTGCTAGTTGTCTTTACTAACGAACGCTACCGTACATCGAATTGGTTGCCGGCTTCAACAACTTTTGTTGACAACTGTCAACTAAGGCAAACAAACGATGACCACCATAAAAGCACTAGAACTAGCAATTTTGCTGGTAAAAGTCGGCCTTCATCTGTTGGATTGGATGAAGAAACCTAAGCCGTAGTACGTAGCCAGGCCGCCGTCGAGCGGCCTTCTTCATCTTCCTGTAATAGCGCATAATGTATATTATGTTAAATAAAATGCGTGAAACGCCGGCCGCTTGCAAAGCCTATTGACCGTTCTAACCTTCTATTGAGATGCGTGCTCGACCGCCCGTTGATTGACCTTCAGCGCTGCCAGGCGTTGTTCCGACGGTTATCGAACTACTACGTCGAAGTGTTGAATCGGTAGCTCATGATCGTTCCCGATGCAGTGATCTTCTGTTCGAGTATCAACAGGCTGCGCCGGAGCTCCATTTGCGTCATGACCTGACGCGCCAACGCCGTCAGCACATCCAGTTGCGCCGACTCAAGCTGCCTTGGCACCTGATCAAAAACACAAAGTGTGCCGAGTGCTTCGCCAGTTGGCGTCACCAGTGGCACACCGGCATAAAAGCGAATTCCTGGTTCGCCGGTGACGAGAGGATTATCGCGAAAACGCGAATCGGCCACTGAGCGCGATCGATACCGTTCTAAAATGGAAGCGTATCAACGGGAAATGGAAAAACGGTTTGAGCAAATCGAGCTTCAGAGTTCAACGGATGGCCTCACCGGCCTGAAGAATCGGTGGGCGTTTGATCTCCGGCTGGAAGAAGAGTTTTCCCGTACCACACGTAACGCTGCCCCACTCGCTCTTGCGCTGCTCGATGTCGACTCCTTCAAGAGGGTTGGCCGGGATTCCGGAAATTTTCGCCAAAAACTCGGCTAACCTACTGAATTATCTAAAGAATACTCAAGCCAAAACTTGGGGGTTCCACTGCTCGCTCCAAGTCGAGTGTGTAGTCACCGAATCGATTGATATGTGTGGTGCGGTATGGGGCCAGAGCAGCCAAGACCTTCTCGTTAATTTCAAAACCGCTTTGTCGTAGGTGCTTTAACGATGTTGTCATGCGATGGACGTTATTCAGGATGATCATGTTGGCAACCAAGTGGTTGTACTTGATGACTTTTCGCTGCTCGTGCCGAATATTTTCTGCAATGATGCCCTGACCACCAAAGAACAGCCATTTGGCAAAGTCATTGAATTGCTCGCTTTTGTTGGTGGCCGCATGAATGGTACGACGAAGTTCAATGTCCATGATGTATTGCAATAAAAATTTGGTCCTGACCACCCGCCCCAGCTCCCGAAACGCATAGTACAGGCGATTTTTTCGGCTCGCCGTTCCCAAACGGCGCAGCAAGGTCGACGGGGTGATTCTCCCGGATTTTATCGAGATCGCTACACGCATCAAATCGAGGTAGTGACGTTCAATCAACTCCCAATCAATACTGTCTCGGAACAAACTATCGATGTGTTGATAACGTGTCGCTTTGTCCGGCCGAAAAAACACCAGATCTTTGATGTTCCGAATTCTGGCATCAGTTTAATGCCGAGGAGATACGACAATCCGAATACTGGAGCACTTTGGGCTTGAGTGTCGCCATGGACGGTATCCGGCTGGATCTCGGATTCATTGCGCAACAATCCATCAAGGATGTACACCGCCTCGTGCACGCCACACGGAATAAAATGGCTAAACAAGGCGATATACCGATCGGAGACATGATAATAGCCAATGCCTCCATAGCCACCGTAACGAATGTGGTATTCCGATAAAAGATTCTGCTCGTACACTGACCACTTGGTGCCATCAGCCGAAACATGCTGACCGCTTCCCCAGAACTTCGGTAACGTGAAGCGGTTGAATGCGTTCACCACCTTAACGATGGCTTTATCCAATCGCTCTTCGGTTACATATTTCAAGTTTAGCCACGCCACTTGTTTGCGGCTCAGCCCTTTCACCGATCGGGCGGTTTGGCTTGGGCCCAGGTTGCAGCCATAGCAAAACAATGTGGTGATGAAGCGCTTGCGCGGATCGTCTATTTTGGCTTCGAAACCGGATAAAGGACCGAAGCATTTGTGTAGATCGAGCCATCGTTCGGTTTCGGCAAGGACATCCAGGATGTTGGCGTGTCCCAATGAATCGGTAAGCAGCGGATCGAGTTGCGCCACGGCTTGGGGTGGCTCTTGACGTTCTGGACGACTGAGCACCAATCCCGATTCACTGAACCGCACGTGAGCATTGTCTGGAAAGTGTTCATCACTCTGGGTTGCCGTGGCCAGCAGCTCGGCTTTGAGTCGTTCCGTGAATTGCCTGGCGTTGGCCGGAAGGTGGACTAGCTCGCTGTACAAGGGCAACTCAGTGTCAAGTTCCTGCAATGAAATGAAGTCTTCACGAAAATCGTGGTATTGCTCGCTGTTTTCCAGGTACAAATCCCCCGATTTCAGCTCTTGCATTACGTGGGTGAGCACGCACAGCTCGAAGTACTTGCGATGCAAAGTTTGCACACCACTTGAGCTATCGTTCGAGGCATTGATAAGTCCCCGCCACCTTTCCGGTACCCATTGCAATGGCATGGAAACGGGAGGCCGAAGTTCCAGATACTCTTGTCTACTATGGCGGTGTCCAAGCACCCACTCCACGGCGAGCGTCAAGGAACGATCTTGAGAGCTCGATCTTAACTGCATGATCGAGAGGCATTCGAGCAGTAACCGGCGTTTGGCCCGATACGGTCGGAGCATAAAGGGAAAATAATTATTATTGGCAAAGGCCATGTGCTCTTCGCATTGAGCAATCAGTTGGTCCGGGGATTCCAGCAACGCCTGCTCAATCGCCTTTACCCGAATTTGGTCATCTTCGTCTTGCTGTAGCGCTGACAGTACATCCCGGAACTGGCCGATTAAACGTTCGGTTTGTTTTACTTGATGTAAGTGATAGCTTTTCAAGTTTTCGCTGGCGACATGGTGCAAACTGCTCATGCTCTTGACGAACATCTCTACGATATCATCCATGGCTTTACCGAGTTGCGATTGCACCAGCAAGACCAGCAGCGTGCGGCGCTTATCGATAGCAAGGCTACGCATTTCGGCCACGTTTAAGGCTTGCGCTTCGCGGTTCAGTTGTACGCGTTTGGTCGCGGCGATAAACCGGGTATCCGGTAAGTCGAACGCTTGCCCACGTAACCAATGCAAATGTTCTAGGTAGCTGGCCAACTCGCGCACCGTCGGACGCTTCGGTTCGCGCTTTAGTCTTTCCCAGTTGCTCTTTTTCGCACGCGCCTGCAACAACTGCTCCAACCGATCCGCGCACTCGCTCGATAACGCTTGATTGACCCGCTGAAAAATCTCGGCATTCACCTGATTCCTGGCATGTCGGGCCAAGCGCTGCAGCACCGTGAATCCTGGAAGTTCATAGCGATGACGAACCAGTTCTTCCAGCATCACATTGATGATGTCAGGCAATTCCTGCTTGCTGGTCGCGGCTGAAATGGCCCGCTCTTTCAACCAGGCACTCGCATGCGGATCAAGACTGCGAAGATTGAGCTCAGCACGTAACCAGTGCAAATGACGTGATCGCTCCCCTGAAGCGTCATAGGCTTGCAATTGCGCGCGGCGCGGAGCGTTCAGCTTTGCTTGACGGCAAATATGTTGAATGATGATGGTGGGGACGCTGGTCAGTGGCACAACGTAGCCCAAGCGTTGCAAGAGCTTCCATTGCACCAAGACGCAGGCGCGAGCAAGGCTGCGCCGAAAAGCGGCGCGCGCACGCGACAGTTCGTCTGCCGTTGGGGTAAAAACCGTGTCCAGCTCACGCTGAGTCGGCTGCGCAGGAAGCTGCGGATAGGCGGTTTCTCTGAGCAACGCAGATCCTTATTCAGTTTGGCTCAATGCCCATGCCGTTTGATGTATGTTCATCCAACGTCCGTCACGGGTTGAAAGGCGATAATGCTCATGCCGAGCAACGCAACGATGGCGCCGGCCACATCCCAACGAGTAAGCGCAACACCTTCTATCCAATACAGCCACGCCAACGCAATGGAAATATACATGCCACCATACGCCGCGTAAGTGCGTCCGGCAGCACTCGGATGCAGTGTCAACAGCCCGGCAAACAAAGCGAGTGATACCGCGGCCGGTAGCAACAACCAGGGGCTTTTCCCTTGTTTTACGACGAGCCATGGCAAATAACACCCCACGATTTCCGCGAGTGCCGTCACGGCAAATAGACCGGTAAGGTAGAGTTTTTCGATCATCGTGATGCCAGTAAATGCATTCGTTCCATCAAGCGGCGGTTCAAGTCAAATAGACTGCCGCAAAGCCACCGCCAGGCGTCCGCATATTGGTGGTTTGGCCCTGATACAGCCGGGCGGCGACCAGCAGCGTTCGCCCCGCGTAACGATAAATGCGGACATCGGTTTTCATGCTGATGGCGTGTTCATGTTGATTGACGATGCGCTCAGTCGGCGGGGCGATGTGCTGGGCGACGTAATCACCCGCTACGATGCCGGCAAAGGTCGAGCGGGTCAATTTATCCCCACGGTAACTGGCCTTGCTACCAAAGCCTTGAGCAGGTTTAAAAAACCATTGTCGTCGTTCCTGCCAGAGCGGCTCGGCATGATTTGGGTTCACGGCGATGGTTTTGGGAATGTGTTTTGCGAGTACGCTCTGCTGTTGCTCAGAAAGCTGCCATGCACGCCAACACGCGGGATCGCTCAGGTAGACCAAATTGTGTTTGTTGGCGAACAATGCATAAGCATGGGGGTGTGGTGTCAACACCACGGCGCGCTCTATATAAGCTTCGCGTAAGGCCTCATGCGCGGCATCTTCGAGAAAAAAATCCGTCAATCGATTGTAGACTAGATCGATGGGCTGATCTGCATGCCAAAGCCGGTTGCTGTGAAAACGCAGGTGTTCGGGCGCTGTAATGATGGCCTCAATACCTTCGCGAACAAACAACTGTCGCGCTAACTCAAACTCCGGATACAAAAACTGCTGTGCTGGTTGCTGATCGACAATCGCGATCCGTTGCAGCGGCGCATCACCGCGCTCACGCGACCACTCCTCCCGAAACATCGCGAGCACATTCGCCCCGAAATCACCTGTCACCGGTATTCGCAACAATGCCGCCATGTCCGCGCAACAGGCTTGCTGTGCGCTTTGCAAAGCGGCGTTCAGATAGGCTCCCCCTGCGTTGGTATTGATTTCAATTAGCTTCGGTTGCAAGCCGTTACGATGAAAGTCATACCCCATGAACACCGCCTGCGCCGCCGGTGTATGCCGGGCGATCATCGGCGCCGCTTGCAAGGCTTGTTGTTGATACGCCGGCAGTTGCACGACCGATTCCACGGTGTCAATCAGTTGCTGCATGGCGCGGAATTCTTCCGCTGGTAAAAATAGCGCCACCGGTGAAAATAAGCCCGGCATGTCGCGTGCCAGCGTTTTGGCGAGTGCGGGACCCAGTTGCCGTTCCAGCGTTGTGGTCAATGCTTCGGGGTTCAAGCTGACGCAAGCACAGCCCTGATTGAACCACTCAGCGAGCTGAACGCTGCGTGATGGTTCGCGATCGGTTGAGAGCGTTGGCATCAACGTTAATCCGGCAACGAGACGGTTGGCTGGGCCGAAGCCGCGTGATGTGAGGGTAATGCCAACGAGATGACGGCGGCCGACAGTAGCAACATTGCCGAAACCCATAGGCAGTGCATCAAACCAAACGCTTGGAATAACCACCCGCTCAACACCGTTCCCAGCAACCGCCCGCAAGCATTAGACATGTAATAGAAGCCGACATCCAGTGACACGCCGTCCTCTTTGGCAAAGCTGACAATCAAGTAACTGTGCAACGAGGAATTGATAGCAAACAACACGCCGAATATCAGCAATCCACCGATCACCACATAAGCAGGCACGTCAACCAGGGGCAATACCAATGCCATACCGGCCGGGACGATGGCTAAGGCCAACGCCCAGTTGAATGGTACGCGCGCCGACGGGGCTTGGTCGTGCGTTTGCCGGGTGATCATTGGCGCCAGTGCTTGCACGATGCCATAACCGATGATCCACAACGCCAGGAAACCGCCAACCTGCCAAAAACTCCAGTTGAGGCTGGTGCTCAGATAAACCGGCAAGGCGACGACGAACCATACGTCGCGAGCACCAAACAGGAACAAACGCGCGGCCGAAAGGATGTTGATCGCCCGACTCTTGGACCAGACATCGCGAAACTTTGGCTTGTATTTGGCTTTACCGAGCTCGGCGGTCAACCACCAGCGGCTCAGTAACCACGTGCAGAACAACACCAGCGCCATCGTCAAGACAGCGCCCCGAAAACCCAGCACGGCCAGCAAAGCTGCGCCAACAAAAAATCCAACGCCCTTGAGGGCGTTCTTGGAACCAGTCAGTGCGGCAACCCAGCGGTAGAGTCGACTTTGTTGCTCAGTCGGTACCAGCAGTTTGATGCTGCTTTTGGCGCTCATTTTATTGAGATCTTTGGCAATCCCGGATAAGCCCTGCGCTGCCATCACCAGCGGTACCGACAACCACTCACTCGGCGCGGTCAACATGATCAGTGCCAACACTTGCATCAGCAACCCGGCCTGCATGGTCCGATTCAATCCCACACGAGCACCGAGCCAACCACCAAACAAATTGGTCAATACGCCAAAAAGCTCATAAAACAAGAACAACATGGCAATGGCCAGTGGACCATAACCGAGCTGGTGAAAGTGCAATACCACCAGCATCCGCAAGGCGCCATCGGTGAGCGTGAACAGCCAGTAGTTGCCAGTAACTACCAGATATTGCCGCCAAGCCGGCGGCAAGGTGCGTAGCGCGTTCATGACGGAGGGGTTCAACGTGGCGCGCCAACCAGGCGGACAAGCTCAATGGTCCGATTGACGTAACCCCACTCATTGTCATACCAGGCGTAGATCTTGACTTGCGTGCCGTTGACGACCATGGTCGATGGCGCATCAATGATGCTTGAGCGTGGATCGGTACGATAATCGATGGACACCAGCGGCCGTTCTTCATAGCCAAGAACGCCAGCCAGTTCGCTTTCGGCGGCCGCTTTTAATAATGCGTTGACTTCGTCGACGGTAGTTGGTCGACTCACCTCAAACACGCAATCGGTCAATGACGCAACGGTCAAGGGCACGCGCACGGCGTGACCATTCAAACGGCCTTTCAATTCCGGAAAAATTTCGGTAATCGCGGTTGCAGAGCCGGTCGTGGTCGGGATCAGCGAATCACCGCAAGCACGTGCACGGCGCCAATCTTTATGGGCGGCATCGATGATCGTTTGGGTGTTGGTCAGGCAGTGAATGGTGGTCATTGAACCATGTCGAATGCCTAAGTGTTCATGCACCACTTTGACCACAGGCGCCAGGCAATTGGTAGTACAGGAGGCGGCCGTAACAATGCGATGCTCGGCGGCATTGAAGCGGTCATGATTGACGCCCATGACCACGTTCAGGACGCCGGGTTCTTTCACCGGCGCCGTGACCACCACCCGTTTTACACCTTGTTCGAGGTAAGGCTGCAAGGCGGCCGTGGACTTGAACTTGCCACTGGCTTCGATCACCACATCGCAATCCGACCAATCGGTTTCTTGCAGTGTCTTATGGCGCGAGAAGGCGAGCCTATGCTTACCGATGTGCAAGGTATCGGCTACGGCCTGCGCCTGATGATGCCAGCGGCCATGCACCGAATCAAAATTCAACAGGTGCGCAAAGGTGGCCGCATCGCCAGCAGGATCATTGCAACGAACAAACGCCAACTCGTCATGGTCCATCCCGGCGCGAAGCGCTAAGCGCCCCATCCGGCCCATGCCATTGATACCGATTTTAATGGTCATCTTGTGTCCTCAAAAAATGTGAATGCCATTCATCTGCTAAGACTTTCGCGTTTGCACCAGTACAAACAGTTTGATGCGTTCGCGCAGGGCCTTGGCCGTGCGCAGATAGGGCATTGTCTCTGCACTGGTGCGCGGATCTTCAAAATCCCAGGCAATCCGTTCATGGGCACCGGGCAAGGTGTCGCATTCCTGCTTCGCCTTGTCGCAAAGCGTAATAACAAAATCGAAATGGGTACCGATAAAGCTACTCAGTGATTTACTGCTTAGCCCGCTCGTATCGATGTCCAGCTCTCGCAAGGCGTGCAGGGCCTCTGGGTGTAATTGTGTTGGCTGATGTCCGGCGCTGAACGCCTCGAACTGATCACCAACCAATTGCCGTAAAATCGCTTCTGCCATTGGAGAGCGGGCGGCATTTTCGGTGCAAACGAACAACACTTTGCGTTTCATAAAAGTTTCCACTCCAAGGGGTTATCCTGCGCTGGACGCAGCAATGTTTTTGCGGTGTGTGTCATGAAACCAGCGCCGCCGAAACCAGTGCGCAACATGGACCAATGCGATCAACACGGGCACCTCAACCAGGGGGCCGACAACCGTAGCGAATGCCACCGGAGAAGCCAGACCAAAGGTGGCAATGGCAACGGCGATCGCCAACTCAAAGTTGTTGCTGGCGGCCGTGAAGGCCATCGACGTGGTGCGTGGATAGTCCACGCCCAACCACTTGCCCATCGCAAAACTGATGACGAACATCACGACGAAGTAAAGCGTCAGCGGCACAGCGATGCGTAAAACTTCAAACGGTAGTTGCCAAACCGCCGCACCCTGCAAACTGAACATGGCGACGATGGTGAACAACAGCGCGATCAAGGTCAGCGGCCCGATACGGGGAAGAAAACGGTGTTGATACCATTCCTGTCCATAGCGGCGGGTTAACCAGCGACGACTGAGAAAACCCGCGATTAAAGGGAGCCCCAAATACATTGCCACCGATTCGGCGATGTCCCAGGTACTGATCGGAATGATCTGCCCCTGTATCCCAAACCAAGGCGGTAGAACGGTAAGAAATAGCCAGGCGAAAACGCTGAAAAAGGCGATCTGGAAAATGCTGTTGAACGCGACCAATCCGGCGATGTAATGATCGTGGCCACCCGCCAGCTGGTTCCACACCAGCACCATGGCGATGCAACGTGCCAACCCAATCAGAATGACTGCTGTCATGTAGGCTGGGTAGTCAGCCAGAAAACCAACGGCCAGCACGAACATCAGCGCTGGCCCAAGCAGCCAATTCTGGATCAGCGACAGCAGTAACACTCGACGATCACGAAACACGATGGGAAGTTCGGCGTAGTTCGCCCGAGCCAATGGCGGGTACATCATGATTATCAAGCCAATGGCAATCGGCAAATTGGTGGTACCAATCGATAACCCGCCCAACCAGCGCGAAAAACCCGGCCATTCTTTCGCCACGGCGATACCCAGTACCATGGCCAATACAATCCATACACTCAAGTACCGATCCAGAAAAGCAAGACGCGAGCCTGACATGGGCAACTTCACAACGATCCAATGCGGTCCAGCTCAGACCGCAAGCTTGAGGTATCCAACTCGTCGAACGGCAACGCCAGGAAGGCTTTCGTACGGGTGAGGATGCGGGCCATCGTCGCCTCGAATGCCTTATCTTGCTCCGTCGAATCACCGTGCTGTTCAGAAGGGTCGGCAAGACCCCAGTGACTCCTCATCGCCGGCCCGAAAAATACCGGGCACGCCTCGCCAGCGGCCTGATCGCAGACCGTGATGACTATGTCCGGTTTGAGCGCCGCTAATTCGTCGACCCCCTTGCTGTAGAGACCATCAGTGCTGATGTGATGGCGTTGCAGCGTCGTCAGGGCCTGCGTGTTGACCATGCCCTTGGGTTGACTGCCGGCACTGTACGCACGCCAGTCTGGACCTGCATAGTGATTAAACACCGCTTCGGAGAGGATGCTGCGGCAGCTATTGGCGGTGCACAGAAAAAGTATCGATTTGCTCATACCTTTACATCGCTAGGGCAACAAGTAGGGGCACTCAATTCGCAGCTCACGCCTTCACAGCAGTTCTCGGTCAGGAACCCCATCAATTCATTCATCAACGCGTAATTGGCCGAATAGAAAATGAAGCGGCTTTCCTGACGAGCATGCAAAAGCCCCGCGTGACTCAGTTCCTTCAAATGGAACGACAAGGTCGCTGGCGGAACAGCCAAGGCATCAAGAATGTCACCTACCGGCGATCCGGCTTCACCACGTGTGACCAGCAGGCGGAAAATCGCCAGCCGAGTCGGATGCGCCAGTGCCGATAAAAGGGAAACAGCAGTATCTGATTTCATAATTCTAGTTTTATGGAATTAATTTAGGCTGTCAAGAGGGGCATTGAGTACAGTGATTGAGGGAGTGTGATTGGCGCTCATGGGGCGCAGGGTTATGATCGACATCTCAAACCTAAGTCGATGTCGACACACCACGGTGTTCACCGGCTACGTGAAGCTTTTTTGCAGTGAGGCAATCAGCGGGCAGGAAACATTGTCGCTTCGTGCATGACAGGCGCACACAAGCTCTGACAGCACCGCTTCCATACGTGCCAAGTCTGCCATCTTCTCGCGTACGTCCGTGAGCTTGTGTTCCGCCAACCTGCGCGCTTCTTCACAGTGAGTGCCATCGTCTAACCGCAGCAGCTCTACGATCTCATTTAGGCTAAAGCCGAGTCGCTGAGCCGACTTCACAAACTTCACTCGCGCCACATCGGCCACGCCATATCGGCGAATGCCGCCATAGGGCTTGTCCGGCTCGGGCAGCAAGCCCTTGCGCTGGTAAAAGCGGATGGTCTCGATATTGACTCCGGCCGCCTTAGCAAAGGCCCCAATGGTCAGGTTCTCCAGATTGTTTTCCATTTCGCTTGACCCCGTACATAACTACGGAAGTAAGGTTAAAACATCCATCGAAACCTAGAAAGGAGAATCACATGTCGGAATCGCAGAACGCGCGCGGCGCGCTCGCCGCTGGCGGGCTGGCCGCCATCCTCGCCTCGACCTGTTGCCTTGGGCCGCTAGTCCTAGTCACCTTGGGATTCAGCGGCGCGTGGATCGGCAATCTGACCGCGCTTGAGCCGTATCGGCCGATCTTTATCGGTACGGCGCTGGTCGCCCTGTTCTTTGCCTGGCGGCGCATCTACCGCCCGGCTGCCGCGTGCAAACCGGGCGAGGTCTGCGCCATTCCACAAGTGCGCACCACCTACAAACTCATTTTTTGGATCGTGGCCGTGTTGGTCGTGGTCGCGCTCGGTTTCCCCTACGTATTGCCTTTCTTCTATTGATCAGGAGTTCGCCATGAAAAAGTTGCTTTCCGCTATCGCCTTTGCCGCCGCCGTCGCGCCCGCCTGGGCCGCCATGCAAACCGTCACGCTGTCCGTGCCAGGTATGACCTGCGCCGCCTGCCCGTTTACCGTCAAGAAGGCGCTCTCCAAGGTTGAGGGCGTCAGCCAGGTGGACGTGACCTTCGAGAAGCGGGAAGCGGTCGTGACCTTCGACGACGCCAAAGCCAATGTCCAGAAACTGACCAAGGCGACCGAGGATGCGGGCTATCCGTCCAGCGTCAAGCAACGATGAGAAACGATGACATGACACAATTGAAAATCAGCGGCATGACCTGCGAGTCCTGCGCCGCCCACGTCAAAGCCGCGCTGGAGAACGTGCCCGGCGTGCAATCGGCCGAGGTGTCCTCCGTCCAGGGCAGTGCCCGGGTCGCCATCGAGGCCGGCACGCCATCCGAAGCCCTGATTGCCGCAGTAACCGGACTCGGTTATCGCGCGGCCATGACCGACGCGCCGAGCACGCCGGTCAAGGGCGGACTGCTCGACCGCGTGCGGGAATGGGGCGGCGATGGCGACAAGGCCGGCTCCACTGGCGCCGACCTGCACATTGCCGTCATCGGCAGCGGCGGCGCGGCGATGGCGGCGGCACTGAAAGCCGTTGAGCGCGGCGCGCGCGTGACGCTTATCGAGCGCGGCACCATCGGCGGCACTTGCGTCAACGTCGGCTGCGTGCCGTCCAAGATCATGATCCGCGCGGCCCACATCGCGCACTTGCGCCGCGAAAGTCCGTTCGATACCGGCCTGCCGCCCGCGCCGCCGTCGGTCCTGCGCGAGCGGCTGCTCGCCCAGCAGCGAGGCCGCGTTGAGGAACTGCGTCATGCCAAGTACGAAGGCATCCTGGAACATACATCGGCCATTACGGTGATGCGCGGCGAAGCCCGTTTCAACGATGCCCACAGCCTCACTGTGCGACTGGCGGACGGCGGCGAACGCACGGTGTCCTTCAACCGCTGCCTGATCGCAACTGGTGCGAGCCCCGCGATCCCGCCGATTCCGGGGCTCAAGGACACGCCTTACTGG
This sequence comes from Permianibacter aggregans, assembly GCF_009756665.1. Taxonomy (GTDB): domain Bacteria; phylum Pseudomonadota; class Gammaproteobacteria; order Enterobacterales; family Permianibacteraceae; genus Permianibacter; species Permianibacter aggregans. Next base: position 20,800 of record NZ_CP037953.1, read on the forward strand.
ACTTCCACAGAAGCACTGGTAAGCGACACTATCCCTATGCGCTTGGCGGTGGTTGGCTCGTCGGTGGTGGCGGTCGAGTTGGCGCAAGCTTTTGCCCGGCTCGGCAGTAAGGTCACGATCCTGGCGCGCAGCACGCTGTTCTCCCGCGAAGACCCGTCCATCGGCAAAGCGTTGACAGCCGCTTTCCGCTTGGAGGGCATCGAGGTGCTGGAACACACGCAGGTCAGCCAGGTTGCGTACACGGACGGCGAATTCGTGCTCAGCACCGGGCACGGTGAAATACGCGCCGACAAGCTCTTGATTGCTACCGGTCGGACACCGAACACGCGCAGCCTGGCGCTGGAAGCGGCTGGTGTCGCCGTCAATGCGCAGGGTGCTATCGTCATCGACAAAGGCATGCGCACCAGCGCGCCACACATATATGCCGCTGGTGACTGCACCGACCAGCCGCAATTCGTCTATGTGGCTGCGACCGCCGGCACCCGCGCGGCCATCAACATGACCGGCGGAGACGCTGCCATTAATTTGACTGCAATGCCAGCGGTGGTATTTACCGACCCGCAGGTCGCCATCGTGGGTTACAGCGAGGCGGAGGCGCATCACGACGGGATCGAGACCGACAGCCGCACCTTGACCCTGGATAACGTGCCGCGTGCGCTCGCCAACTTCGACACACGCGGCTTTATCAAGCTGGTCATTGAAGAAGGAAGCGGACGACTCATCGGCGTACAGGCGGTGGCACCGGAGGCGGGCGAGCTGATCCAGACGGCGGTGCTTGCCATCCGCAACCGAATGACGGTGCAGGAACTGGCTGACCAGTTGTTTCCGTATCTCACGATGGTCGAGGGATTGAAGCTCGCAGCGCAAGCATTCAGCAAGGACGTGAAACAGCTTTCGTGCTGTGCGGGATAAATTCCTTTCTAAAATAGTGACATCGACCTCCGTTCTACGAGGATCGTCCTGCAGTGGACTTTCTTTACTCGTAGGGTCTTGAGCCTCTTTGACAAGCGAAATCATTTTTCGAATTCATCAAACCGTCACGTTGTCATGGGTAGACTGCGCTCGCTCAATCAATTCCACTGGAGTCGAATTATGAAAAATGCTATTGCGCTAGGCCTGATGCTGCTGTCTGTCTCGGTTTTCGCGGCCAGCAAATTTGATAAACCGGGATTTGAAACCTTTATCGTCCAGGGTCGCCTTTGGGTGTTCCAAGAAGGCTCAAAAGACCTGGAGGAATACAAGCAACATGGCGAGCCGGCCAAAATCGTCACCGAAATTGGCGTCGGCCCAGAAGGCATGACGGTACGCTCGGCAGATAAAGAAGCGATCAAAGCCTATTTGAGTATGAACAAGTCTGAATAGAGGTAAGCCTTCTCTCGGGGCGTCACGCTGGAGGAGACCCTCCTCCAGCACACCACTGCACAATGTATACGGCCCCACTTCTCGTTATTTTTTTGTTGCGTTTCCACGTGCAGTTTTTTTTGATGACGACACGGCTCTGTTTGGTTGCTTCGTCTTCTGGTTGGGTAATTGCTTTTCCAATACGGTACAACGCTCCGTCATTTTGCGCAGCATCTGCCGGGTTTCATCAAGCTGAACCAACCAACGCGCCACGTCGGATTCGTATCGCTCCTGTTCCGATCTCAATCGTTGAAGATTTGACGTGGACTGATCGGCGAGTTCCTTTTGCAAGGCTTTGATTTGTTGCTCTCGTTCTTGCAAACCCTGTTTGCTTGCCTCGAACAGCTGGCGCATGTGTGAATGCTCAGCATCCAACCGCGCCAGTGCCTCTTTGCTGTGGAGGAGCTCCTTGGACATCTCATGCTCGCGCTGTTGATACGTTGCTAATTGCGCCGTGAGCGCCTGTACCTGGCCTTCCTTAACTCGTTCGGCATCAGTCAGTGCATTACGCATCTGGTTCAACTGCTGACGGTCTTTTTCAAGCAACGCGTGCGCATGCTCTCCCGCGTTTCGCCACAAGGCCTCAACCAATGACAGCATTTGCGGCGGGATATCGCCCAAACTAAATTCCGGCGTCGAAGCGGATTGTTCCCGCCATCGTTGGAGGTGCTTTAGCAGCGTTGTGCGACTGCCACGGCCCAATAATCCCCGCACCCGATCCACAGTCACCGTCTGGCGCTGCTCATGCAACTGACGGGTGTCCGAGGAACTAAATATGTTCCAGTTAACGAAGTAAATTCAACACACCCTGGTCCGCTTGGCATTATGGTTTTGTAAAAATACCCTAGGATTTTCAACGTGTTAACGCGCCATTAGGCTGCGTTCGTGCAGAAAGTCTCGCCACGAAGTAAATATGTAACGCTTCGGAAAAATGAAGTAATTTCATCCCAAGTCAGGCGAATGGGCAAAAACCGAGTCAGTCATGTACTGACTTGGGCTTACCTCCCTCCTTCGAGAAGACGGTGTACCCGGCACTAGAGCTGACGGATATCGTAATTGTTTCCGGAGCTGGTCAACTCAACACGAACCGGGTCGAAACTTCATGACTAGCCGCTAGCCCCTTGATTCGACATCGTGCGACGTAAAAACAGATACTCAAAACCCACAATTAAACTGAGACCAGCCGCTGCTGCCCAGATCACCAACTGGTCGCTGCGCAGTTTTATCGCGATGAAGGCTATCAACACAACTACATCCAGTGCTATGGCTGAAACGACGATGACGGCGTTTGCTTTCACCTTTTCCTTCAAATGTCGCAGCAGTCCCCAATGAATGGCGATATCCATCAAAAGATAAAAAATGGCGCCCAATGCCGCGATTCGACTGAGATCGAAGAATGCCGTTAATGTCATGGCCAATACAATGGTGTAGACCATGGTGTGCTTTTGTATGCTCCCTGGCATGCCAAAGTGGCGGTGTGGAACAAGCTTCATATCGGTAAGCATGGCCAACATTCTCGATACGGCAAAATCGCGAGTAAACCGATTCCAATGCCTGCAACCATCCATTCTTTCTTCTCGATATCGAACAGCTGCAAACTATAGGTACCAAACGTCCTCGCAACCAAGCTCTCATTGATGACCATGGAGAAATACATCAGCAGTGCACACGCTGCGGTCATCATGCCTTTCCCGTACGCTTTCTCAAGAAACATCGCGATACCGTCTGCCGACGGAAACGCATTAGAAATGCTTTACATACGAGTAAGCACTGAACCCCGAAATTATTGCTGCAACCAAGAATGCAAATGGAAACCATTCGCCGGCCAGCTCTGCTATTTGCCCTGTTAATGCCAATATTCCGGCGCCAATCATGACACCTGTCCCCATCGCCACGGCGCCAGGAAGAGTAATGCTTGATGGTTTGTACTGGTTAGTGTGCTCCTTGCTCATCTCAATATCCCTAACGTTAAGCGGCGAAAAATGGAAAACGTTCAGTGACAAGTGAACTTCGCGATATTAACTTCACCTCTGTCCGGAAATTTCTATCGCGAGAATTGACTGATTGCCAAAAGAAGGACAATCGATAAACCATAGTTCGTCCTGGAGGCAAGTCAAATCATCACGGATAAGTTGAACGCCGCCATTCCCTTTAACATGTTTCATTATCACTTTCGCACAGGCGAGCTCGCTGATTGAGTGTGTATAACTTTCCATGCGCCATCAACCCACTTGAATAAGTATGTCCCATGACCACGATTGTGAATCTCCCGTCCATCCAAGGTGGTTAGCTTAATTTCCGTATCCACCACCGCCCATGCCATTGTGTTCTCAAAGTGAACTTGAGTATTGGAGAAGTTCAGTGTTAAACCAAGCTTCGCTTCCGGCTCCACATGCCGCTCAACCAAATCGCGAAGACCAATGTTCTGTCCTCCACCTTCAAAATACCGGGCACCGTCCCAGTCAAGAAAGTGCAAGTAAAATGGCTTGCCATCACCATGCTCCCAACCTAGTCGTATATCCTCCAAAATTTCAGCAATCAGGACTGGATTGTGCTCGGGCTCTTGATGGCCCGGTATCGTTATGTCCGCTGCGGTAACCGTAGCGCCAACAAGCAATAACGCAATCGCAAGAATTATTCTGTTCACAATCCGTTCTCCAACGTTTTATCAAAAATGCGAGACCTGGTTCGCGCTGGAACCTTTTATCACAAATAATGCCGGGAATGCGCTGATTTCCGCTTCACGTCTACTCAAGAATTACTGTCACTTCGGTCGCTCCCGTCCCATTGCGTCGTTGATTTCGACTCTTCATCAATTCGCTGGTAGGCTATCAACAGAAACCTATCCTCCCCCATTTCTTTGGTCAACTTCTCCAAAATATGCAGCAAGTCATTGGCCGTGCTCCAGTTTTGACCATTGCATGCCTGTTCAAACACATCAAAAACGGCACTCGCCAATGCCATTTGATCATTACTCATATTGCCACTCTCCAGGTACTTTATCGCACAGATTGCTTCGCACGATAGTTGGTTCTTTTTCCGAGGGTGTCTATTGAGTAATTCATGGTACGTAGGCCTTACAAAACGGTTATTGCTCCATGAATGCCGAGTTCGCTCGCTTACGACGCATCAGAAAATAGGCCGCCGGTATTACGAACATGGAAAGCAACGGCGCGGATACCATACCACCAACCATCGGCGCCGCAATGCGTTGCATAACTTCGCTTCCCGTTCCGCTACCCCACATAATGGGAAACAGGCCGGCCAAGATCACCGCGACAGTCATGGCTTTTGGTCGCACGCGCAACACGGCCCCCTTTTGTATCGCTTCATGCAATGCTTGCTCACTGAGCTCTCCATATTTTTGACGTTCCTCCCAAGCATGTTTCAAGTAAAGCAACATGATGACGCCAAACTCCGCGGCAACGCCAGCCAACGCAATAAACCCGACTACGCCTGCAACGGACAGGTTGTAATCCAACAGATAAAGCAGCCAAATGCCACCAGACAAGGCGAAAGGCAGCGTTGCCATGATCAGCGCCGCTTCTCCCACGTTTCTGAAGGTCAAATACAGCAACAAGAAAATGATGGCCAAGGTAAACGGCACGACAATCATTAATTTTTTTGCCGCCCGTTCCAGGTATTCAAACTGCCCGGACCACGCTAACGAATATCCACTTGGCAGTTCGACTCTTTCGGCTACTACTTGCTGCATTTCCGCAACAGCAGAACCGAGATCGCGATCGCGTAAATCAACATAAACAAACCCTGCCAGTCGACTGTTTTCACTACGCAGCATCGGAGGTCCGTCTTTGAATCTGACTTCAGCAACATCGCCCAGCAGCAATTGCTGTCCGCGTGCATTGATGATTTTCAATGCACGTAAATTTGCTAACGAATCACGATGCTCACGTGGATAGCGAACGTTAATCGGATAGCGCTCCAAACCTTCTACAGTCTCGCCAATATTCATGCCACCAATGGCGCTCGCGACCACCGATTGCACGTCGGCTATATTCAGGCCATAGCGCGCTGCGGCTTGTCGATCAATGTCGATGTCGATATAGCGCCCGCCGGTGAGCCGCTCGGCAAATACGCTGGTGACGCCGGGTACGGTTTTCAACGCCGTTTCAATTTCACCGGCAACTCGGTTAATCACCGTTAAATCCTCTCCCATCACTTTGATGCCAACAGGGCTTTTGATACCGGTGGCCAGCATGTCGATGCGATTGCGAATTGGCGGAATCCAGATATTGGTCAGCCCCGGTACTTGCACCGCCTTGTCGAGTTCCTCAACCAGTTTTTCCGGTGTCATCCCGGAACGCCACTGCTCTCGTGGTTTGAATTGAATAATGGTTTCAAACATCACCAGCGGCGCCGGATCGGTGGCAGTTACTGCTCTGCCTGCTTTGCCGTGCGCGGTCGCGACTTCCGGTACGGTTTTGATCAAACGATTGGTTTGCTGCAGCAGTTCGGCGGCTTTGCCGGCAGATAAGCCCGGTAACGCCGATGGCATGTACAGCAAGTCGCCCTCATCGAGCGGCGGCATGAACTCCGAACCAAGATGTTGCAAGGGCCAGAGACTGATCAGGAAGGTAATCACCGCCACCAGCAAGGTGGTGCGCGGAAAACGCAAAACCAGGTTCAGAAATGGACGGTACATCGCCATTAGTAATCGATTCAGCGGATTTCGCTGTTCATCGGGAATTCGTCCACGAATCAAAAACCCCATCAACACCGGAATCAGCGTTACCGATAATCCTGCCGCCGCTGCCATCGCATAGGTTTTGGTAAACGCCAATGGCGAGAACAGGCGCCCTTCTTGTGCTTCCAGTGCAAACACCGGCACGAATGACAACGTGATGATCAACAGCGAGAAAAAAAGCGCCGGCCCGACTTCGGCAGAAGCTTCTGCCATCAAGCGCCAGCGTGAAGCATTGTCAGGATCGCTTCCGTGCTGGTGACGCCATTGTTCCAGTTTTTTATGGGCGTTCTCGATCATCACCACGGCGGCGTCAACCATGGCGCCAATGGCAATCGCAATACCACCCAGTGACATGATATTGGCGTTGACGCCCTGAATGTGCATGATGATAAATGCTGTGAGTATGCCGAGTGGAAGCGCAACAATGGCCACTAGTGCCGAACGAAAATGAAAGAGAAAGATGGCACAGACCAGCGCGACGACAATGAACTCTTCAAAAAGCTTGGTGGTCAGGTTGTCTATTGCTCGTTCAATTAACTGCGCGCGGTCATAGGTAACCACTACGTCGACACCGGATGGCAAGCTGCTGCGCAAGCTTTGCAGCTTTTCCTGCACGGCTTTGATGGTGGCCAAGGCGTTTTCACCCGCTCGCATGACGATGATGCCGCCGACCGCCTCTCCCTCGCCGTTGAGTTCGCCGATACCTCGCCGCATTTCTGGGCCGAGTTGAATATGGGCAACATCCTTCAACTGCACCGGCACGCCATTGTCATTGGTGCGTAGTGGAATTTGCTGAAAGTCTTGCAAGGTCTGCAGGTAACCCGAAGCCCGGACCATGAATTCGGCTTCACCAAGCTCCAATACCGAACCGCCCACTTCTTGATTGGCGCGTTGAATGGCTTCGATTACCGCGCGATGGCTCAAACGAAAATAAGCCAGTTTCTCCGGGTCAAGTACGACTTGATACTGTTTGACCATGCCGCCAACGGTTGCCACTTCAGCGACGCCGTTGACGGTTTTCAGCTCGTATTTCAAGAACCAGTCTTGTAGGCTACGCAGTTGCGCCAGATCGTGCTGTCCGGTTTTGTCGACCAACGCGTACTGAAAAATCCAGCCGACGCCGGTAGCATCAGGCCCCAGTGCAACGTTGACGCCAGCGGGCAATCGTGACTGCACCTGATTCAGATATTCGAGCACACGTGAGCGGGCCCAATATAAATCGGTGCCATCTTCAAACAAAACATAAACGTAGCTGTCACCGAAAAAGGAATAACCTCGCACGACTCGTGCGCCGGGCACTGACAACATGGTTGTTGTCAGCGGATATGTCACCTGCTTTTCGACCAGTTGTGGCGCTTGCCCCGGCCAGGTGCTGCGAATGATCACTTGCGTGTCAGACAGATCCGGTAAGGCATCAAGCGGTGTGCGCAGCATCGACAATACGCCCCATGCCGTCAGCAGCAATGCGGCAATCAATACCAGAAATCGATTGTGAATCGACCAATGAATCAGGCGCGCAATCATCGGGCATTCTCCGTGTTATTGAGGCGATGAATGACCATGATTTTCGGCGCGCCTTCGTCCTGCAGCACAAACTGCAGATGAATGCGATCGCCTTTTTTCAAGGCGGTGGTATCCAGCTCGGCGGCAAGCGCGAAATCCATGGTCATGGCTGGCCAACCCAGTGCCGGAACTTTCTCGTGCCGTAGTGTCAGCGTGCCGTCTTCAATGGCGGTGATTTCCGCCATGGTTTGGTAGATTTCAGGGGCCGAAGACGATACCGTTTTTGCCGGTTTTTCTTTCGGTTCAAGACGCGCCAATAAACCACGAAGGCTGGCCTCGGACTCGATCAGGAATTGCCCGGAACGAACAATTTGTTGTTGCTCGCGCAAGCCGGAAACAATCTGGGTATTGCCGTCTTGTTCAATACCGGTGGAAACGATGACCGGTTGAAATGCCTCCTGGTCGGTTTTCACCAGCACCAACTGCCGTTTCCCGGTGTAAATCACCGCTTCGCTCGGCACATACAACGCGTCACGAACAGTGGTTCCCGGCAGGCTCATGGTGACAAACATGCCCGGCACCAACTGCTGATCAGGATTGTCAATTTCCACTCTCGCTTTCTGCGTGCGCGTCATGGCATTCACTTGCGGCAGCAATGTCTTGATCGGGCCGGTAATGCTTCGCCCGCCGTGTTGTATGGTCGCCGCTGTGCCCACTTTTAACTGCACCGCCTCTGATTCCGGCACCTCAGCCTCGATCCAAATGGGTGACAAGGCATTGATGGTCAACAATGGCATGCCGGTCATGACGGTGCTGCCCTCACGTACGTTTAGCGCCGTCACTACGCCGCTGATTGGCGCGCGGACTGTGACCCGCGAAAGGACTTTTTGCCGGGAGCTTACCGCCGCAATTTGTTCGTCGTTCATGCCCGCTTGCCGCATCCGTTGTTTGGCAGCGGCTCGCAGTGCTTCCAGCCCTTCACCCTCCATGCGCGACAACAGCAAATAATCTTCCTGCATCGCAATCCACTCGGGCACATAAAGCTCCAGCAAGGCTTGGCCTTTTTTCACGTTGTCGAGTTCGGCCCGCACATGCAGTTTTTCGACAAAGCCATTGGCCCGTGCCTGCAGCACTTCACGTTTGCGCTCGTTCCAGGCAACGCTGCCGATCGCGGTGATTTCGGTATGCATATCGCCGCGTTGCACGGTGGCAAACCGAATGCCGAGGTTTTGCTGAATACGCGGGCTGATGGTTACCGTGCCTTTGTCGCGACCACTGTCGGCATACATGGGCACCAGCATCATGTCCATGAACGGGGATTTTCCCGGCGCGTCGAATTGTCTGCCCGGCACCATCGGGTCGTGGTAATACAAAATCTCGCGACCCGTTACCGGGTCGATATCACCTGCTTTTATTCCCTGCTCAATGTGGCGGCGTGTTGCTGCTTCGCCTTGAGCGATACCCCAGTCCGAAGGATCTTCGGTTGTAGTGGCAGCGGTTCCGTCCGCATCGTGTTGATGGTTGGTATGTGCGTCTGGTGTTGAGGTATTTTGCGAATCATCATCGGCTTCATCGTTCATGTGGTGAGTATGAGCATCGCCATGTTGATGCGGCTCAGGCTCGGCGGCCTGCAGCCACCCGATGAGCAAACCGGCGATCACCACCGCGGATACCGAGAGCACAAAAAATGATTTATTCATGGTTATTACTCCGCGTGGCTCTGGATCGGGGCTGTCACCATTTCCGATTCAGGAAAAAGAAAGTACAACTCGGCCCATAGCAAGGCAGCCTGCCAGGCCAGACTGGTTTCGTTGAGGTGGGTGTCGAGCACCGCGCGACGGGCTTCGAACACGGCGGCCATTGAGGCGCGATTGCTGGCAAACGCGGTTTGGGTTGCTTCTGCGCGTGATTCGGCAAGCGGCAATAGCTGTTGCTGATACTGTTTTTGGCGCGCCAGGGCGCTCTGCCAGGCATTCCACTTTTGCTGCACATCAAGCAGCAGTAAGCGCCGCTTTTCTTCGGTTTCAGCTCGTCGCTGATTGGCTTCCGATAGCTTGGCGGCGTAATCGCGTTGTTGCCGATTTTCCTGGTTCCATTGCAGCGGAATGGAAACGCCTACCGACAGCATGTCGCCAAAATCACTGTCGCGTATGCCATACATCACCGACCAACTCCAGTCGGATTGGGTGTCGGCTTTCGCCACGTCGGCTTCGGCTTTACTCAGCTGTACTTGTGCGTTCATGGCGATGATTTCCGGATAGTCATCGACCGCCAGGCGCAACTGCTGCAAATCAAATGGCAGCGCAGAGATATTCGGCATGGTGTCGGCGAGCACCAAGGGTTGTTCGACGCCTATCCATCGTTGCAAACGCATTTCGGCGTTTTCCACCTGGGTGCGTTGCGCCAGCAGTTGCTCGTCCAGTTGCAGCAATTGTGATTGCACCGACCACCATTCGTGCTGGCTCGCACGTCCGGAACGATAGGCGGTTTCCATTGCCTCGCTTTGACGCGCCACCTGTTCACGTCGCTGCTCCTGCCAGTGCAAGAGTTGATGCTGGAAATGCAGTGATAGCCAAGCCTTGGCGGTTTCGGTTTGCAGGTTAGACAACTGCGCGTGCCAGCGCGCATTAGCCACCTGTTCTTCCTGTCGGTAACGCTCTTGCTTGGCATCGCGTTTCGCGGCTCGCGTATAGGTTTGGGAAAGCCCGATGGAGCGCATGGTCATGCGTTCGGCATCGAGGCTGAAGCGCACCGGGCCGTCGACGGGCACATTCTCAACCGCCAAACGCAATACCGGATCGGGCAAGGTGTCTGCGGCGATAGCGCGTTCACGTGCCGCCTCCGCTGAATAGTTTTGCGCAGGCAGCGCTTGTGAATGACGCGTCGCCTGACGCAGGGCGTCCTGCAGCGTCATGGCTGACAAGGCCGGCTTTGACGCCATGGCCGTGAATAGCAGTATCACCGTTTGTGATGAACGGCGATGCCACACGTTAAACCGAGGCATATGGAATGTCCTATCTGATCAGTGGCGCGCATAACGCGCCGGTAAAAGCACAAGATTTTCGCGACATGAAAATGCCGCACACGGAAAGATCAGATAAGGTTTGGCGGACGCCAGATAGAAGAAAGATTCAAGCGTGGTGGCGATAAAGGCAGCGGTTCCACCATTGGTTTAGCGGGCTTCGCAGAGGCCGGCACCCGCATAATCGGCACTGCCAGGAATGACGGTGAGCCACATGGCATTTCCATATTGCATTGGATATCCGATCTTGCCATGTCATGGCAGCAATCCTGTGCGGACTCCGAGTGGTCATCGATGACCTGTTCCATCATTTCCGCCATGGAACAATCGCTATTCTGCGTGCGCAGCCCCGCCTGACCGCTAGGAATGGCGATCAACCAGCAGAGAAATAACAGTAAGAAAGTGCGCACAGAACGAATGTCCAATGGTCTACTACGGGCAAAGTGTAACACCTTGCCACGGGTCAAACTCAAGCAGTTATTTTTGTCACGTGATTGATGACCGCTCCGAACAGACGTCAGATTCCGGTTGATGATAACCACCCCTCTTTTCGTCGTCCGTGGCCAAGGACTGCAGAATTCCACATCGGGCTGTGGTCCTCGGCTCGCCACAGCTTGATTGAAGTCCTTGTAACTGTCGCTCCAATTGCTGCATTTGCTCGATGCGCTGATGCACTTGTTGCAAATGTCGTGCGATCAGCAAATCAACCTCACCACACGACCGATCAGGATGCTCCCGAAAATCCAGCAGCAGGCGGATTTCGGCCAACGTCATATCCAGAGATCGACAATGGCGAACAAAGTTCAATGCGTCGATGTGCTTACGACTGTAACGTCGATACCCACTGCTGGTCCTCGGAGGCTCGGCAATTAACCCCTCACGTTCGTAGTATCGAATGGTTTGCACACTTACTCCCACCTGAGACGCTAGTTCTCCTATTAACATACATCACCCGAAATTATGACTTGACCTTATAGTTACTATAGGCTTTTAAATGGTGGCCAGCCAGCGCAACGAGGAAAATGAAATGGCGGGTTGCTGCGATCACGATTTGTGCGAAACCAAAGTGCTGGAATCGAAGCAGAGACGGATGCTGTGGTTGGTACTCATTTTAAATGCGGGCATGTTTTTGCTCGAATTCATAGCCGGTTGGCTGGTAGGGTCAACGGCCTTAATGGCCGATTCGCTTGACATGTTTGCTGATGCAGCGGTCTATGGGGTTAGCCTCTACGCCATTGGTCGCAGTCTGCGGATGAAAGCGCGCGCCGCCCTACTTAATGGCGGATTGCAGTGTTTACTCGGAACTCTGATCTTAGCGGAGGTCATTCGCCGCAGTCTGCTGGGAACGGTACCGGAGCCGCTGGCGATGTCTGTGTTGAGCGTGTTGGCACTCGTCGTGAATACCATTTGCTTCGTACTGCTGAGCCGTTTCCGTGGTGACGACATTAACCTGCGCGCCACCTGGGTATGCTCCCGCAATGACATGCTGGCCAACATTGGGGTGCTGGCCGCCGCCGGATTGGTCGGCTGGACCGGTAGTGCCTGGCCGGACAGGGTTCTGGGTGTTGGCATAGCACTGATCATTCTGCATGCGGCGATCAAAATTTTGCGTGAAGCGGCGCCACTGGCCCGCTCTGGTCATTTGACGCTGCCAAGGTGATCCCCTAGCATGTTCAGCTTCATCGCTTTTCCAGCACTTTCTATTTTATCGATGCGTGTGCGCCCCTATCTGCTCCTCGCTTTGCTGACATACCTTTGGTGCGCCACCGGTATTGATCGGCTTGCATCATGGTCCTCCGTGATGAATAGCGAGCCGGCCGGTGCGGTTATCGTGATGACGGAGCAAGCCCGGCAATTGGTAATACACCATGTTGGGCATCAAGATCGGCATGAGCCAAACCTAGAGGCGGATGTCGATGCGCATGCTGAAGACGTCGCACATACTCATGCTGATCATGTCGTGACCTACTGCGATGATGACAGCAATCAGGCCACACCCGCGAAAGACCTCAACCTCTGCCAGGACACGGCAACGGCCGTTCCCCTTCCCATTCTCCTGGCGTTTGCCACCGATACTCCATACCACGCCCCTCAGCTCGAACAGGTAAAACGGCGCACCACCATTGAGTTTGTACGCACCGTACGCCTACTTATTTAAGCCTCTCCTTCCAATCGATTACACCGCTCATCTCACATGAGCCGAAAGCGTGGCTGCACTCGTTGCCGGCTACGCCAGGTCATCTTTGAAGGAAATCATTGTGCGAAACATCCATACCTTATTGGTTGCTCTGCTATTTGCGATCGCAGTGCCCAGCTATGTCTTTGCAGAGGCACCTTTCACGGATAAACATTATCCTGACTCTGACATCTTGACACTTCCCGCCGCATTGCAAAAAACACTACGGCAAAATCCACAGTTACATCAATTCGAGTTCATCCGAAAACGCCTGCGTGCTGAACGAGATACGAATGCATTGAATCCGTCGTATGCGCTTGGTTTGACGGTAGAGAACGTTGCGGGCACAGGTGACATCAGTGGATTCGACGGGGCGGAAATCACGCTGGCTTTGTCCTCCGTCATTGAACTCGGATACAAACGAGAGGCCCGCGTTACGGTGGCTGAAGCCCGTTTGGAGCGCTTGGAGCAGGAAAAACGTGCGCAGACGCTGGATGTACTCGGCCAGGTGACCAGCGCCTTCATTCAATTGCTCACCACTCAGGAGGAACTCAAGCTTGCGGCGGATGCCGTACGCCTTTCCGAATCACTTTACAAAACCGTGCAAGAGCGGGCCCGGCGAGGTGCTGCATCAGACGCCGAAGTGCGGCGGGCGAAAGCCTCCCTGGCACAATCCCGACTTCAGGATCAGTTCGTTCGACAGAAATATGAACGTCAAAAAGTCTCACTTGCAAGATTTTGGGGCGATACCACGCTTTCATTTTCGTCCGTGGAAGGCAATCTGTATGGGTTCGGCGAGGCTCGCGATTTTGCAGAACTTTATGCCAGGGTACAACAAGCGCCCGCCATCGAAATTTTTGCCAGCGAGTTGCGGTTGAAAGAAGCAGAGCTTCGCTTGGCCAAGACGCAGAACAAAGCCGATCTCAGCTGGCAAATGGGCATTAGGCAATTGCAAGCGAATGGCGATACTGCCCTGACGTTGGGGGTTTCGGTGCCGCTGTTCACCGAACGTCGAAACGAGAGTCGAATAGTTGCAGTGATGGCGGAATACGATGTGATTGCCAGTCAACACGCAGAACGCCTGCTCGCGCTGCACGATCGATTGTTCGACGCTTACTCACAGCGTCAGCAATACGTAGCGGCATATGAACAACTCATTCAAAACATCATTCCCGATCTGGAAATCGCACTTTCCATCACTAGGGACGCTTTTGAGCAGGGCCGATTGAAATATCTAGATTGGATAGCGGCTCAGCAAGAACTATTGGCAGCAAAACAGCAGCGCATACAAACCGCCAGCGTTGCGCTATTGAACCAAGCCTTAATTGAACAATTAACGGCTGAACCTTTAACGATTTCTGACGATTCCGGCACCAAGATGAACCGGTGATGTCAATTAGGAAAACGAGAATGAAACACTACATGTATATATCTATTTTCGCGCTCAGCATCGTTTCCATTTTAGGTTATGCCACTGAGTCTGCGAACGCACCACATGCCACCAAACAGGAGCGCGAATCGCGCCATGAACATCACAGCGCCGAGGAGAACGATCACCGGCAATCACGCAAGGAAGTGGCCAGTCCTACAGCCAAAGTAAGCTCCAATCCCGAAGGTGCGCACGGCGCCCAGGCGACTCGCATCGATGATGCGCTCGCTCAACAAGCTGGCATTGCGACTTCTGTAGCGTCTTCGCAAACGCTGAACCTAACCACGGTAGTATACGGTAGCTTAGCGACAGGGCCGGAGCAGCTGAGTCATGTGCGAGCGCGTTATCCCGGCATGATCAAATCCGTCAAGCCAACCGTTGGCGATGAGGTGGAACGCGGGCAATTGCTGGCAGAAGTGGAGTCCAACGAGAGCCTAAAAACCTATCAGGTACGATCTCCCATTTCGGGCGTCGTCATTCAGCATCATGCGAATAGCGGTGAGGTGGCACAGGACCAAGTCCTTTTTTATATCGCCAATTTTGAAACCTTATGGGCAGAATTTCGGATCTATCCCGCGCAACAATCACAGGTTAAAGCCGGGCAAACCGCGCACATCGTGGCAAACGATGAAGAATTGACCGGCACGATAAGGCATATCATTCCTGCCTTGGATAAACCGTATCTATTGGCGCGCGTGTCATTTGACAATCGCGTCAAGAGGTTAACACCCGGTTTATTGGTTGAGGGGCACGTCATTGTAGATAAGTTCACCGCAAGCGTGGCGGTCGAAAAAGCGGCAATTCAAACCGTAGGGAACCAACTCGGTGTTTTTGTCAAAGACAAGAACGAATACGAATTCGTACCGGTAACAATTGGTCGTCAAGATGATCGCTACGTTGAGGTGCTTTCCGGGTTAATACCCGGCCACGTCTATGTCAACAAGAACAGTTACCTGATCAAAGCGGATATCGAAAAATCTGAAGCAGAACACGAGCACTGAGAGGCGTACCATGATTGAATCCATAGTGCGCCTGTCGATTTCACGGCGCTACCTAGTTTTATGTTTTGCTCTGGTGATTATTGGTGTAGGGAGTTGGAGTTACCAGCACTTACCGATAGACGCAGTCCCTGACATCACCAACGTACAAGTGCAAATTAATACGGCGGCACCAGGTTACTCGCCGCTTGAAGCGGAGCAGCGGATCACCTACCCCGTTGAGACCGCCCTTTACGGACTGCCAAAACTTTCCTACACGCGCTCTTTATCACGATACGGACTTTCACAAGTGACCGTCGTATTTGAAGAAGGCACTGATATCTACTTTGCTCGCAATTTGATTAATGCCCGGCTGGGTGCGATCAAAAACACGTTGCCGCCTGGTGTCGAGCCAGAAATGGGGCCAATCTCCACTGGTCTCGGTGAAATATTCATGTACACCGTGCGGGCAGAACCCGGCACTACGCAAAATGACGGCTCGCCCTATACCGCGACGGCGTTACGTGAAATTCAGGATTGGATCGTCAAGCCACAATTGGCACAGGTCAAAGGGGTGGTCGAGGTCAATAGCATCGGCGGATACAACAAGCAGTATCACGTGTTACCAGACCCCAAAAAACTCCTGTATTACCGCATTGGTATTGAGGATTTAGTGCAAGCCCTGCGGGACAACAATGACAATCAAGGGGCCGGTTACATTGAACGTAATGGTCAGCAACTGTTGGTGCGCTCACCTGGGCAACTTGCCACCATCGAAGATATCGGCAATGTCATCATCACTGAACACGAGAACATTCCGATAAAAATCCGCGATGTCGCCGATATCGGCATAGGCAAGGAACTGCGAACCGGGGCGGCCACGCAAAATGGGCAGGAAACCGTACTCGGTACCGCAATGATGCTGATCGGTGAGAATTCGCGGACTGTCGCGCGTGATGTTGCCATAAAGCTAGAGGCCATCAAAGCATCTCTGCCCAGAGGGGTCGTCGCTGAGCCGGTTTATGATCGCACTTCACTGGTCGATAAGGCCATAGCAACCGTCAGCAAAAATTTACTCGAAGGGGCATTATTGGTCATCGTGGTGCTGTTTGTGTTACTCGGGAACCTTCGTGCCGCATTGATCACCGCCGCGGTCATCCCGCTCTCGATGTTGATGACTATCACTGGCATGGTACGCACCGGTGTTTCTGCCAATTTAATGAGCCTAGGCGCGCTGGACTTTGGTCTGATTGTTGACGGCGCCGTGATCATCGTTGAAAACGCTGTGCGCCGTCTGGCCGAGGCGCAACACAATGGTGCAACACAAGCCCTCAAGGAACGTTTACATACGGTCTACCAAGCAACAGCCGAAGTCATACGGCCCAGCCTTTTTGGAGTCGCAATCATTACGGTTGTCTACATCCCTATTTTCTCATTGACGGGTGTGGAGGGAAAAATGTTTCACCCGATGGCGGCCACGGTAGTCATGGCGTTGCTCTCGGCCATGCTGTTGTCTTTAACATTAGTGCCCGCGGCCGTTGCGGTCTTCATGCGGGGTAAAATCAGCGAAAAAGAAAGCATCGCGATCAGCGCGAGTAAGAAGGCGTATCAACCGCTGCTGCTTCTTGCCTTAAAGTTTCGTTGGGTGGTTATTGGCCTGGCGTCGGTATTGGTAGGTTTTTCGATTTGGCTCGCATCAACGCTCGGCTCAGAGTTCGTCCCTCAGCTCAATGAGGGCGATATTGCACTTCACGCCATGCGCATCCCCGGAACAGGGCTTGAGCAAGCGGTGGAAATGCAAGCACTTCTGGAGCAGCGCATCAAAGCGTTTCCTGAAGTGGACAAGGTCTTCGCTCGTATTGGTACCGCCGAGGTGGCGACGGATCCGATGCCTCCGAACGTCGCAGATAACTTTGTGATACTGAAGCCACAAAATGAGTGGCCGAATCCTGAGAAAACCAAAGCCGAGTTGGTCGCAGAATTGGAGGCCTCGCTTGAACAACTGCCAGGCAACAATTACGAATTTACTCAACCCATCCAGATGCGATTTAACGAGTTGATTTCCGGGGTTAGGTCGGATGTCGGCATCAAGATCTTTGGTGACAATCTCGAACAGTTGGAACGCACCGCCAACGACGTGCTCACCGCCGTTCGTCAGGTGTCCGGAGCGGCCGACGCACGAGTCGAACAAGTGTCTGGATTGCCGACATTGACCGTAATACCTAACCGAACAGCGCTTGGCCGTTATGGTTTGAATGTTGTGGAACTTCAGGACTGGGTGTCCGCCGCGATTGGTGGTGAATCGGCCGGTATCTTGTATGAAGGAGATCGACGATTTGAACTTATCGTTCGACTGCCAGAGGATCTCCGTCGCAATATCGAAAGACTTTCCTTTTTGCCTGTTCCCCTTCCCAATGGTGATTACGTCCCTTTGCAGGAGGTGGCGACCTTGGACACCTCGCCGGCACCGGCACAAATCAGTCGTGAAAATGGCAAGCGCCGAATTGTGGTGACCGTCAACGTGCGAGGACGAGATCTGGGAGGTTTTGTGGAAGAAGTAAGGCAAAAGGTACAAAGCGAAGTGCAGCTGCCAACTGGCTATTGGCTCGATTATGGTGGCACATTTGAGCAATTGGAGTCCGCCAGTAAGCGACTCTCAATCGTTGTACCGATTACCTTGTTAATTATCCTGGCTTTGTTGGTCATGGCGTTCTCATCGTTGAAAGATGCGCTGATCATTTTCAGTGGCGTGCCTTTAGCGCTCACGGGAGGTGTGCTGTCGCTATACTTGCGTGAGATGCCGTTATCCATTTCCGCTGGCATTGGCTTTATTGCGCTTTCAGGCGTGGCCGTCCTTAACGGCTTGGTCATGGTTGCGTTTATAAAGGATCTTTGGCGTGAGAAGGGCGATCTTATGGTCGCGGTTGTTGAAGGGGCGCTTACCCGTTTACGCCCAGTATTGATGACCGCGTTAGTTGCTAGTTTGGGTTTCGTTCCGATGGCGCTAAACACCGGTACAGGCGCAGAAGTTCAACGGCCCCTGGCCACGGTGGTTATCGGTGGAATCATTTCGTCGACACTGTTAACGCTGTTGGTTCTTCCCGTCCTTTACCAAATGGTTCATCAACGCAGCGTTAATCCAGAGTAACGTACGCTATACGCGAAGCGCCTCTGTTTATTTCGGAGGCGCCGTTAAACATTCAGCTCCAGTCGACTCGTCCGACTTTCTCGGTTTAACGATGCTGAGCGCGTTTGGTTGGTGGCCCTAGGCAATGTAATCCATTCAGTGGTTGTTTATCGCCGTGTTGCTCTCGGGCCAGAATCTTTCGCGTATATATTGAAAGGCACGCACATCCTTTGAGCATTGGCAATTCCGTGTACGCATATATCGTGTGTGAGCGTGCAAATCCTGCTCTTTATGTACTTGGTAAACAATCAGTTTGTTGAAACTCATTCTTCAATAGGCGTGTTGTAGTTTGAATGGCTTGATTAAAGCGGAGGCTGGTAAACCCTGGGAACACAATTGTTTCGTATGAGTAGAAAAGCAAACAGGAAGAAACTCTCATTTTTGTTGATGGCGTTTTGCTGGCACGGATGGTCTTTTTTGGGCTTTTACAGACTTAGCGCTTTTAGTGTTGCTCAGCGACTTCTCGTTACTTAGGCGTTTTTCCAGCATTTCACAGCGATCCGTAGTTGTCCGAGGAACTAAATATGTTCCAGTTTACGAAGTAAATTCAACACACCCTGGCCCGCTTGGCATTATGGTTTTGTAAAAATACCCTAGGATTTTCAAGGTGTTAACGCGTCATTTCCCTGAGTTCATGCAGAAAGTCTCGACACGAAGTAAATATGTAACGCTTCGGAAAAATGAAGTAATTTCATCCCAAGTCAGGCGAATGGGCAAAAACCGAGTCAGTCATGTACTGACTTGGGCTTACCTCCATTCTTCGAGAAGACGGTGTACACGGCACCAGAGCTGACGGATATCGTAATTGTTTCCGGAGCTGGTCAACTCAACACGAACCGGGTCGAAACTTCATGACTAGCCGCTAGCCCCTTGATTCGACATCGTGCGACGTAAAAACAGATACTCAAAACCCACAATTAGGCAAAGACTAGCCGCTGCTGCCCAGATCACCAACTGGTCGCTGCGCAGTTTTATCGCGATGAAGGCTATCAACACAACTACATCCAGTGCTATGGCTGAAACGACGATGACGGCGTTTGCTTTCACCTTTTCCTTCAAATGTCGCAGCAGTCCCCAATGAATGGCGATATCCATCAAAAGATAAAAAATGGCGCCCAATGCCGCGATTCGACTGAGATCGAAGAATGCCGTTAATGTCATGGCCAATACAATGGTGTAGACCATGGTGTGCTTTTGTATGCTCCCTGGCATGCCAAAGTGGCGGTGTGGAACAAGCTTCATGTCGGTGAGCATGGCCAGCATTCTCGACACAGCGAAGACGCTGGCGATCACACCAGAACTGGTCGCGACCATGGCAAAAATTACGGTTACCCACAAACCAAGCTTGCCAAATGCTGGTCTGGCTGCTTCCGCCAATGCGTAGTCACGCGCGTTAACGATTTCGCTGATGGAAAGATTCCCACCGACCGCGAAGGCAACTAAAAGGTAGATTGCCGCGCACACAATGAGCGAGATGATGATTGCCCTACCGATATTTTTACTGGGTGAGCGGATCTCACTGCCGCTATTGGTGATCGTGGTGAACCCTTTGTAGGCCAAGATCCCCAATGCCACCGCACCAAGAAAACCGGTTACCGACGTATCCCCGGGCGCAATGGATTTGCTTTCAAATGACACACCGGATGCCCAAAGACCACCAATTGATAGCAGCACCAACCCGCCTACTTTGATGAACGCCATGAAATAGGAAACGGCTTGAATCGTTCGATTACCCAGTACATTGACTAAAAACGCGATCGCGAGCAAACCAATTCCAATGCCAGCGATCATCCATTCTTTTTTCTCGATATCGAACAGTTGCAAACTATAGGTGCCAAAGGTGCGCGCAACCAGGCTCTCATTAATGACCATGGAAAAATACATCAGCAGCGCACACGCTGCAGTCATCGTGCCTTTGCCATATGCCTTTTCAAGAAACATCGCGATACCGCCCGCAGACGGAAAGGCGTTGGATAGCTTTACATACGAGTAAGCACTGAAACCAGAAATGATGGCGGCGACCAAAAAAGCGAACGGAAACCATTCACCCGCCAACTCCGCTATTTGCCCAGTTAACGCCAATACGCCGGCACCAATCATGACGCCTGCTCCCATCGCCACTGCACCAGAAAGAGTGATGCTTGACGCTTTGTACTGGCTTGAATGCTCCTTACTCATCTGCTTTTATCTAACATATAATCTGTGAAAATAATGGAATCCAGTTCAGTAGCAATAACTTCACGATTACTACCTGTAGTTTGGTCAGTTCGATAAACCATAGCTTGCTGTCATGGTAAGTCAAATCACTGGTGCGCGCCATTTCTTACGGACAGTTAACATCCAAAGCAAAAACCACATCGCATGAAATGGATATGTTGATCGCCGAACATTTCTTTGAATCTTTGCAAGATTACTTTCTGATCGGCGAGCTCGCTGACTGAGTGTGTATGACTTTCCATGCGCCATCTATCCATTTGAATAGATAAGTTCCGTGGCCGCGATTATGAATTTTTCGACCATCCGTGGTGGTGAGCTAAATTTCCGTATCCACCACCGCCCATGCTATTTGCCCCTCAAAATGAACCTGAATATTGGAAAAACTCAACTTTAATCCAAGCTTCGCTTCCGGCTCTACATGTCGTTCAACCAGATCACGAAGACCAATGTTCTGTCCCCCACCCTCAAAATATCGGGCGCCGTCCCAGTCAAGAAAATGCGAGTAGAATGGTTTGCCATCACCATTTTCCCAGCCTAGCCGTATATCCTCCAAAATACCGGAGATTAAGGCGGCATCTTGAGTAGGCGTTGATGTTTCTTGTCCCGTCATATCCGCTACCGTAGTGCTGGATATCGCCAACATAAACAACGCTGTCAAAAAAAATACTCTAATCATTATTTAGCCTCCGACATCTTGACCCTAAAAGAAAATACTTGAGCACAACCTATGGTTGCTACCACACCGAAGCGTGGCAATCGTAGGCATTCGTGACTGAATCCCTTTCCCTAAGATGGCCACTAGTGCTGATCATCGCTTGAACCCGGACCATGTAAGCCTGCTTTTGCGTCCATGTCGATTCGCTTATAGGCCATCAACAAATATTTGTCATCATTCTCTCTTCGAGATAAGCCCTCGATAACTCGGAGCAATTCATTAGCGGTCTGCCAGTCTTGAATATTACACGCCAGCTCAAACACCTCAAAAACTGCAGCTACTAACACTTTCTCACGGACTTTCATGATAGCCACTCCAATTCAGGCCTTTCGATGTTTGGAGCATATCTTTCTCCCTGATAATAACCAGGAATTTACAAAATCCCTTCTGACTAGAACACGCCACCAGAAACAAGGGCTGATAGCCGTTAAAACTCAGATTCTCACTAAGTTGCTGTGATTTACCTGATCATCTGCTTCACGAAGAGTAAATCGAGCATGGTCAGAACAGCGTAAGCTCTCCTTGATCCTCGGGAAGTTCTACGTTCCAACCAAATTTCGCGCGTAAATACTGTTGAAATGAAGCCGAGGCCCCCTGCTCTCCGTGGGTCACGAACACGCGGCTTGGTGCTCGTGGAAGGGAACTCAACCAGTTGCCAAGTTCCTGATAGTCGGCATGTCCCGAAAGGCCATGTAAAACCTCCGTATGGCAGTTGATATTGGCGTCCTGTCCGTAAATACGTAAGGTCTTCTTGCCATCGAGCAATGCTCTACCGCGAGTGCCCTCGGCTTGATAACCGGCCAGCAGTAGGGTATTTCGATGGTCTCCACCGAATGCCAGCAAATGATGCAAAATACGTCCACCACTTAGCATGCCCGCACCCGCGATAATGATCTTTGGGCGGGGATCCTGGCTCAGTTTCTTTGATCCCTCGACGTCTCTTACATAGTTTACTGCCTGACACATTTCTCGACATTGTAAGTTGCTCAATCGATGTTCCGCCGCATGGTCACAGAAAATGTCGCTAACATCGATCGCCATTGGACTATCAAGAAAGATCTGTGCTCGGGGGATCTCGTGCTTTTTTTGCAAACTGGCAAGCAAGTGCATCATGGACTGTGCACGGCCTACTGCAAAAGCTGGGATCATCAGTGTGCCACCCCGTGAAAGGGTTGCGCGGGCGATCTCTGCTAACTGTTCGCTGGTGTCAGCTTGCTCATGCAGCCGATCTCCGTAAGTCGACTCAATGACCAAAAAATCCGTTTCATCCAGTGGTTCAGGTGCTTTCATAATCGGATCATGAGGCCTTCCAACGTCACCGGTAAACGTAAGCGATCTTCCTGCCGCACTAATACGGATGGAAGACGCGCCGAGTATGTGCCCAACAGGCTTTAACGAAATGGCTAAGCGACCAACTCGAAACGATTCATGAAAAGGTTTCGCTTCCAATAGTGGGAACACGTCTTCCGCATCTTGGGCGGTATAAAGCGGCAGCGCTGGTCGATGCTTACTATATCCATATCGATTTGCTCGTTCGGCATCGGCTTCCTGAAGGTTACCACTATCCAGCAACAGTATTTTGACAAGCTCACGAGTCGCCGCTGAACAATAGATAGGCCCCTTGAATCCGGCCTTTACGAGTCTGGGTAAATAGCCAGAGTGATCGAGATGCGCATGAGTAAGGACCACTGCGTTCAGCTTTGAAGGGGTTACCGCTAGCGCTTCCCAGTTGCGTTCACGCAGTCGCTTTACCCCTTGAAATAGCCCGCAATCAATCAGGATTTGATTTTCTTCATGTGAGACAAGGTAGCGAGAACCGGTTACCGTTCCAGTCGCGCCAAGAAACTGAACTTTCATCTTTCTCTCCAAACAGGTTGTGGTCCGAATGGGCAAAGCCCGCGTGACACTATGCGCCAACGATGTCCCTGATGTTTCCGACACCATTAAGCGCCTCTCGTTCTTCGACCGTGAGCAGTTCCTCGATTGGCATAGAGGCTAGCTCTGCATAGCGAGCAACAATGTGGAGCCAGCTGCAGCGATTGGCAAACAGCATCGATGAAGTATCAAAAGTGCCACCATGATTCAGATAGCCCAAAAAGGCAGTTGATCGGCCGGTATCGAGTTGACGTAGCAATCCACGAATTGGTTCGGGGCGTGTGTGTGATACAAATATTCTTGCTGTGCTTGGATTACCAAAGCTTTGCGGCGACGGATTCGAACAATACTGCCGTTCTAACTTGTCTCTTGGCTCCCGGAAGCGCGCTGGTTCCAATAGATAAGTGACGGATACTTGAATGCCGTGGGCGCCTAACCTTTGCGCAGCTTTTTGACTTTGCTGCAGTTGGAATGCACCAATCACGACGATCTCCACATCGCACTCATGAGCCCCGGATAAGCGTAAGGCGCCGCGTTGAATCATCATCTCGCTCTGTTCTGCCGAAAGCTGCACCGGCATCGGTGTTTTGGGGACGACTAATGCATGAATCTCATTTTTCTTTTGGTAGCAGTCACGCATACATGCGATGGCACTGTTGGCGTCTGCTGGAAATCGTACAACGGCGGTGTCTGACATCTCGCCCCACAGCGCTTCCACCAGTGTAGGGTCTTGGTGAGACTGCTCGTTTTTTCCGTTCTCCCAAGTATGGGACGTAAGTAGAAACGGGATCGCATGCCATGCTGGCGCGACACCGTGAACCTTCTGATGGCGTACAAAAATAATTTCCTGACGCATCAAGCCCAACATTTTTACGGCAAACGCTTCGTAGCTGACGACCAGATTGATACCGCCCTTGTTTGCCAGCGCGGCACCCGCCACGGCCTCTTCGTTGAGGGCGGTGATGATTGCACCATCAATGGCCTCATCAAGATCTGGCTCCGGATTGAACACCCTGTGCTTGCAATGCTGAAGCGTGGCCTGCATACGATTGCTGGCCAACTCATCCGGATTGCCAATGCGGACACGTAGTGAAGGATTGGCTTTAACCAGCGAGACGAAGAACGAATCAATGGCCTGCATAGGCGACATCTGCTCTTTGAGTGGCGACCAAGCTCCAGGAATCATCGAAATTGGCGTAACGTGCTTACGGGTCATCGCATGGTCGCGCTCCAATGGGCGTTGCTGAGTTTTATGTCGACGCAAAGGCTCGCGTATGTTTTGCCACTGCGAAGTCGGCACGAATAGTGCGCTTGCCGCAGTGTTAAACGCCGAGCGTGCCGATTCGTTCGTTGCCGGGTTTTCGCCAAGTGGGAGATTATGCGCGAGGTTCGTGCCCGCTCCTGGAAAGCCAAACCCTTTCGGAGCTTCAGCAATCACATAATGCAACGGTATGGGGTAACTCCCCTCGCCCCGTCGAACGGCATTGGCACATGCTTCAAGACGCGATTCCATTTCCCAAATAGCCCAGACGAAGGCAGCGGGATCTCGACCATCGATTCGAACAACATCAAATCCATTAAGCTGCAGGTGTTGGGTTAACCAAGGCACCCCTCCTTGCTGCGCCATCGTAGAGCGCTGCTCTATCCGTCGTCCGTTCGCAATCATCACCGGCACGACCAAGCCAGAGTCCTGCGCACGCCACCACCGCGCCGCCCAGTCGCTACCTCGCTGCTCCTCAAATGCCCCATCGCTCAAAAACGCGACCAGGCGTTCACCCGGTAGTGGCATATGCACATACTGAAGTTCGGTGAATCCCAGGTATCCGCCTTCGCTGATCCCGCCGGCGGTGTGGACGTTCACGTGACTACCGAGCGGCGAGATTGGACTGCCTTCGCCAGTCACCTCGTAACGGTAGAAGTCTTGACATAGCTGGCTGATCCCCTGTTCATCAAGGGAGTAACGGTCCGCGTGTTGCGGTGTCATGTTGCCGATTAAAACATTGCAGGCGTCGATTGCCGCGACACAATGTCCTTGGCCCATAACCCAGCCGCGGGTGATCCCCATAAGCGCATTAATACCAAGATAGCCACAATACGCCGGAACCATGTTCAGCGATCCACCAACATGCCCCTGTGGCGAGGCTTTGAAATCCTCTGCATGTAATGCAGTTCCATCAAGCCGAGGCCGTCGCACGTATGCCATGGTCACCACCAACCACATGGCAAGCGAACAAAATTTATCGAGCGCAGAAAGCGTCGAAAACACCGCAGCTTTGTTGTCGACGACCCCGCGCACAAGCAGCTCATTGGCCATGTCAACTATACGAATTTGGGTTTCTTCGGAGTGGGTAATGACGCCGTACCCGTTAGCCCATTGAGAGAATGCGGGATCGGCGTGTCGGTACGCCGCCAATTTTTCCTTTACGTGCCACCGATGATGGGAACTCATAATTCGGTCTCCTTAAATTCAATCGCTTGGTTGTACAGTTCAAATGCCTCATCGGCGTCGAACGCAAATACTGCGGGAACCGCCTCTACAGGACTGATGCGACCATCATGCAGCTTCTCACCCGCGTTTCGTTCGTCTTCAATTGTTACGCCATGCCAGGCCAATTGTCGGCACACTTTTGTGCGAATCACTTCAGAATGAAAGCCAATACCACCACCAAAAACCAGAGCATCCAAGCCACCGAGAGTGGTGATGTAGGAACCGACCTGATGAACGAGGCGATGGCAGTACATCTCGACGGCAAGCGACGCGGACGCCGAATCGCTCGCCAATAATTCGCGCATGTCTGCCGATTCAGCGGAAACGCCGAACAATCCCGATTGTTGATTGAGAATGGCGCGGGTTTGCTCGATGCCCAGTGCTTCCACCAATTTGAGCACAACTTCTGGATCAAGATCTCCTGGGCGGCTACTCATCATGACGCCTGACAGCGGGCTGTATCCCATTGAAGTTTCGAGTGGCTCGCCGGCAGACCACGCCGTGACGGAGCTACCGCCACCTAACTGGAGGGTGATCAACTTGCCATGCGCTTGATGAGGAGCCTCGTTTCGCAACGCACGCCACATGGCCGTATGGGCCAGGCCGTGGAAACCGTAGCGACGTAAACCAAGCGTTGCACAGATGTTACGTGGTAACGGAAGTCGCCAAGTTAGTTCGGGCAATCGTCTGTACAACCCCGTGTCTGGGATCAAAATATGGCGCGCGTTTGGCCATGTTGCCGTCGCGACCATCAACCACTGGAACGCTTTTGGATTGTGCAAAGGCGCCATTGAGTTAAGCCGTTCAACAGCTACACTATCTTGTCGTCGGAAACGCCGTGGTTCCGTCAACCAATCACCACCATGCACCCATCGATGCGCGACGATATGGGGTCGGGCTGTGATATTCAGCAGCAAATCTGGTGATAAGGTACCGTTCGGGTCGCGATAGTGCATACTGGTCCGTTGGTACTCGCCGTTTTTCTGGCGATTAAATAGTGTCAATCTCACACTTTGACTGCCGGTATTAATGGTTAGCACCGCGGACATCGCTATGCTCCTCGGTGAACTGGCAGCATCGTCGGTAATGCCTCAGCAATAAGCGGAGCCAAGTCGATGGCGTTGGTTCGATGAACAATACTGTTCGTGGTGACAATCCGCGCTGCTCCTGCGGCCATGATACGAACGTCAGCACTTTCCGAAAAAAGTCCGTGTACGGATACACAGATTGGAGCATTGAGCCCGGCTGACTTCAGATGCCCAATCGTTTCGATCAACGTTTGACCCGTTGAAATCATGTCATCGATCAATACTGGAGTATGGTGTTTCCAGCGAGACGTTTCCGGTATCGACACAGACACATCACGGTCACCACGACGTTCTTTCTGCAGTACCTGATATGGCATGTCTCCCATCTTTGCTATGGCACTGACCCATTGCTCACTTTCGCTGTCAGGACCAATCAGCAGGGCATTGGGAATGGCTTGTGCGATATAGGAGGTTAATGCCGGTGCAGCATGGATCACTCGACAGGGAATGCCATACAAATCTTCAAGCGTGTGAAAACGATGAAGATGTGGGTCCACCGTTAGCAACCAATCAAATCGTGCCGAAAGGTATTGTGCAAACAACCGAGAGGAAATTGATTCACCAACTTGGAAGCGTTTGTCTTGGCGCATATATGCCAGATAAGGTGCGACCAGACCGACCGATCGGGCGCCGAGCTCCCGTGCTGTGTCAGCAAGAAAGAAGAGCGGCAAAATTCGTGCATCAGGTTCGGTTAACGTGCATTGAATAATGATGTCACGATCACGACAGTCACTTTCCACTCTGACGTAGCTTTCGCCATCAGGGAAATGCCGAATCAGGACATTGCCAAGTTCGATGTCTAAACGACTAAGCACGCCTTGCTGAAGCTCAATGTTGTTATCGACCGTGAACCAAAGCGAGTCACTCATGATGCCTCCTCCTCGGAAATGACGAATATTTCTTGCTGCATATCCAAATAGGCTAACGCATAGGTTAATTCACCACGCGTGTCCGCATGCAACGTGAATAATGGTTCTCCTTCAATGACGGCATCGCCGAGTCGCACGTGCAACTCAATTCCGGCAGACTGCGTCGCTGGCGCACCAGCCAATTTGGCAAGTCGAGCCAGTACCCGGTTATCCACATCGCGCACGACGCCATTTCGTGCCGCTGTTACCGGGTGCTTGAACCTCGCTTTGGTCGGCTCGCGAAATCCCCCTTGCGCATCACAAATGGCTAAGAACTTTCGCAATGCTTCGCCAGAACTAAGGGTTTGCTCGGCACGACGAAATCCCTCTCCTACTGGTACACCGCCCAACTCAAGCAAATCTCCTGCGAGCTGTAACGCCCGCAAACGAAGATCCCCTGGCGCATCCGATCGATTCTGTAATACTGCTAGCACATCCCGCGCTTCCAGCGCGGGACCGATGCCACGACCAATCGGTTGGCGCCCATCGGTGATCCGCGCATGCACACGTAAGCCGATTCGTTCCCCCACCGCTTTCAGCGTACTGGCTAACCGCTCGCCGGCAACATCAGTACGTACCTTTGCTGTCGGGCCAACGGGAATATCAATCAGCACTGCGCCCGCACCGGCAGCCTTTTTCTTGCTGAGCACAGAAGCAATTAACTGGGCATCACTGTCTATATCGAGAACACGCTCCACCCGAATCAAAATATCATCAGCCGGGCTGAGATTGACCGCACCGCCCCACACCAAACACGCACCTTCTCGTGCAACAACGGAACGCATTTGGTTCAGCGATAGATCAACCTGGGTCATGGTTTCCATGGTGTCTGCGGTACCGGCCGGTGAGGTAATCGCGCGCGATGACGTTTTCGGCATACAGAAACCATTCGCTGCCACAACCGCCACGACAATAGGCGTGGTTCTATTGCCAGGTAATCCGCCAACACAATGCTTGTCCAAAACCGGCCCGCGATGCCACGACAGTTGCTCACCGACCGCGACCATCGCGGAGGTCAGTGCCGTTATTTCCTCTTCATGCATGTCTTTGCTGGCTGCTGCCAAGAACGCCGTTAATTGCACGTCACTGTAGCGTTCAGCAACAACATCAAACAGGATCGCCTCGTAGTCAGCCTGCAGCAATTGATGCCCAAAGAATTTTCTTCGAACTTTCGCCATCGACGCCAGCGGCAAAGGATGCGCGACAGATACGGCTTGACCCGGTTGACAATCCAATAATTGCCAGGCCTTCTCGGACAAACCGATGTGCCCTTCCGGTATGATGGATTCCTGGCAGATATTGAGATCTGCAATAAGGTGCCGCTCTCCCACGGTCAGCCTTACCCGTGACAAAGCATTAAACCCCTCGGCGCGACAGACGTGACAGGAACTCGACATGTAAGCAACGCATTTGCGCTGGGCATCAATTCCCATCCTCTTTGCTTTCAAGCGATTTTCATCCATGGCTCTTTCCTTTTAATGATGTGAAAGTTAACGCTTAGACAAAATGTCAATAACCCAATGTGTTGAAGCGATAAACTGGCACAATTGATGCACGAGTTAAGGCAACTCCACCATGTCACTGGCGTGCACTTCACCGGAAATGAGCACAGCACGCGCGAAATGCTCATTCACAATTTTTTGCAATTTCACCTTGCCAACAGGAACTCGAATATACTGCTCGTCGCCTTCGCTAGAGACCGCATTAAACTGATAGCGCACCACATCGAGCACCTGCCCCATTTCGGCGCCATCTTTACTACCGACACAAACCACAATTGTCTCGCTGTCAACAGAAACCACCTGGCCCTTCATGATCAAACGATGATAAAGCGGCGTATGGGTGCATCCCGACAATACGGTAGCTACGCCAAGAAGTAACAGCCAACCAAGCAAGGGCGAGAACCTTGAAGCTTTTGTACGGGAAAGGTGTGAATGAATGCGTGTCAGCGTAGCCATATCAAAAGCCTCCTATTTGCTGAGCCTGATCGACCGTTATCACGTTAGCCGCGAAGCCTTGGTGGTTCAACGTGTCCAGCACATCCTGAGGTGAATGCGTGCCGCGCACTGCAACGACTCGTTTATCAAAATTCACTCTGACATCCTGCACACCATTGATGGCTGAAACAGAACGTTCTATTTTGGACACGCATCCTGAGCAGCCGACTTTATCGACCAAAAAATAATCGACTCCTATCTCTCTGGACGCTGATTGATTGCGGGTGACGTTCATGGACATGATAGTCCCTCCTAACTGTTTATGAGGTTAGTTCAGCACGGAGCATCATGTTTCGCGATACTCCGAGTTCTGGGCTCACTACGGTTTGGCTTGCTTCAGCAGCGCTAAGATGGCGTCAACTTCCGCCTCGGTCATCGGCATCCTTGGCATTGCGGAAGCAGGATTATTGAACTGCGGATTGACGATTTTTTGTCGAACGAAAGGCTCGCCCTTGTCCGCCACGATACGATCCAAGCTTGGCCCGACAACGCCACCCACGCCATTAAATTGATGACACCCCTGACAGCCGTATCTGGTCATGAG
Organism: Permianibacter aggregans; assembly: GCF_009756665.1. GTDB lineage: Bacteria > Pseudomonadota > Gammaproteobacteria > Enterobacterales > Permianibacteraceae > Permianibacter > Permianibacter aggregans. Next base: position 51,032 of record NZ_CP037953.1, read on the forward strand.
TTCACTCCCCGATAGCGGCACGCTTGGCGAAGTTGACGTCGTTCCAACTGCTCGTGGTTGCCCCACCGTCTGGAAAAACTGCAATACAGCGTCAGTCTCTTGCGCTGTGAGATGGGCCTTTTCTCGCATGTGAGGCAATATGACCGCCCACTCTGCAAGAGAGAACTCGTGAACGGGTCTCGAGTTGTGGCATCTTGCACAGTTGTTGTTGACCACCTCGGCGCCACTGATCTCCGCTGAAATAGCAGGATGCACTCCCAGTCCAGCCACCGAAAACAATCCAAGTGTTAGCAGCAATGTTTTCATCGTTCACTCCTCAGAATCCATAACTCATTTGCGCAGCCAAGCGATTATCGTCGGTGCCATCGTCCAATTCGGTTTGTTCGTAAGCAAACTTGATCACTGAACGAGCATCAGTCCAATAATTGATGCCATACGCCCATCTCGTAGATCCCATCGGCTCACTGACTTTGGCTCGCTCAAGCACGAGTTCGATGGGCCCCATCGAGGGGAAAAGTCGACCGAGTTGCAGCGTGCCTTGAAGGAACCAACCATCTCGCTTGATCGCATGAATTTCGGCCTCTTCCATTGAGTCGACTTCGGTTTCAATGTATTCGCCACGAACGAGATAGTGTTGGCCAATCAGGTTGATATCGACTCCGTTCGCTGCGAAATCGAGTTGTTCTTCTTCGTCGTATTTTGCGCGGTACAACGAGGTACCAATCTCCAAGGTAGGCAGTAGTGCAAAACCAATCCTGCCGCCCCAGGCTTTGTTTTTGTTGTTATCGCCATTGGTGGCGTCAAACTCTAGCTCAGGCAACTCCTCCATTTCTTCCTCTCCTTCTTCCTCCTCGTGTTCCGCCGCACGGACACCATTGGTGAGAAAGACATCCAGGAAAATGCGTTGACGATCTGATAGAGACATTACCTGCTGAAATGCCACACCAACATCACTCAGCACCGGCAATAGTGGTGTCATGGCTTGCGTGCCTCCGTGTGACCCGTAAATACCTGGCGTCCACGGCGAGCGGTTTATCCAGCTCGGATGCCAGTTGGCACTGAACTGACCAAACGGCAGCAAAAACTTGCCGGCGGTTAGAGTACTGGAGTCGGTTAAAAAGTAATGGATATCGGCGTACTCTAGTTCGACCTCCGTCTCCCCCTCAGCATCAAGCGAGATTTCGGTTTCCGCTTCGATATGCATTCGGTCCGATAAACTGAACAAGAAAATTGGCACAAAACGCGCACTGAACGCACGTTGATCACTGGAATCGACAGATTCGTACTTGACATCTCCATATCCGACTAGTGCAAACCGACCAGCCGGAAGTTCGTTGTATGGTGCTGCGAGCAGGCAAGGCGTCGCCCAAAGCGCAAGAAGTCCAAGCGCTAGACGTGGTGTATTCATCTCATTCTCCTACGGAAAGCTTCCTGTTCATCGTGGAGCAATGACTCCACAACGCAACGTCAGTAACGAGGAATTACCGTAAGAATTTGGGTGGTCGGAAATGAGGGATATAGAAGCTAGTGACGAACGTGATGTGGAGTGGCAAAAACGTGTCATGCCCTGGGAGAGTGACCGGTACCAATGATTCGTCACCGGGCAGTACCATGTGGCTGCAGTTCAATGGTGGGCAGTTACAATTGAGACAGTGACAGGCATTACTCTCATGTTGATGGCTATGCACAGCGTCGGACGCCAAATTTTCTGCATCCGCTGTCGACAGATGATGACTGTGGTGAAGTGATGCGTTGTGCGACGGATGATGATCGCTATGGTCTAAGGTCAACGATTGTGAGGATGATGCGGGAGCGGTGTTGGCGAGGGACTTGCTTGCACAGCGGTGACCGGTACCCGCACTGACGCCAATGCTGAAAACGATCAGCATCAGCATTGTCAGTAAGTCGCGTCGTCGCCTGCTCATTATCGAGTCCCTGCCATATTGATCAAACTTATACTTGATATCGAATCGGAAGAAGTTGATCGATATCAAGTATGTGCGGATTACTTGTCACTTCCTCCTCAGACTGAAATCCCCGCTTCCTTCATGCTCGCAAGTCACCGGCACTTTCTTACCTGTGATGGCGACGATGAATCAAAAAGTAAATTACGGGTAACACGATCAGGGTTAACCAAACAGCGCTGAGCATGCCTCCCACCATCGGCGCGGCTATTCGGCTCATCACTTCAGAGCCTGTTCCGGTGCCGTACATGATTGGCAGCAAGCCAACAATGATGGCACTGGCGGTCATGGCTTTCGGCCTGATTCTGAGTGCCCCCCCTTCAATAATGGACTGTTTGAACTCCTCTAGTGCCATCGGTCGATTTTCTCGTTTAGCGCGATCTAATGCGTCACGATAGGTGATCTGTAAAAACACCAGCATGATCACACTCAACTCCGTCGCAACTCCTGCCAAGGCGATCAACCCAACCCCTACGGCAACGGAGAAGTTGAAACCCAGCCAATACATTAACCAGATACTCCCAACCAACGAAAACGGCAAGAGCCCGACAATCAAAACGACATCGGAGACGCGGTTGAAGTTCAAATACAGCAACACGATGATGATCGCTATGGCAAGGGGTACAACATAGCTCAGCTTTTCCTTGGCCCGTTCCATGTATTCGTATTGACCAGACCACGTGACCGCATAACCTGCAGGTAAGTCCAATTTCTCATTGACCACTCTTTTGGCTGCTTCAACATAGCGGCCGATGTCATCCGTATTCAAATCCACGTAAGTCCAGCCGTTGAGTCGGGCATTTTCGCTTTTGATCGCTGGTGGGCCGTCTTCAACGTAAACCTTGGCGACATCGCCTAACGCGATTCGCTGACCTTGTGAAGTGACCAGCGGTAGTTGTGCCAACTGTTCAGGAGAGTCACGGTAAGCCTGTGGATAACGGAGATTGATTGGGTAGCGTTCAAGCCCCTCAACGGTTTGAGCAATATTCATACCGCCGATAGCCGTAGCGATGACCTGTTGTACATCGGCGATGTTGAGCGCATAGCGCGCAGCTTTATCTCGCTGGATATCGACTTTGATGTAGCGTCCTCCCGCGACCCGTTCCGAATACACCGAGGCCGTACCGGGTACGTCAATGAGAATCTCTTCCAATCGTTTGCCGATGCGCTGAATTTCCTCCAGTTTTGGTCCGGAAACTTTGACGCCAACCGGCGTCTTGATTCCAGTAGCCAACATATCAATGCGAGTTTTAATTGGCATCACCCACGCATTGGTGATGCCAGGCACTTTTACTATCGTATCCAGCTCCTTTCTGAGCGCATCGGGCGTTAAGCCATCACGCCACTCTTCCCTTGGTTTCAATTGAATAAAGGTTTCCACCATAGTCAAAGGTGCTGGGTCGGTGGCGGTGTCAGCTCGCCCTATCTTGCCAAAAACCGTCTTTACCTCTGGTATGGTTCTGATGAGTTTATCGGTTTGTTGCAGGATTTCCCTGGCTTTGCCGATTGATACGCCGGCATACGTTGTCGGCATGTACATCAAGTCGCCTTCATCAAGTGGAGGCATAAACTCGCTCCCGATATGGGTGAGCGGCCATAAACCAAACACGGCGATGAGCCCGCTTGCCAGTAAGGTTGTCTTGGGGTAGTTCAAAACCCATTTCAATACTGGCAAGTAAGCGGCAACCAAAAAACGATTGATCGGGTTTTTGTGCTCAGCAATAACCTTCCCGCGAATGAAGTACCCCATCAGCACTGGCACTAACGTAATAGCCAGTGCAGCACTGGCCGCCATGGCATAGGTTTTCGTGAAAGCTAGCGGTGAGAACATCCGTCCTTCTTGCGCCTCCAGCGTAAACACCGGCACAAAACTCACGGTGATGATCAGCAGGCTAAAAAATAAGGCAGGTCCTACTTCCACAGCAGAACGAGCGACAATTTCCCAGCGATTGGCGTCGGTGAGCGGCGTTCGCTCCATGTGCTTGTGCATGTTCTCGATCATGACGATTGCACCGTCGATCATCGCGCCAATAGCGATCGCAATCCCTCCTAGTGACATGATGTTGGCGTTAATGCCTTGGGCGTGCATAACAATGAATGCTGTGAGAATGCCAATTGGCAGGCTGACAATAGCAACCAGTGAGGAACGCACATGAAACAGAAACACCATGCATACAATTGCCACGACAACAAACTCCTCCAGCAGTTTGTACCACAGGTTGTCGACGGCACGCTGAATGAGACTGGAACGATCATAAACCGGAACCACCTCAACGCCATCAGGCAGACTTTTTTGTAGCTGCGCGAGCTTTGCTTTCACGCCATCAATTGTGGTCTGGGCGTTCTCACCATAGCGCATGACGACGATGCCGCCAACGGTTTCTCCCTCGCCATTAAACTCGGCAATCCCTCGTCGCATCTGAGGGCCTACACCTATTTCCGCGACATCCTTCAGCAAGATGGGGGTGCCATTTGCGTTAAGCCCTAGTGGTAATAATTCCAAGTCTTTAATGGATTGAATGTAGCCAGTGGCACGAATCATGTATTCCGCCTCTGCCATTTCAACAACTGATGCACCAATCTCCTGGTTGCCGCGTTGTATTGCTTGCTGTAAATGCGCCATCGGCATGCCATAGGCGCGAAGCTTATTGGGATCCGCCGTTACTTGATATTGCTTGACCATGCCGCCCACAGCAGAGACTTCCGATACCCCATCAACGGTTTGCAGTTCGTATTTCAAGAACCAATCTTGCAAACTCCGCAGCTGACTGAGATCGTGCTGTCCTGTTCTATCGATCAACGCGTAGATATAAACCCAACCAACGCCAGTCGCATCCGGCCCGAGTTGTGGTCGTGCATTCGCAGGTAACGTTGGTGCGACTTGTGATAAATATTCCAGCACCCGCGAGCGGGCCCAGTAGGCGTCGGTATCTTCGTCGAAAATTACGTAAACATAGGAGTCACCGAAAAAGGAATAACCACGAACCGTTACCGCACCCGGCACCGCCAGCATTGCCGTGGTTAAGGGATACGTCACCTGGTCCTGGACAACTTGTGGAGCCTGCCCCGGAAAATTGGTTTTGATAATCACTTGCACATCAGACAAATCGGGGATGGCATCAACCGGCGTATTTTTCACCGAGTACAACCCTATGCCCATAAGAATGATGGTAGCCAATAACACCAGAAACCGGTTACCGATTGACCATCGGATAATTGCCTCAATCATGATCAGTATCCTCAGTGATGGCTGTGGTCAACTTCGGTGTCGGGATCCGCGTACTCCGACTCAGGCGATTCGCGCTTTGATGGCGGACCATCGATATTCTTCTGCTCTGGTATGTGAACCGCGTTCACTACCACCTTTCCGTCGTCGGCTTTTTTGAGTTCCACATGTATGACCATGCCCTCACGGAGTGATGTCAGGTCGACATCATCCGCTGTGCTGAAGTCCATTGTCATGCTGGGCCATCCCCAATCCGGCACTTCATCGTGCTGCAGACTCACCATCTTGTGCTCAGGCATCAACGATGTAATGGTCGCCTTGACCCATACGGCTAACGGTCCTGTGGCTTGATCCTGGCTATGCTGCATGCGTATGAAGTCGGATGTTTTGCTTGATTCTGAGTCGAGCAGGAACTGCGCCGATATCACCACTTCATCATCAGGCATCAGTCCGTCCAAAATCTCGATTTTGTTGCCACCAACTTGGCCAACCTTGACGGCCACAGATTTGAAGCGGCCATCGCCCAGCGCCACAACCACGCGATCCTGAGCCCCTGTTCGAATTACCGCTTCACGCGGAACGACCATCCGTGGTGTTGGTTGGTCATCGTTTAGGTAAACTCGAACAAACATGTTGGGCTTCAATTGCTTGCCATCGTTGTCCACAACGATTCGAACTCGTACCGTCCGAGTCTTGTTGTCGAGCACTGGGTAGATGTAATCAATGCGGCCGCTCCAACGAACGTCAGGCATGGCATCCGAACTGATAATTGCCTCGTCATGCAGTGATAAGTGTTGGGCTGATGCCTCAAAGATTTCTGCAATGACCCAAACCTTATCGAGAGAACCGAGTGATACCACAGTTTGTCCAGGCTTGATGAATACGCCTTCACGCACACCCAGATTTTCGACCACGCCAGAAAGCGGCGCGGCAATAGTTACGGTTCGCAACGGTTGGCCAGTCTTTATCAGTGAGTCAATCTTGTCGATCGGAAATGCTAGCGCCACCAAACGCTGTCGAGCGGCGGCTAGCAAATCGGGCCGACCTTGCTCATGGGCTAGGATGAACTCACGTTGGGCATTGACAAGAACAGGGGAATAGAGACTGTACACAGGCTCTCCTTTTCGAACGCTTGCACCTTCCGCTTTAACGTGCAAAGTCTCTACCCAGCCCTCGACACGGGGATGAACATGCCGCAACTCATCTTCATTGAACTGGACATAGCCAACTGTATCGATGCGCTGATCAAGGCCGGCGAACTCAACTTTGGCAATGCGAACGCCAATATTGTTCTCGACGTCGGGAACAATACGGACTGTTCCAGGTGATTCTTTAGCGGATTGCTCTTCGTAAACCGGGATAAGATCCATACCCATCGGTGATTTTCCGGGCTTGTCTCTACGATAACTCGGGTCCATCGGCGCCACCCAGTACAGTGGTTTTTTTTCGGCCGGGACCGGTGATGATGCCGTTGGTAGTAGCCACGCTACCACGCCTGCTCCGATGACAGCACCAACGATCAGCGTGAGCCCCGTGACGACAATTTTATTCATCTTGTTCTCCTTCTGAGGCTGCTGAATGATTCGTTGTGCCGTTCATCGCACCAACCAGAATGTAATTCAATTGCACCAAGTATTTGCGCTCAGTTACCTGCAAGTTCACGAGTTCAAGCTTGGCGTTCAATTCGGCAATTTGTGCTCGTACCAGCTCCGGAAAATCGCCATCATCGTGCATGTAGGCGGACCTTGCCGCTTCCTTAGTCATACGACTCTCCGGCAATATTGATCGCAGATACAAATCGACTCGAGCTGAAACCTGACGCCACTCCTCAACCGAAGACAGCAGCATTGCCTCAAGACTACGCAACATTCGCTCTCGATCAGATTCAAGGGCTTTGGTATTGGCGATGGCGGCGGCGACATCCTTGTCTTGGCGATTGCTGGTGAAGAGGGGTAAGTCGAAGCTAACGCCAACGGAAAACAAGTCGGAACGATCATTGCCGGTAGGATCGGTGTCGCGAATTCCATACTGAGCAGTAATCATCCACTCCGGCCGATATCGCTGTTTGGCTAACTCCGTTTGTGTGTGAGAAGCACCAACGAGCGCATCAAACGCTTGCACCGATGGATGATTCTCCACCAGTGCGCGTTGATAGTGAGGTGCGCCATCCAGCCCTTCCAATATCCGTGGCTGATAAAGCTGAAACACTTCGGATTGGATATCAACTTCGGTGGGTAGTCGTTCAACACCTATCCACTCACCCAGTTTTTGCAGAGCACCTTTTTTCTGTTTGGCTAAATCAAGTAAGCGATCACGAAGTTTGGTGTATTCCAACTGCGCGCGTATCACGTCTGCTTGTCGGGTCTTTCCTAATGCCGATCGATACCTCGCGTCGGTCAAACTCGCCAACTGTTGAAATAGCGGTAACTCCTCGGAAATCAGCCGTTCTGACTCTTGAATCAGATAAATGTTTAGCCACAGCTCAGCCACGATAGAGGCAACTTTGGCACGCCGCTCACGACGTAGCGAAGGATGTTGTGCCGCCAGTTGGTTTTTTTGCTGCTGAAGCAATGCAAGCGTATTGCCGCGCGGGATGATTTGTGAAGCCCCAATCACCACCTGGCTCATGCCTTCATCACGCAATGAAAAGCTATCCACCGGTATATTGGCGAGCGAGAAAGACAGGCGGGGATCGGGCATTGTCGATGCGGAGATCGCCTCCGCCTGCAACGATGACTCTCTCGACTGGCTTGCGCTTATCCATGGGTCGCGCTGATGCGCGATGGTTATCGCGTAGTCTACGGTGAGCGCGGGCGCTGCCTGCGGTGTTGTCACTGGCTCAGCGGCAGCAAAAGCATTTAGTGTCGAGGTCAGTGCGACCACAACCAGCGGGCGTTTAGTCGATATCATACTGATCCTCGTAGGTCTTGATCTCAGCGTAATTGCTTACGGAGCCATCGGTGTGAATGAGGAAAATGGTGTATGGCGAAAACCGTCCTCCTACATTCATGCCCGGGCTACCGAGCGGCATACCTGGAACGGTCAGACCCAGCGTACCTGGAGGCTTCTCCATCAAATATTGGCGAATAAATTTCGCTGGAATGTGCCCTTCAAACACAAAACCATCTGATGTAACACTGGTATGACAGGCGTGGTATCGGTCGGGTACACCAAACTTTTTCTTCACTTCAGACAGGTCGTCTGGGTGATGAGAGGTCACATCAAAATCAAACGCTTCAACGTGATGAGTCCACTTGGAACAGCATTGGCAGGTCGGACTCTTATACATTTCCAAGGCAATTTCGTCGCCTTGGAGTACGGGGGTATCGCGACTCACCATTTCCTTGCTCGTTGATGAAGGCTCATCACTGCAAGCAGTGACAAAAATGGGGGAAATGATGCTGAGTATCAGGGTGGTTGCCAGCGAAAGTCGTCGCATGGTTTGCCTCCAATTCGTTTCAACAGGCCTATTCTGGTTGCATGTAAAAGGAACGCTTCCCATGAGATCATCACCATACCGGGACTATCTCGAACATGCTGAGGATACAATCAAGCGATTGATGGCGTTGATTTGGGAGGGCGGTAAACGTCGTGATCAGAAAGGCGAGCAGAGAACGCACGAGTGTGTGGACGTTCGTTGGCAACCAGAGCAATTAGAGGACAAATCACCACATTGGAAACCAATGAAACGGCATGAGGCAGTGGATCACATCCACCACTGCCGGAAAAAGGACTGCACAGTGCCGCACCGGGGCAGTGCTGACAGCACTCCGCCGAGGAACTGATCTGTGGTTCACCTCGTTGATGATGGCATTCCTGAGACTGCTGATGAATCTCCGCGCCACCGGATGCAAAATGCTGAACATGTGATGGTTTGGTGGTCGCCACGGCTACACTTTGCAGAACGAACACCAGCAACACCAACCAGCAACGCCAGTGCTTTTTCGTGATCGTTTGGCTAGGTATTTGTGACATCGTCAAACTCATGATCTTGAGTGAACGTCAAGCTTTCTTTTGTTGTTGAAGCTGATTATAGAAAGTCGCCAACAGCCAGGCAAAGATCGCAGCGAAAATCATCCACGCGAACGCGCCTTTTATAACACCTGATATGGTTAACTGCCATCCCATGGGCGCCAGGTTCGCATGGAACATATCGCCGGATAGTGACAGCATGAACTGGGGATGCAGCCATACCATAACGCTGCATAGTAACCACACGATCAGCGCTGTTATTGCGCTGGCAATTGCAAATTTAATCGGTTGAATGTTCATCAGTTATCCCCTCTTCGTCATCATTGGTGCTGCGCGATGTCATGGTTTCCTCGCCAGGATGGAATCCAGGCAGGGACTCGCTGTTGATACGAGACATAAGCATCTCCAAACGCATCAATGGCAAGCTTCTCCTCTGTTTTGGCCAATCTTACATAGACCCAGATCAAGACAGGAAACATCAGCAGAGTCGGTAGTGTAGGCCATTGCAGTAAGAAGCCAAACATAATGATGATGAATGCCAAGTATTGTGGATGACGGCATTTTGCATACCAGCCCGTTTGCGCCAACTCCCCTTTTTTCTGCGCCTTATGTAAAACACTCCAGGCGGAAGACAGCACGTAGAAACCAAAAACCAGTAATCCCGTACTCAGCAAATGCAGAGGATCAAAGTGTGGGTCGCCGGAAAACCCAAGTAAGGTATGCAGCAAGTGGCCATTTTCATGTGCAAGAAAATCGACATTAGGATAAAGCTTGGTCAACCATGGACTCAGAAAATAAATGGTTAACGGTATCCCATACATTTCCGTAAACAGTGCCACTATGAATGCACTGAAGGCACCAAGACTTCGCCAGTCCAGTGCGGTTTTTGGTTTGGTGAAACTGAACGCGAAGAAAATAAAGAATACGGAATTCAGGATCACCAATGACCACAGGCCATACCCCGATTCAGTGGTCATGGTGCGACTCCTTGTGTTGCGCTGACTTGGCTGACCCATCGTGATTATGATGGTGCCCGTGCCCCCGATGCATAAAGATGTGCATCACGGGACAAAGCAAAATAATGGCAAACGGTAAGAACGCAAACACATGCTCACGATGCTCCATCAAGAGAAAGTACACCGCAAAAGCAATCAGCACCAAGGCAATCCAACCAGACGGAGTGCGCCAGAAGGAAGGTTCAGCATGTTTCATGATTCACCTCGCTACACGTTGATGTTCACGTGCCGTAATCGCAACGCATTGAAAACGACTGAAACCGAGGACAAGCTCATGGCCAGCGCAGCAATCAAAGGCGAGAGCAACATACCCGTGAAGGGATAAAGTAGTCCTGCCGCAATCGGTACTCCCAGAGCGTTATACAAGAAGGCAAACGTCAAGTTCTGATGCATATTGCGAACGGTGTTTACGGACAGCTGGCGAGCGACCGCGATGCCTCTCAGATCACCTTTGACCAGCGTTAGTTGCGCGGTACTCATGGCGACATCCGTACCTGTCCCCATGGCAATTCCCACATCTGCACGAGCCAACGCGGGCGCATCATTAATACCATCTCCGGCCATCGCGACCTTATGCTGTTGCGACTGAAGTTTGGCGACCAGACGTTCTTTGTCTTGCGGACGGACTTCCCCGTGAATTTCGTCGATGCCTAACTGCTCGCCAACGGATTTTGCCGTGGTTTCACCATCACCCGTAGCCATGATGATGTTGACGGCTTGCTGACGCAGCGTGGCGATCGCCTCTGGCGTTGAGGGCTTGATTGGATCGGCCACCGCTAACACGCCTGCCAGTTGTTGGCCTACGCCGAGGTACATCACACTCGCCCCGCGCGCACGTAGCTTCTCTGCTTGCTCTTGCAGGGGTTGCCATGCAATACCCGCCTCTTCCATCAACGCGGTGTTCCCCAGCACCAGCTCATGTCCTTCAACCCGGCCTCGAACGCCAATACCGGAAGCGGACTCAAAGGTCTCGGGTTCGGTTAATGCAAGCTTTTTCGTTTTTGCTTCAGCAACCAGGGCATGTGCCAGGGGATGTTCACTACCCAGATCCAAACTCGCTGCCAGTCGCAGTACCTCTTCTTCGGTATATCCTAATGCGCCGATCACGGAGTCGAATGCAGGCTTACCTTCTGTCAAGGTTCCTGTTTTATCAACAATTAAGGTGTCTACCTTGCGCAGATGTTCGATTGCAGCTGCATCTTTGAACAAAATACCCTGACTGGCACCACGCCCGGTCGCCACCATCACTGACATTGGTGTCGCCAAGCCCAATGCGCAAGGGCAAGCGATAATGAGCACCGCGACTGCATTGATAAATCCAAACGCCCAACTCGGTTCGGGTCCCCATAATCCCCAGCCAAGAAACGTTAAAATCGCAATGCCGATCACCACTAACACAAAATACCCAGCAACTATGTCGGCCAACCGTTGCAGAGGCGCTTTCGAGCGCTGTGCCTGTGCGACCATCTGGACAATCTGTGAGAGTACGGTCGCAGACCCCACTTTTTCAGCCTGAATAATTAACGCGCCACTGGTGTTGAGCGTGGCACCGATAACGCTGTCCCCTTCTTTTTTGCTGACGGGCATCGGCTCGCCGGTGAGCATCGATTCATCGACTGCACTTTGTCCTTCAAGCACCACACCATCAACGGGAATTTTTTCCCCAGGACGAACCCGCAGGCGATCTCCAGCATGGACATGTGTTAGCGGCACATCTTGTTCTTCACCATTCTCCGAAATACGTCTTGCGGTTTTTGGTGCCAAACCCAACAACGCTTTGATCGCGGCACCGGTTTCAGAGCGTGCTTTCAGCTCCAGGATCTGACCCAGTAGCGTCAAGGAAATGATCACGGCGGCCGCTTCAAAATAGACTTCCACATGACCCTTAACTAGAAACGATTCCGGAAAGAGCCCTGGAAACAGGATCGCAACAACGCTATACACATAAGCGGTAGCCGTGCCGAGACCAATCAGGGTCCACATGTTCGGCGAGCGATTGATGACCGATAGCAACCCTCGATGATAAAACGGCCAGCCCGACCAGAGCGCCACGGGCGTGGAAAGCACGAATTCAATCCATTGCCGCTTACCTCCGAGCCACTGATCAAAAAAACCGCCCGACATCGCCAGTAGGGTGACAATGATGGTTAGCGGTAATGTCCACCAAAACCGGCGGCGGAAGTCCTCAAGTTCGGGATTGCGCTCCTCCGTCAGGAGCGGTTGAACGGGCTCAAGCGTCATACCACATTTGGGGCATGTACCTGGACCCGCTTGACGAATCTCTGGGTGCATGGGGCAGGTATACTCCACCGTTGCGGCGGAGTTCGCTTCCAGCGAGGTTTCTGGGGTATCACCCAGATACTGTTTCGGATTGGCTTTGAACTTGGTAAGGCATTTTTTACTGCAAAAGTAATAGGTGTTCCCGTTATGTTCAAGATGATCAAGGCTATCGTCTTTCAACGCCATCCCGCAGACAGGATCCGTAAGGTTCATGTATCTTCCCTCTTGCTCCTAACCGATGCTAATGGTTAAACGTGCATTCATGGAACGGCTGGTTGCAATGCCGACGACTCCGACATTAGCGCGTTCATTTGTTCCAATGTTTGCTTTAGATCAACTAATGTCGTGTCAGTAATGTCGATATAATTGATCCGATAACGACTCATCGCTTCTTTCACATGCGGAAAGTCTCTGATCATGGCATCCCTTAGGGTGTGAATCCGATTTTCCAGGATACGAACCTGTTGTTGCAGTAACTCGAGCCGCTGCTGAGTGTTCAGTGACCCGTTGATCGCGGCATGCAACGCCTTGGACTGTTTCAGATTTTTACTCAGTTCAGTCTTGGGGTCCGTACCACTATGAGCAATCACTGTTGCCGGCAGTATGATGCTCAGACTCAACAGCAATGTTCGCGTTAGAAAGTGCATTTCAGTGCCCCTGGTGAGATGCGTCAGGCGTTTTGTTCGATGAACGCCCAGTAAGAATCTGATACTGAATTGGCGTCATATCTGGGAGTTTTTGCAGGAATGCCACCATTTCCCAAATCCGCTGATCGTCATGAGTAATCCCCCAAGCAGGCATCCCCGACGCTTTAATGCCATGCTTGATCACCCAAAATTGACGCGCAGCTGTCAGCTCCTTCGACTCGGCATGCCCATGTTCAGCGTTCGACTGTGTCAAATTTGGCGGTGCTGGATACAAGCCTAAACTGAGATCACTGGACGCTTGCCCTGGTTTGAGATGACAACCCGTGCACATCGCATCGTAATCGGCGCCTCCACGAATCAACCAACTCGGATCATCCAGCGGTGGCACTTTGATCCCTGCGCTGGCATTGCTGATTGCCCGTTCGCGCAACAATGTTAATGCCTCCGTAGTAACGGAATAGTGTGGAACATCCGCGCCTATGGGATACCACCCGGTCCAGGCAAAAACCACCATCCCCAGAAACAACACAACCACGGTGGCGATAACATCGATTAGCAGTCGTTTCATCGGTGCACGCTTTCCTTTTATGAATTGAATGGCTTGTATGCCAAATGCAAACTTAATGTACCGAAAATGGTATTGAAATGCTTGACGGTTTCAATGCTCTGAAATCCTGTTATTTCCAGCATCAGCTTCAACTTGCCATCTAGGTTCTCTTGCGTATTGCTGTACCCATCCAGCCACTGGACTGGTTTAAAAAGATAACGCATAACCAGTGAGCTCGGCTCGCCCCAGTCTGCAATACCAAATCGCCCGCCAGGCTTGAGTACACGCATAATTTCAGTGGCGACAGCCAGCTTTTCCTGCCACTGCAAGTGATGAAAGAAAAGGCTGCTCACCACACAATCAAATGTGTTAGGCGCGAAGTTTAGTTTGTCAGCCCATGACTGACTAAACTGCACATGAAAGCGTTGACGACGGACTTTCTGCTGGGCGATATCAAGTATGTGTTTATCCGCATCAATGCCAAAAACCAATGCGTAGGGTTGTGCAGTTTTAGCCATCAATGCCAAAGTTCCGGTGCCACAGCCGACATCGAGGACATGCTCGCCCGCTTCGATTTTCACCATGTCCAATAATGCATGTTTAGTGGTGTGCTCGCGCGTGGAATACTTCACGACCCGGTCATACATCGGGGTGAGCCACTGGTATCGCAAGGCAGCAATATAGGCTTTTTCATTCGCAGACATATGTTTTGACATAACGCTCCCTTCATCCCCGCCGCCGAATCGGGCGGCAGGGAATGGTTTTCCTTAGGCTCACTTTTCCTCGTTATGGTCGTGTTTCTTCTTCTTTGCCTTTTTCTTCTCTGTTTCGGTGGCTTTTTCATCCGGCGTGACTTTTTCCTTGGCTTTTTCCATTTCGTCATGACATTGCTTCATCATGGCTTGCATGACTGGATCAGTCATATCCATCTTGCTATGGTCCATGTCTTTCATGCTGCTACAATCCACGGCTTCCTTTTCCTTCTCATGCTCACTGGGATCATGAGCAAAACTCTGTGAGGACACTCCCGAAAACAATGCTGTGGTAAGCATCAAAACCATTTTCCGATTCATATTCAATCTCCAACTCAGTAGGGTGCAGTCAACCTGTACATCTCTGCGAAGTCATGGCACCGAATCATGACCCCAACACTACATGCTCAAAACCAAAACCTTACACCTGCCACCCAGTATGTTTCGCGGGGTTCCTCGAATCGTTGACGACGAAGCTCTGCCGTATCGCCGTACGCGTATTCCTGCTCTACTCCAATATACGGAGCGAACTGGCGGGAGAATTCGTAGCGAAACCGCAGCCCAAATGTACCGGTAGCCAGTCCTTTTCCTATGCCATTTGGCGCGTCAGCCTTACCAAAAGCCTCCACCTCCATCACCGGCACTAGGATCAATCGTTGAGTAAATACAACATCGTAAGACGCAGATAGGCGTAATGCACTCCTTCCTTGTTCGCCTAAGTACAGCCCGCCATCAACTTCAAACCAATACGGTGCCAAACCCTGGATGCCCAAGGCCAACCAGCGGCGATCAACGTCCTCACCTTTGTCGAAGCGTGCCCCCAATTGCGCGTCCCAAAACGACGCAATGGCGTGACTCCATAGCAGCTCACTTCGCGCTTCACCCACGCGACCCTTTGAAAACGCTCCTTCTGCTTTAACCGTTAAGCGGTCATAGGTTCGTCCATACCAGGCTTGCGCATCGTAAGCACCAGCTCCCCCCGCGTTCAGGTCTTGATACTCGAACTCCTCAAACATCACCGCGGCGAACCATTTTTCATCCATCAATCGCAATTTGCCGTCACGGGCAACGAAATACGGCCCTTCTCCTCGTTTAAGTCCATCGCTCCATTGGTCTGGATCGCGTGCAGAGACAGGTGCATCAGTCTTACGGTTGCTCACAGAGTCGTGATCGTGTTGCGACTCTCCTGGTGCCGCAGTGCTGTCCTGCGTTTCGCTCATTCGATGGGCGGAATGTGCGTTAGCAAGCTTGGGTTTGGCCGCATTACTTGCCGGATGTTCGCTGTAATCGGACTGTTCGCGCTTCGGTGGATCGGCGAACACATTGCCCGAAAGGGGAAGCAGCGTGAAAACAGCCCACACTCCCAAATGACGACTCATGACACCACCACTTCGCGAAACATGCCCGCATCCATGTGGAATAACAGGTGACAATGCCACGCCCATCGGCCCAGCGCGTCCGCCGTAACTTGAAAGCTTATCCGTTGCGCAGGTTGAATGGGGATGGTATGGCGCCGAGCAAGAAAGTCCCCTTTGTCGTTTTCAAGTTCGCTCCACAAACCGTGCAAATGCATCGGATGTGTCATCATCGTATCGTTTTGCAGAATTACTCTGACTCGTTCACCATGACGAAAATGTACTGGTGTAGATTGCCCAAATTCGACGCCATCAAATGACCAGCTGTACCGCTCCATATTCCCGGTCAAGTGCAATTCGACTTCACGAGCCGGCATTCTTTCATCCATTGGGCCGCCAATCGTTCGCAGATCATCAAGTGTCAGGACACGACGACCATTGTTTCGCAAACCAATGCCCGGATCGTCCAGGTTAGTTCTCGGCGTATCCACTCGCATGTCAACGGTTGCACCATATTCGGTTCGCGCATGCCGCACGAGCTGTGATGGCGCTGCGAGTGAATCATGACCCGTGTGCTGAGATGCCCCCATTCGATGTGCACTATGGTCCATGGCCATTTTTCCATGCATTTCGTCGTGGCCTCCGTGAGTACCAGCACTAGCGCCCATTGTCCCCATCATGTCGGTCATCGACAGCCATTGCGGCGAATCCATGTCAGGAACCGGCGGCTGCACTTCTGGTGTCGTACCGAGTGTTCCTCGCACAAAGCCGGTTCTGTCCATCGTTTGCGCAAAAATCGTGTGCGCATCTTCATCAGTACGCACGATGACGTCATAGGTTTCTCCCGGTCCGAAGCGAAACTCTTCACACGTCACGGGCTCAACATTCTGTCCATCAGCTTGTACAACCACCATTTTTAACCCGGGAACACGAACATCGAAAAATGTGTTGCTGGAGCCATTGATAAATCGCAAACGGACCCGCTCTCCTTTTTTTACCACCCCGAACCAATTGCCTGCGGCCGTTCGGCCATTCATTAAAAAAGTTAAGGCGCTAGCAGAAAGGTCAGCGAGATCAGTTGGGTTCATCCGCATCTCATTCCACATTTGTCGTTTGCTAATTGCGGCGGACATGCCCAGCACTCTGGCATCATGAAAAAAATCGGCGACCGTTGGCTGATTGAAATTGTAGTAGTCGCTTTGATGCTTCAATCGAGCAAACACCGCCATCGGATCGTCATCCGTCCAATCCGAAAGTAGAACGACATGATCGCGCTCGGCGTTGATACCATCGCCACTTTTCGGCAGGATGATGATCGCGCCATACATCCCGGTCATTTCTTGAAAACCGCTATGGGAGTGGTACCAATACGTACCGGATTGCTGTACTTTGAATTGATATGTGAAGGTTTTTCCTGGAGCAATGCCATCGAAACTGATGCCCGGGACCCCATCCATTTGAAATGGAAGAATTATACCGTGCCAGTGAATCGACGTAGTTACACCGAGCTTGTTCGTCACACGAATGGTAACGGTGTCGCCTTCTCGCCAAACCAGTGTAGGAGCGGGAATCGAGCCATTGATAGTGGTCGCGAGTCGGCTTACTCCTGAGAAATTGACCTCGGTCTCCGATACGATTAAATCAAATGTGTGCCCGGTCAAAATGGCTGGGACATTCTCCGTTATGCGGTTCCCCATCGTATCGGCCCGTAACCCCGACGGTAATGAGAGCCATATGCCGCTGGCCATAGCACCATAGAGGAACTGTCGTCGTGATAAACGGGGTAGCAACGGATTCATCGCCTCAGGGTCTCCATAATCGGGCACAGCAGCTCAACTCTCACATCGAATTGGAGTAACGATAGGCGTTCTGGCCTGACCCACACGTGACGCCAACATTACATGTATGTAATGTTGGTGTAATGTTGATGTGCGACTGCAGCCTATATGCTGCCTACGAATGAATGCCGGCAGGCATGCTATGCCATGTCATCGCTATTTCGTGATGATTTTTGCTTAAGGTAATTACATGCGAATTTTGATAGTCGAAGATGAACTCAAAACGGGTGAATACCTTCAGAAAGGTTTGAGCGAGTCTGGATTTCGCGTGGATCTGGCTCGTTCAGGCCTTGAGGGTCATCACTTGGCCATGACGGAGCAGTATGCCCTGATCATTCTTGATGTCATGTTACCGGACATTGATGGGTTTAGAATTCTCCGCGCACTGCGAGAGGCAGGACGTAGCGAACCAGTGCTGTTTTTGACCGCTCGAGATAGCACCGACGATAAAGTAGCGGGTCTGGATCTGGGGGCAGATGACTATTTGGTGAAACCATTTGTATTCGCCGAACTGCTAGCCCGCGTACGGATGTTGTTGCGCCGTGGAACGGCCAACATCCTACCTGACAAAATGGAGGTTGCGGATTTAGTCCTGGATTTGGCAAAGCGTCGAGCTACACGTTCCGGGCATCGGCTAGCGTTGAGCCAAAAAGAATTTTCATTATTGGAATTGCTTGTACGTCGTCGAGGTGAGGTGCTGCCTCGCTCCCTGATTGCCTCACAAATCTGGGACATGAACTTCGACAGCGACACGAATGTGATTGATGTGGCGATTCGACGGTTGCGGGTGAAAGTTGACGAAGGTTTCGCTCCTAAACTTATTCATACGGTGAGGGGAATGGGGTACACGTTGGACATCGAAGAGACGGACCATGTCCCGCATTAGTCGTCATTCCCTCTCATTGTCATTCCGGGTAATGACCTTCGTAACCATTGCTATCAGCTTAAGCTTATGGTTGATTTTTGAGTTGGTCACACGATCGATTGAACATCACTTCGTGATACAGGATGCCGAAGAATTGGAGGTTATTAGCAATGCTGTTTTTCAAGCTCTGGAGAAAAGCCTTGAAGAAGGCGATCATTCCACGCTCAAGAATGCGGTGACGGGACACCATGGTGTCCACTATCAAGTGCAAGACAGCAAGGGAGAAATTCTTTTTCGTTCATCACCTCAACCATTCGAACATGGCACCATGACCACACCTCTAACAATTCTCGTACGAAACGAGGCGCTTTTGGTCTGGGACGCAGATGGTGTTGCCTACCGAGGAACGGTAAAAAAGCGAAACATTCACAGTCAAGAATTCCGAGTTCTGGCGGCGATGGAAATGACCTTTCATTTAGAGTTTCTTTCCGCTTTCCAGGTGAGTTTTACCTGGATATTGTTCGGGACGGGCATTATTACGTTATTCGCTGCCTGGTATGGCATTCATCAGGCGCACGGGCCGATTCGGGCATTGAGCAATCAAATCAAGAAAGTGCACACTGGCCGACTGGATTTACGGCTTGATGAGTTAACCGTGCCTAGTGAACTTCGCGCGTTGGTCAGATCGTTCAATGCCATGATTATGGAACTGGAATCAGGATTCAAAAGACTGGCAAATTTTTCCGCCGATATCGCCCATGAACTCAGAACGCCGTTAACTAATATCATCACTCAATCTCAAGTGGGTGTACAAAAACAAAGGAGTGCAGAAGAGTACCGTGATTTACTGTATTCGAATCTGGAAGAACTGGAGCGGCTGGCAAAAATGGTAAACGATATGCTCTGGTTGGCAAAATCAGAGAATGGTCTGATTCGCACGCATCCCGTCACCATTCTTTTGGAAGAAGAGTTCAATTCGCTGTTCGAGTACCTTGAGCCGGTCGCGGAAGAAAAGTCTCTAGCCTTTTCGCTTAAAGGGGAGTCATGCACATTCAGTGGTGATCGGGATATGCTCCGTCGTGCTTTTGCCAACCTGCTCAGCAACGCAATCCGTCACACTCCGGCCAATAACACGATCACTGTTCACATCGAGCAACAAGACAAAAGCTCGATCGAAATACGCATCCAAAATCCCGGCGAAATCATCCCGTCAGAGCATCTGGGCCGAATTTTTGACCGCTTTTACCGAATAGATCCGTCACGACAACGTCACAGCGACGGTGCTGGGCTAGGATTGTCTATTGTCAAATCAATCATTCAAGCACACGGTGGCACCATAAATGCGGAGTCAGCGCATGGTGTGACGACTTTTATCATTACTATGCCATTTGTGGCGGCCCAAACTGAATATCCATCCTGATTGATAGGTCTCTCTATCTTATCAGGAACATCCGACGTCATCAGCACCCTCAGTACCATTGTCGGTGCCCTTGAAAGTTGAGTCCTTATTTCTAGCCTCATTTACGACATGACGTAGAGAATCAATGAAAAAAGCTGATGGAAAACCAAGGCAAAATTTATCCGTGGTTTTTGGCGCCACGCTCACCATGCTGCTTTGGGCTATGTGTTTTCCGCTTATTTCGATAAGCCAAACGTATGCCCCGATCATGTTAACCGCGACGTTACGTGCGATCATCGCCGGTGGCTTCTTGATATTTTTCGCGGGGCTATTGCGACGGCCGATCCCCAACACAACGCGCAGTTATGCGTATCTTTCGGCTATCGCGTTTTTTGCGACCAGCGTGGGCTTTTGGGGAATGTTTTATGCGGGTCGCCTAATCAGTCCTGGGCTCGCTACGGTACTCACCAACACACAGCCATTGATCGCTGGTTTGCTTGGGTGGTGTATATTAAACGAGAGGGTTGGGAAACAATCGTTGGTTGCCTATGCAGTCGGATTTCTCGGCATTGTTGTAATCAGTGGGGACAGCATTTACTCCTCTGACCCCCAATCGCTAAGTGGCATTACCTATGTGGTGATTGGCGCTACGAGCATCGCGATTAGCAATGTTTTATTGAAAAAAATCGCCAGCCATGTTGATGTACTCTATGCGATGGGATTGCAACTATTGCTTGGAGCCTTGCCTCTCCTGTTGTTAGTCCTGCTTCAGGCCCCCATGACGATTCAATGCTGTGATATTAAGTATTTATGGCTCATCGTACTAATGGCAGTGCCGGGTACAGCCCTGCCCTTTGCCATATGGTTCTGGTTAATGGAAAAGGCTCCGCTTTACCAGCTGAATGTTTATAGTTTTCTGACGCCGATATTTGGCTTGTATTTCGGCTACATGTTCTTTTCTGAGTCGCTGTCATTTGCTCAGTGGTTAGGGGTGATTTTGGTGATCTTCGCCATTCCTTTGGCGAGCATTTCACCAGGGCAGAAAACCACATAGCCAATGGACCTTGAAACATCACTTCATCCGCAAGCAAATGCCATTTGTAAAACTTGTGAGCAGTCCAAGTTATTTGTCATGCGTACCGATGAACAATGACGCTTGAACTACTTTGAGCCGCGCATTGCAATTCCAGTAAACGCTCAGCTGAGTATCGCTTTACTAAACACCGCTAACGCGAAACCAAATACGGCACCCAGTGCGGGCGTCCAATGTCGATTCAGCTTCGCTTGAGGAGCGATGTCTTGAAACACCAAGTACATAATCCCGCCAGAGGCAAACAGCATTACGGCGCCTAGCCAGGTAACTTGATCCGCCAAAAAATAGAAGCCCAGTACTGCAGAAATGGGGCCACACAGCGCCGCAAGGCTTAGCAACCAGAGTGCATGTGACGACTTACACTGAGTACGGCAAAGTACTTCTCGGTATGCGTTAAACCCCTCAGGCAGATTTTGGACACCAATCATCAGAGCTAAAATAGGTACGGTCTTCGGTGAAATCGCCGCCAATCCCCCCAGCGCCAATGACTCTGGAACAAAGTCCAGAAGCATTGCCATCATTTGCGGTGCCTCGTGAGCACGTCTTGCTAAATTCCGCTCAAAGAGAAAGAAGAAAACTCCCCCTATAATTATTGGTATTACCGACCACGTAGGATGGTCGAAGGCATGCATACCTTCTGGCACCAGGATCATGGTGATGGCACCGAGCAGTACGCCTCCGGCCATAGCCAAAACAAAATGCCGCGTTTCATTGATTAACCATCTTGGTAGTACTTTTTCATGGGCAGCTAGCCACCCTCCCAGTGGTAGCGCTAGTCCTGAAAACAGAGAAATCAAAAATATTGTCCCAACCGGCATATCACCATCCGAATAGCATTGAAAACGGGCGTGTTGTCGTAAAAATCTAGCACACGATTTGCCACAATTGGATAATGTCTTGTTTTCGCGAGCTCCCCAGATGGTCAATGCAATGCTTAATCGGTTATCAAAAGTGTCATGGCTCGGTGAAGTCGCCCTTTCCGTAGGATGCGGCGCATTTGTTGGACGGTCTGGAGATAATCAACCGCATCGACACTGGGCTCATCAGGTCGTCATTGGTCTTGACCGAAAAATTCAAGTGGCGACAAAATCCGGCCATTTCGAGGCACAAGGTTTCTGGATACCTGCAGGTGTTCGACATCAACTGATGTATGCGCCGGTCTTGTCCATTTATCTCGATCCTGCTGGCCACAATTGGCCTTGCCCATCGAATCCCGTTTGTGATTCCAAGCAAGGAGTAATCCCGCTGGATGACTCGATACGTGAATCATATCTGGAGGTCTTTACCGGATCAGGACCGCTTACCGAAACACTAAATCAGTTCCGAAATCGATTCATGACTTCCGCAGAATGCCCAAAACTGAAATGCGTATTAAAGGAATTGCATGAAGGCTCAACGCTAGGGCTTGATGTTTCGCGAAAGACTCTTGCCGATCTAACAAAGCTATCACCAAGTCGTTTCTCACATTGGTTTTCAGAACAGACAGGACTTCCGCTTCGGAGCTATAAGAAGTGGCTGAAAATGTTGAGCGCATTAAAATTTAGTCAGGAGATGCCTTTGACGGACGCCGCGGTGATAGCGGGTTTTGCCGATAAGGCTCACTTTTGCCGCGCCGTTCAAGATGCCTTTGGTGTAACACCCGCCACCATAGCGAACCTATTATCAGAAAAGTAGCTGTTTCGTTCAATTCACAGGTTCAGCGCTTGCATATGCTAGCGAACTTGCGCGGCTTGAGAGATTGTGAATGATTTCCTTACCTACACTGATCAAAATATTGTAGCTCCCCGCATTCCTCATATTGGGCAATGGAACGGCGGTATACATTGTAGTCTCGGAACACTCACGTTGGTGGTTAGCCTTGCTTGTAACCGTACTAATCATCATCTCTTTCCTTGCGGAGCGAGTGGCGCCATATAATAAGATGTTTAATATTGCCCAAAATGACACCAAACGGGATTGTCTTCACGCAGTCGTTAATGAGTCACTAACACTTCTTGGGTTGTTGCTACTACCCTTCCTTGAAGGCGTTATAACGGTAATTGATTTATGGCCCGACAAATGGCCATTGACAATCCAGCTGTTGCTGGCAATAGTGATTGCCGACACTGGCATTACGTTGATGCATTACGCAAGCCACCATTATTCAATCCTCTGGCGTTTTCATGCAGTACATCATAGCGTTAAACGCATGTATGGCTTTAATGGCTTGATGAAACACCCCATTCATCAATTACTGGAAACGGGGGCAGGTGTTATCCCCCTGCTGCTGATTGGGGTTTCCGTTGACATTCTAGCCGTTCTTGCGGTTGCAGTAGTCATTCAACTGCTTTTACAACACTCCAACGTAAATTACTTTTATCGTCCCTTTCATCGTATTCTCGCGCTGAATGTTGTGCACCGACTTCATCACCTCAATACAAAAGAAGGTAACGTAAATTTCGGTCTATTTACGACACTGATGGATCGAGTTTTAGGCTCCGCACGCATTGAGTTGCGCGACCGAATTTCCATGTCAGATATAGGAATCGCAACGCAGCCAAATTATCCGGTCAATTATCTTGAACAGCTAACACAACCATTCGCGCGCGAAGGTGCCTTGGATAGTTAGTCATTGTTCGACTTGCATGACCTTCTGGCTATTCTCTTACCGACTCCATTGCTGCTCGCACAAAGCGTTTATGTCATCGGGGACTGCCCAGTCCTCATCTCAAATTTGTTCAGCATGCTCAACCGCGCAAACAACAAAGCCGCGTGACTGTTATCAGCTTGTCAGAGAAGACGATTGATGAGACACTATTGACTAGGCTGAGTGCCAGCCGCCCACATTGGGAGTCGAGTAAGCTCGATTGGAAAGCCTTAATTGGCAGCATCATGACTTCGTTGATTGTCCATGTATTGCATTGACAATGCCGCCTCGAAGCCACGCCCAATGGTGTCTCAACGTTACCTTTTCAGGTGGGCGGTAGAGGATCATGCAATGTCTACTCTCGATCAAAACCTTGTTCAGTCAGTGAAAAAACGTGCTCGCCGCTTGAGTAAGGAAAACGGACTCTCTCATGCGCAGTGCCTGGAAATGGTCGCACGCACAAACGGGTTCTCGTCTTGGTCAGCGATGGCCAGATCTCTATCAACAGGCAATCCTAAGTTTGTCGAACCATCCGCGATAAAGTTTCCTGACATAGATCTGACCTTTACACCGGGCTCGGTGGGCCTACTTCTCGATCTCGCTCCCATCGGTACGGGAATGGGCGTTATGCGGGCAATAAACGCCATAGCTCACCTCCGTCCACGTGCCATTGATTTCATCGACCCGATGCACTGGCTACCATCCGAAACCTGTAAACCCCTGCACTGTCTGACCGCTTGCAATATTGCATTCCGAGTGTTCCGTTCTCATCGGCAACGCGAACGAAACGAGTTGGCGTTAAAACAGGGCATTGAAGGTTTGGGTTCGTTGGGATATCCCGACCGTTGGCGATGGGAAGCCATGGTACTTGACGAGGATATCGACGCTCCAGGGATTCGCATGGATTTCGCCCGACCAGCAATGTTTACTGAGTCTTACGATGTCCAGCCGCAATATTCTCGACGCGTTGCAGTCGTTGATATGCGAGACATTGACTCAGCCAACTTGCTGCATGGAGTGCTATGTCGCATTGCCATGGGGCGTTATCCCGAAGTGCACTTTATTGACCCGAAACACCTGGTCGGCGGTGACGTCATGATGAATTTTGGTGTAGCGGCTGTACTCTCAGGCGCAGAGCTCTTCGCGTACGAATCGGAAGCTCACCGTCAGCAGCAACAGGCATTTGCCGAGCATCGGCGATTCCCAGAGGACTATGTCGTGCGTGAGCGAGCGCGAATTCTCCCCAGGGTTGTTGCGCCGATGTTTGGTGGACGTTTTCGTGCTGAAGTAATTGGTTTGTCTTGAGTTACGCGCGACTAAAGTGCGTGCCGTCGATGGATACCATTGAAGACGCCAGGGATGGCGAACCCTCGCATTGGATTTGTATGAAACATTCGAACCAGCAAATCGCCCTCACTTTTCGAGTTGGCGTTTTGCTGGCCTGGACGGTTTTCGTTGGCCTTTTTCCGACTTAGCGCCGTTAGCGTTTGCTTGCGACGTCTCAACGTTCAGGCGTTTTTCCAGTTTTTCGTAGCGATCTGTGGTCTTACGAAGCAAAACGCGTGCTTCATCCAATTGTTTTAGCCAGCGTGCTAACTCAATCTCATATCGTTCACGCTCTGCTATCACTAGCTTTGCGTGCTCCGCAGATTCCTGGGCCAGTTTTTGCTGCAACGTTTTGATTTGCTCCTGACAAGCCGTCAGCGCTTCTTGTTTGGCTTCCGCTAATCCCATCACGTGCTGATGCTCGACTTGAAGGCGGGCCAACGCTTCTTTACAGCCTACTAGTTCTGTTGCTAACGCCTGCTCACGTTGTTGATGCACGGCTAGCTGCGTGGTCAGTGCTTGCAACTGACCTTCTTTCAGCTGTTCACCTTCTTTGACCGACTGCTCCCGTAACTCCAGCTGCTCCCGCTCATGGTTCAACGCTAATCGTGCTTGTGTCCCTGCGGTACGCCACATGGCCTCGACAAGGGAAACCATCTGCGGAGGCAAATCCATCAATGAGAACTCCGGTTCACTGACCGCTTCGTCGCGCCACCGTTGAAGAAATTTCAATAGGGTGGTGCGACTACCTCGACCCAGCTGTTCTCGAACCCGATCTACCGTGACGGTCTGTCGCTGCGCAAACAATTGCCGCGCGACAACGAGAAACTCTTCGTAACTCACACCAATACGCCCCATAAAACGTCCACCAGGTGACTTTCCGATTATTCATACTTTATCATGTTACGTATTCCGTAATTTATAGTATGTTTTAAGTATAAAATTCATGATTATCGTGCTTATCATGAATTTGCTAGGATTACGGCAGCTACGCGGCATCGGAGTAAAAAATGGCGAGAAAAATGACTTTGCAGAGCATGGCTCCGGTGCCATTGGAGCAATTGCACCAGCCCGATGCGTTTTTGGATGGTTCTACTGGAATCAATCGAGGCGAAGGTCATTGTCAACTCGGCGCAACGGACGACTTGTCAGCAGTGCACGCCTGGTTAAACGAATTTGTAGACTCTCCACAAACGCTACGTAGTTACCGCAAAGAAGCCGAAAGGTTGTTGCTTTGGTGTTGGCTTGAGCGGGGAAAAGCCTTATCGGATCTGCAGCGCGAAGACTTGCAGCGGTACCAGCAGTTCTTGCAAAGTCCGCTGCCGCAAGAGCGTTGGTGTGGGCCAAGAGCACCGCGTCATTCTCCGGAATGGCGACCGTTTCAGGCCCCAGTCAGCGCAGCAAGCCAAGCGCAAGCCCTGAACATTCTGAATAGTTTGTTCACGTATTTGGTGACAGCAGGTTACCTTGCCGGCAATCCGATGGGTCTGGCGCGAAGAAGAGTCAAAGGCGTCAATAGGTCGACACCGGAGGCCGTGTCGCGCTACTTGGATCATGCGCTATGGCAATTGGTGTGGAAACATATTGAAGGCCTGCCAACAACTTCGGTGCGTGAACGCGACCGCGCTGAGCGTTTGCGGTATTTGTTCAGCTTGCTTTATCACCTCGGGCCGCGAGTCAGTGAGTTGGCGACACATAACATGGGTAGCCTTCGTGAGGTTCGGGGCCGATGGTGGTGGTTCGTAGTGGGCAAAGGAAACAAGCCTGCAAAAGTACCGGTGTCGCCAGCTTGCATGCTGGCAGTGAGGCGCTTTCGTACATACTTAGGGTGGTCACCAGAACCGACAATGGATGACGAAAAACCGTTGATGCCAAGTCAGAAAGGGACGAGATCGGTATCGGCGAATATGATTTATCGCTTGGTCAAAGAGCTATTCATTGAAGTCGCGGAAGTCATTGAGTCAAATCAGCCTGATTATGCCCGTACACTTCGGCGAGCATCGACGCATTGGATGCGCCATACTGCGATTACGCATCTCGCTGACAAACAAATCGACATTCGCTTTGTGAACAAAACCGCTAGGCATGAGAAACTCGAGACCACCGCGATTTACCTGCATGCCGAAGATGATGCCTGGCATGATGCAGTGTCTAGGGACTGAGTCTCACCAAACCGTCCTGCGATCAAGCAAGAAACTCAATTAAAATCAGACTGTTATGCTGGCTTTTGGCGAAAATTTCCAGCATCCCGGCCAACCCTCTTCAAGAGCTACAACGACAGCTTTGGTCACCCCGCTGGCGATGAAGTATTGCGAAAGTTGGCAGAGATCATTCAGCGCGCGGTCCGCACTTATGATTTTCTCGCACGTTATGGCGGCGAGGAATTTGTGATCATCATGCCTGGCACGTCGCATGATGGTGCGTTGGTGGTTGCCGAGCGCGTTCGACGCTCGGTGCAGGCAGCATCTTGGCCAAACCGACAGTGTCGGTGTGGCGCTGATTGAGGCGGATATCACGACGACCTCACAGTTGCTGGAACGTGCTGATAAAGCGCTTTATCAATCAAAGACAACGGGGCGAAATCGCGTGACATTCTGGCATGAAATGCAACCAGAAAATCAGTGAAAACATAGCGAAAAACCTGCGCGCAAGCAATCCATACCTTCCCAACGAGATCGCTATCAGCCTCGGCATCGAGGTGCTCCGCGGAGGATTTCGACATGTTTTATTACAGATTTTGAAAAGCGGCCCTAAGCTGTCGCGCTAGTATGCGTCTGTTCAGAAACAGAAAAACGGAGAGGTGGGATGAGTTTTTCGAGAACAGCGATGTGGAAAATCAGCGCTGCGTTGTTGATTCAAGCTGTCAGTCACAGCGCCTTGGCCAGGAAAGCTGCAACGGAGTTCGACACCGTCATTATCAATGGTGTTCCCGATGTTCAGATACGCCATGCGGATACGGCGCAACTGCAAATGCCCGAGCAAGAGAAGCTTGCACAATTATTAAACGCAGAAATTGCTGATGGTGTTTTGACGCTTTCCTGCGAGAAAAACTGCGAATCCCTGCGTGAGGTGCCAATAGCGATATCGTTGCCGATATTGCGCGCTTTGCATGGCCATAATGGCGGCCGTATTCAGGTACAGTCGGACTTTCCGCTGAACGAAAAAATGACGTTCAATCTTGGCAACGGCGTCGATATCGATGCAACGAGAGCACCAGCATTGAATGCCTCCGTTCAGATCCGAAACGGCGGCAAGATTCAGCTAACGGTCTGTGAGCGTTTGCATGCTGAGCTGAACAATGGCGGCGAAGTAATATTCGATGGCGGCGCCGTAGCCGATATCAAGCGTCGCAATGGTGGTGAAGTGCGCCAGCGCAATGATTCGTCACCGGCCTGCCAACACATTATTGATCGACGTGATCAACGCCGCTATTCCACGGTAACCGTTGGCTCGCAGGAATGGCTTGCCGAAAATCTTGCCTGGTTACCACGCGTATGCCCTCTGGCAGACAGCGAATGCGGCATCTGGGTTTATGGCCATGACAACGGCGATAGCGCTGCGGCACGTCGCACCACGCACTATCAACAATTCGGCGCACTCTACAGCTGGCAAACAGCGCGACAAGCCTGCCCTGAAGGCTGGCACTTACCTAGCGACAAAGACTGGCAACAACTTGAAGCGAGCTTAGGTATGCCCGCCGACGAGCTGGAAAAATCGATTTGGCGCGGTCCTCCAATCGCCACAGCGATGAAAGCCGGTGGTGAAAGTGGTTTACAGGTTCTGCTGGCCGGTTGGCGCAGTGGTGACGGCCGGTTTCTTTTTGCTGGTGAACACGCCAATTTCTGGACGGCGACATCGGCACATGAACAACACGCTATCGAACGTTTAATCGGCCGAAGTAAACAACAAATCGGACGCCATACCGGCACAATGAGTTGCGGATTCAGCGTTCGCTGTGTGCGGGATGTCGCGTCAGCCACACCATAACGGACTGCTAAATCACTCGTCGAGGCGCCGCTGTGTTCGCATCACCGGTATTCGGCGTGCCCGTCGGCTCCAGCAGCAGAACGTGGGCTTCTTCTTCAGCAAACGGGCAATGCTCCGCACCTTTTGGCACGATAAATACCTCGCCAGCGGAAAGTGTCACGTCCCCTTCTCTCATCCGAATCGTGATGCGACCTTGTAACACTAGAAAGAAATCATCGGTGTCGTCATGTTTGTGCCAAAGGAATTCGCCTTTCACCTTGACGACCATCAGATCGTGACCATTGAACTGCCCTACCACTCTTGGCTGCCAGTATTCAGAGAACGTTGCGAGCTTTTCTGCGAGATTGATTGGCTGCATGACAGGCTCCATTTGATTAGTAGCGCTTTGGGATTCTTCAGGCTGACACTTCATTCGGCTAATCGCGACGAAACCGCAGCGACAAACATGCTCAGCTCGCTACGTTTTCCATTTTTGCGCAAGCTTTGCAAAGACAGTCCAGCTCCAGTTGACTATTCATCAGTTTGAATCCGGCTTTGCCTACCTGCGCGGAAAGCTCTTCGACGATGCTGCTCTTGATGCCGATTTCCTTGACCTTCTGACAACTGCGGCAAATCAGAAACTGTGGAATTTCGTGTTCGTGAGCGCAGGCGATGTGTGCACAGGCAAGGTATTTATTGGTGGATGACAGTTTGTGAACGAGCTGCTCTTGCTCAAGAAAATCCAGAATTCGGTAGACGGACATCGCTGGCATCGATTGTTCGGCCTGGCGATTGTATTGATCGGCCAGTTCATAGGCGGACATCGGCGTTTCGGAACGAACCAGAATCTCCAGCAGTTTCGCCCGCTTGTCGGTCAGCCGTGCACCGGATTGGCTGCAGAGCTCCCCTGCCCGGTGCATGATTCGCTCGACATCCAGAGTTTTGGTCATGTGGGTAATCCGCGCTGGGTTGGCGTTTGGGTAATGAACCGGCCGTTATCGCAACAGGGTCGATAACGGCTGGATTCAATCACCTGAGACTGATACCGAATTCTACATGGCCTGGCCCGTGCAGTTCGAGCCTGGCATTCGCTTAACCAATAACTCTCACGCTTCAGTCTCCTGTGACCAAACGGGGAACGGATCGGGTAGGCTTTGCCAGAATGACGAGCCCATTTTCATTTCTTGATCATTAAGCAGGCATCGGTCCAGCTCGGCTTGCAGTTGTTCACGATTCAACCGTTGACCGATGTAAACGAGCTCCTGTCGACGGTCGCCAAATGGCTCCTGCCAGGTCTGGGCAATATGCTGTTGAAGTGATTCGCTCTGCGGCCACTCCGATGCCTCCACCGCATGCCAGAACATGCCGGCGAAACCATAGCGGGCACTGCCACCGGCCTGGTTCCACTCCCAGGCGTAATCGGGGCGACTGGCCAACCAGAAATAACCTTTTGATCGCAGCAATTTGCCGCTCGGTTGATGCTGGTGCAAAAACGCATAAAAGCGTTCGGGATGAAATGGCCGGCGGGCACGATAAGCAAAGCTTTCAATGCCATAACTTTCGCTTTCCGAATGCTCTTCACCACGCATGACGGCGAGCCAGCCCGGCGCCATGCGAGCGCGCTCGAAACTAAAACGGCCGGTGGCCAACACTTCAGAAAGCGGCACATTGCCGTTGGCAATAGGAAGAATTTTCGCGTCGCGATTCAGGCCACGAATCACGCTGGTGATTTCCTCTACCGTGGATGAAGAAACCAGATCGGTTTTGCTGATCAGAATCACGTCAGCGAATTCAATCTGCTCGACCAGCAACTCGCTAATATTGCGTTCGTCGTCGCTGCCAAGGCCCTGCCCGGTTTCATTCAGATAGGCGGCTTCGTCGTAAAGATTGAGAAAATTCAGCGCATCAACAACCGTGACCATCGTATCCAGCTTCGCCAGATCGGACAGGCTATTGCCGTTCTCATCGGTAAACGTAAAGGTTTCGGCCACCGGCAATGGTTCGGAAATACCGGTTGATTCGATCAGCAGATAATCGAAGCGGTTTTCACTGGCCAGTCGGCGCACTTCAGTCAGCAAATCCTCGCGCAAGGTGCAGCAAATACAGCCGTTGCTCATCTCAATCAGTTTTTCTTCCTGACGATTCAGCTCCACCGTGCGATTGACCTGCGAGGCATCGATATTCACCTCGCTCATGTCATTGACAATCACCGCCACGCGGCGCTGTTCACGGTTATTCAAAATGGCATTGAGCACAGTGGTTTTGCCGGCGCCAAGAAAGCCGGACAGCACCGTCACCGGTAGTTTCTGTTCATTCATGTTGTGGATTGCCTGACAAGGAGTTGACGATTCAGCAAGTGGGCGGTCGCCACCAGCAGGCTGGCGCTGACAGCAAGAAGGGTTTCCAGCAAGGCTTCGCTGGCGAACGAGACAAACAACAAAAGAAAACCGAGGACAGCAAAGCCAAGCGGCCAGCGATTACGGTGCAAGCGCCAGCCATCCGGCAGGCTGAGCGCCGCCAGCATCAGCATCGGCACCAACATCAGGCCGTGCAGCCATTCACTTTCCAGCAGAGCGCCCGCACCGCCCAGTACGCCCAAGGCCAGAAGCAGCGGCGTCAATAGGCAGTGGCAGAGACAAAGACCGGAACTGAATACGCCAAGCAGGTCCTTCATTATGGCCTCGAAAGCAATGATACATCATATCATTATTGAGAAGGCCGGCGGCGGCTGTCAATGCCTTTTTCGAGAGGGAGTAAATGGAAGCGCCAAGGTGTGCAAAGCTCAGCGGGCATTTCGATTGCCGCCGATCAGGCCCTTACCGGCTTCTAAAATCGATAGCCAAGACTGAGCATGAACACATCTGCCCGATACGCTGGACTCGGATTTCCCGCCAGCAAGACGCCACTCAGCGTATCGACATCGATGCCATCCAGATGCCAATCATCGCTGTCGAATCGCTCCATGAAGTAGCTGATATTCAGTTTCAGTTTCTCGCTTAAGTGATAGCGGCCGTGCAGTTTGAGGCTGTGCAGGCGCGTGGCGATACTTGGCAGCGGTTCACTGCTCAGCGCTGAACCGGCAAGCATGTCGATATCACTGTCGGTTTCGACAACCACGGCGTCCAAGCCCATCGTTAATGGCAATTGCTGAAATTCGTGGGTCAGACCGGCGCCAATGGCGTTCGAGCGATCCTCGTGCTCGACGAACCAACGCCGATTCGGGTCGGCGGCCTGAACAAGACGCAACGCTCCACCGCGAAAATCATGGCCGTTTTGCTCAGCATCCATGACGTCAGTGGCCGCAAACAGATAAAACATCCAGTCGCGATCCATTACGTAATGAGTATCCAGTGAAATGCCTTTTGCCGTGCTGTTGGTCAAGCCGAGTTCCGACTGCCGGTAATCGTCGCCGGTGTAGTGCATGTTGGCGCCGAGCTGCCAGGCATCGGAAATCGCCCAGTTGATTTGCGCCGTCGCTTGCTGTCGTTGTCGGTCAGCGAGATGGTAATGACGCAAATCAGGATGGTTTTCCCATTGCCCGGCGACCGTTTCGGTATAGCCCGGTGCATGGCTGGATAAAAACGTTTCATTGCCAACATAAGTCGAACCGTTACGGTCGCTGAATTGGTAGCGGACTTGCGATGACAGCGTATCGCTCCATTGCTGTTGATAGTTCAGGCTGATTTGATTTTCATCGGCGTGCTGCCTTGCACCGTTATCACGACGCGTTTCATTTCGCTGCAGACCTAAGCGCCAGTCCTGATGCGCGGAAACGCGATAGCCAAATTCCAACTCCAGTTGTTGTTCACGCCGATCGGAAGATTGGCGAATACGCCGCGTCGAACTGTCAGCGCTGATATTTTGCAAAGCGCTATCAGCTGGAATGTATACATAAGTCTGCCCTTCACCATTGCTGTCGTGATCATCAAACCGATATTGCGCACGATAGTAGAAGGTTTGGTTGGGTCGGGCGCTGTATCGCAAGGTCAGTTGCGTGCTGTCAGTTTCACCATCCAGCGAATCGCGTGGTAGCGGTTCCAGTATTGCTGCGGATAACGTCGGGTTGATGCTGTACGGCAGAAACGTTTCATCCTGTCTGGCGCGGCTGAATGCCACATCGGCGCTCAAGCGTTGATGGTTGCTGAAGGTGTAACCGCTGCTGACACGCAATTGCTGAAAACTGTTGTCGGGTGCCAACGCCGCCTGCCCTTCCCCGCTCGGATAAGAGGCGGAAGGATGCCAGCCGGCCACACCGGCAAACGCATTCTGCCAGCGCAATGCCGGTATCTCGTTGTCAAAAAGTGAAAGCAGCCAGGCCACTCGCAATTGCCATTGTGATTCGAAATAGTCGGCGCTGAATTCCAGCGTGTCCGTCACGCTATCCACTGGCATTGGTAGCAACACGGCCCGCGCATTGCCACCGCTGCTGGCGAACATCGCACCAAAGCTGTCGAGGCCTTCTTTTTGTTCGCGTTGATAGCGGCCGTCGAAACGCCAGTCATCCAGCGCGCGCCAATTGAAACCAAGCATCAATCGCCGGCGCGATTGTTCGAGTCGGTATTCCTGCAGATTCTCATTCAAATTGCTCATGCCGCTGGTGTCCGAGGCGGCTACCCAATTTTCGGGTAGTGTCAAATCCGCACTGCCTACACCGAGATAAGGCGTCAGAAACGTTTCACTGTGCAAACGTTCCGATTCACTGAAGCCAAAATCAAATTCAAAGCTGCCTAATGAGCCTGCCTGAAACCACAACTCCCGATTGGACAAACCCAGTTGGTTTCCCTGTAACCCCCAATAGCTGGGCTCATTTTCGCTGGCTGGATTCTCCAAATCCAGATTGAATACGGTAAATGACCCTTCGCGCTCCGCCGTGAAAAACGGGCCGATGCCGGTCAGATCATCACTGATATAACCAACACCAAATTCCAGCTCATTTATTTTCTTGTCGCTGCCACCCTGCTCCGCAGCGTGCGCGAGCAAACTGAAGAGTGCGGTGAACGTGAGCGTCAGCATGTGCTTGTACGTCAACATGGCTCACCTCCTTTCAGCGTGTCTGGCGTATGCCAGATGGATGATTCGAACCGTGCACCTGCGTGTGGCAATTCATGCAGTCCTTGCCGAGCATGCTGCTGGAGCCCGGTGTTGCGCCCGGCAGTCCAGTGCCGCTCAATGCTGTGCTCGGATGAAATTGGGCCAGATGACACTGCTGACACAACCATGGACTGCGCTGCGTCAACATGGCCGGATGCACCGAACCGTGCGGCTGGTGACACAGCGTGCACTCCTCGCGCACCGGTGGGTGCTCCCACAAAAACGGGCCGCGCTTCTCGGCGTGGCATTGAAAACAGGTATCGTTGCGTGTCGCGGCAACCAGCGATGCCGGCGTCATTGAGCCATGTGCAGCGTGACAATCCGTACAAGTGGCATCGGCGCCAGCGCTCATGTGATTGTACGGTCGCAAAAATTCGGCGCGTTGCTGGTTGTGGCAGCTGAGACAAACCGCCGTCTCTCCGCGCTTATCCAGAACCCGATCTTTATCGGTATGCAATTGATGGCAATCGTGACAGGCAACGTTGGCAAAGTCGTGACGGCTGCCGCGCCAATGCATGCGCGTGGCGCCTTCATGACAACCCAAACAAGGCGCGTTACGCGCTTCGCTTGCCGCCGGCAAACGATGCGTAAACGACACATCCGTTGGCGCTCGCGCAGCGCCGGGTGTCACGGCTGTCATATGGGCAGTGCTTTCACCATGACAATCAGTGCAGCTCGCCCGCTCGGCGCCAGTGCCGATGCCATGGCGCGAATGCAGCATCGCGGCGATGGCTGGTTGCTGTTCGGCATCGTGACAAATCATGCAGCGTTGGGATGAGGCTAACGCTGGCGTCGCCATCAGCAGGCCAGTCACCACGATCAGGCAAAGGCTGAATGCATAGCGCCAACCAAAAATGCTCTTGGGCAACGGTGTTGCTGAACTCGTCTTCACGATGAACTCCCTTCTGCGGCCAAGCAGCCCGCGGCGTTATGGTTCGCCACTCGACGTCAGTTGGCGTTCCGCTCCAATACGCCTATGCGCAGCGGTTTCAACATCTCCCAGGCGGTTTTGCTGTGGTCAGCGCCATAACCTTTGGTGCGCATACCTTCGGTCGCTTCTTTGCCACACCAGCGCTGCAATACGCTTGGCGGTGCCGGATGGTTTTTGACATAACTCGTGATGTCATAAACATTACCCTCAATCGCCATCCAGCAATCTTCCAGGCGATTGTGCTTGGCAATTTCATCAAGCGAAAAGGACTTCTCCGATGCCGCTGAAATCGTTGGCGCTGGCGATTCGGAAGCGGGCTCCTGCGCCACCGACGCCGGGCTCAGCCAGGCAACAAACGTCAAGGTGGCAATGGCACCAATAAATGCTGACCAGGCAGCAAACATGAACGTTTTCATAATAGATTGAAGTCCTCGCTACGTAGCTGCGATCTCCGTACGCCAAGCCGTCGCAGTATCGGCCGTAGATGCTTCATCAACGCAGGCGGCCCGCAGACAAACACCTGCCGCTCGCTGATATCAGGGCATTGCCGTTGCAGGAAATCGGCACTCACTGGCCCTTGTTGCTGAAAATAATGCACATGCAAACTCATGCCGGTAATCGCTTCGCAAAGCGCTTGCAGTTCAGCAAGAAAATGCGCGCGTTCGGGCCGGTCGATGCAGTAAATCATTTCAATATCGCATTGTGCTTTTTGCTGGTGCAGCCAGCGCAGACGACTCAGAAATGGCGCGATGCCAATGCCGCCGGCAACCCACAGTTCGCGCTTGCTGGCGCGTTGCTCAGGGAAAAACTCACCGTATGGTCCTTCGATACTGAGCGCATCACCGGGTGAAAGCGAAACCAATGCCCTGCTGCCGTCACCGCAGCCCTTGACGGCAAGGCGCAATACGTTGTCATCCGGGCTCGATGAAATGGTGTACGGGTGCTCCTCGCGAAAAGCCTCGGCATTCGCATTGAAATGCCGCACATAAACGAACTGACCGGTGCGGTATTCAAGCGGTTTCGTTTGCGGCGCCAAACTCAGCTCCGCGACATCATGCGAAATCATTCGAACCGATTCGAGCCGATACGGACGGCAAGCCAGCCAGCGCGAAAAAACCCAGCGATACAGCATGACCAGCACACACAAGGTAACGGCGCCATGCCAGAACATCGCCGGCACCGAATGCGCCAGCATCGCACTATGGGCCCAGCCAGCGAGCAGCGCAACGGCCGACAAAGCATGCAGAAGCTTCCAGCGCTGATAATCCGGTTTACCGAAAAACGCAAAACTCGGCGCCAGAAAAACCATCATCGCAATCAACGCCAGCCATCCCGCCCAAACAGAGAAATGATCCAGCGGCCGCCACAACACCGCTGCTGCGCTCGCAGGCGAATTCGGCACCGCAGCAAAAGCCAGCAACAACGGATGCACCATCAACAGCAAAAACGCCAGCGCACCGAGCCAATGATGCACACGCCATATCGCCGTCAAACCACCAAACAGCCGGTCAATCACCGGCAGCCGCACACTCAGCAGACCGGCCAGAATAAACAGCGTGAATCCCAGCACGGCAGTCAGCTTGCCCGCGGTGCGGAGCTGGGAGGCCGCATCGCTTGGCCAAGAGGCAAACAGTGGCCAAGCAAAAGCCATCGGCAACAATGCCAGCGCTATTATTCCAACAGTGAATATCCAGGAAACCCGCACTGTTATGGCCCCGTTTCGCGCTGCTCTGAGGAGAATAGTAAATGTGTCTGAAAATGGGTTCGGACAAAAGCCGGCTTCAAACATCGCACTTTGGCAAAGCACTAATCGTCAGCATTGCCAACATGACCGCCAGTCAACATAAGACCTTAAAGGTCAGGTCAAAATATTGATCTTGGTCAATTTAGGCTTGGCGTACACGTTGTGGCGGCCCTTCGCTTGGAGAAATAGTGTTCTCATCTGGCTGCGTTAGACCAGAAGCAGATGGTCGCACCGCGCGCTGTGACAGGTCATTTGGTAGTACTTATCGACCAAGCTGAAGTCGCTTATGATTACCGTCCATGGTGCCTATCCCGTTTGTCCCTAATCGACCCTATTTCCGGTGGGGTCAAATTAAATCAGGCTCTTATTCTCATCGGAAACAGATACTGCCCCCTAAAAGGAGCGAGATAACGCCCCTTTTAGGGGCGAATTCACGTTATGCCTACTAGGAGTAGTTTTGATTGACTGAAATACTCAGCCTTTTAGCCCTTATATTTCTACCAATATTAATTCCAATCTTAGCTGTTGCGGGCATTCTAGGAAGTGGATCTTGGGGTTTCCAACGATTCAAATCCACACTAGCACTGAATGAGGAAAGTGGTCTTTTCGAACAAGGTTTGTTGTGGGTTTCAATTCTGTCACCATTCTTATACTTTCTCGCTCTCGGTGTGGTTTCGTGGGATGGGTACTCCGTATCCGTGACAAGTGAAGGTTTAAAAAAATTTCTTTCAATTAGCGCACTTCCTTTGGGTGCCTTATCTCTAGCGCTACCATTGTCCGTTCTCGTATCACGTTTACACGCGACGAAACAGACTGCAAAGCAGATTAAAATCACACAACAAAAGAATAATCTTGACCTATTCCACTCCCATAGAAAGGAGCTATTTAGCTATTTCGGTCAAATTGGGGATGTGCAGTATCTTGATTGCTTAACCGGAAAGTTCAAGGTTCACCCAAGGGTTCACAAAGTATTCTTTACCGGAAGACCTGAAAACGGAGTCCCACTTATAAATGAAGACGCATTTAAAGACATTGAAAAAGAACTTTCCTTTGCCAGATGGCAACTCGATGCAATTATCCGAGATGTAAACCCGCAGTTGACATACAGCTTCTATATTGCCAATTTCTGCAGCACAATTTATCGACTAAGCGAGAAACTTGGCCTGCCTGAAATTTATGTTGAGCTAGCCCAAAACAGCCTTCTCGTCCCTACTAAACTGGATGGCAGAGAGCCAATGGAACTTTTAACTGTCGGCAAAACTACTGATGAAGCAGTCGCTGCTTACCGATATGCTAAAGGCTACTTTCATAACCTCTGCGACTTTGCTGGACGAGAGCAAGAGTCTGTAGAGGATGACGGGTTAAAATATATAGATGCTGGCGGCAAGTTCAGAACAATAAAAGCAGAAAAAGTTATTGAGCGCCTGCACCAGAATGAAATCCCACAGGCCATTGCAGCAAAGGCATAACAACTGGTTCAAACCGTTCGCTTCGCTCAATGGGACGGGCTAAAGCTCGCCCCAGTTTGATCCCACAAATAGACGTTCAAATTCTCACGGAGAGTCCAAATGTACGTCCAAAGCACAAAGGCTAAAGTGAAAGACTTGATTCGGCCAGAATCGGACGCTCGAACCGAGAGTTGGGGCGGTAGATGGGTGGCACCAATCTACCAATTGGCATAACTTAAGTTTGCCAATTAAGTTACCTATCATTCTGAGCCTAAATCGTTCTAGTTTCTGGTAAAACCGAGTGAGGTCAGGCATATACATCGCTAGAAATGAATATTGCCTCCGAAATGGCATGATGAAACATTCATTTTCGGGGATTGTATTAGCCTTCGACAAGGTGAGTATTGATAAAAATGGAGTGAGTATGGATATTTCAAAGGGTGTATTTGCGATTCTCGGCGTAATTGTCGGCGGCTTAATGGCTCCACTTGTAGCTTCGTGGACGCGTCGTTTCGAAAGAAAGGCAAAGATGTCCGAGTTCTACACGGAGCTAGATGATCTACGCAGCCACTCAGAAAGGATGATAATAATGCTTGCGCATGCGAACGATATTTGCGCTAAAGCAAAAAAGAACATTATGCCGATTCAAGACGCTGAAAAGGCATACAGCCTTCCAAGCCCGCTTACCTTTTATATCATTGAAAAAAATTGCCCAGAAATTTACTCGTCATTAACTATAGAGCAGCGACGCGCTGTTCGGGCAATCATGAATATAGTAAGCAGCCTAAACTCAAAGCTCGCAAAGCTGAGTGAAATGGCAAGCAAGTCCGTGCTTGATCAAGACGTCTCCCTTATAAAGGCAGCACTTTATGAGGCTTGCTCATTCAAGTACGTTTCTGAGCGGCTATGTAATGAAAGGGATCGGTTTATCTACTTCCAAGATAAAACTAATGATGACATCGCTAAAGATGTATTAGCAGCATTCAATATCAACATAATTTGATGGGTGCTTGCCTAACAAGGCCGTCAAAGCCACTTCACCTCGTTTCGCTCGGGCGCGTTCACGCTTCGCTCCAACGCGCCATTTAACGTGGTGTTATAAGCTCAAGGAGGCATCGTGAGTAAGCCAAAGAAGATAATTGATAATCCGACAAGTGCGAAAATCTTGAAGCAGCTCGAGGCATTTGAAAGCTTGGAGGCTTTGTACAAGGCTTTTCCGTTTGCTCGCAAAGCTCTCCCTAAAGCAGAAGATATCTTCAGTGAACTAAAAAACATGAAAGAGCAAGCAGAAATATTGAAACTTCCTGATCAATTCAATGAGCGCTTTACGAGCTTAGGCTGGGTCGCATACGAATCAATGAACATGGAAGTAATGCAGAAAGCAATAAGTATTCATGACACAGAAGGGAAAAATACCGCCGAAAACTTCTTGTCCGATTCATATGACGAAGAAACATTGAAGTGGGGCATACTGCGATTCAATGGAAATCGGGATTTTAGAACAAGAATAAGACTCACTGAGTTGGCTAGAGATGATTATTTGGCGGGTAGATATCATGCGTGTACCCCGTTATTGTTAAGCTTGCTTGATGGTCTCGTAAATGATGTATCCAAGCATGTAGGTTTTTTTGCTGAAAACGCCGACCTGACGGCTTGGGATTGCATTGCAGCTCATGAGTCTGGCCTTCAAGCCCTAGCATCAATTCTCACTAAAGGTAGAAACAGGACGAATGAAGATCCCATAACCATTCCATACAGAAACGGGATTCTTCATGGTCGAGAGTTAGCCTTTGATAACAAAATAGTGGCAGCAAAATGCTGGTCTGCTCTCTTTGCAGCGAGGGACTGGGCTGGAGCAATTGATGATGGGAAAAAGGAGCCGAGACCAAAAGAAGAGGCGAGTTGGGGCCAGCTATTTAGGAAAGTCTCCGAAACAAACCGTATGAAAAAGTTAATCGAAGAATGGACGCCAAGAGTATCTGAAGATATTCCATATCTTCCATTTGAAGGGGATGTTTCCAACCTGCCTGAAAATACACCTGAACATGCAGTTGCTGTCTTCCTGGATCATTGGTGCAATAAGCGATTTGGCCCTATTGCTGATGCCCTTTTGTACTTTACCGATACTCCTAAAGGGAAAAAAGCTGGTATGGCACGGCAAGATTTTGGTGGGCATGTACCGATTTCGTTCAAAGTATTGAGTGTGGATGACCAAACTTCTGCAATTACTCATGTAATAACAGAGCTGCGTTTTGAAGTTGATGGTCTAGAGAAAATCAAAGAGGTTTCCGTGCGCGCAATATACCAAGACTTAGAAAATAATTTATCTGCCCGATCGATGCCAGGTGGGCAATGGAGGATAGTTCAGAATTCTTTCTCTGACATCATATATGCGCCCAGGTTATAACAAGGCACTGCTGTCGGGAAAAATTCAATTGCACTTCAATTTTGCTGCAGAGCGTAGCGCTGGGCAGACTTGATCTTCGCCCACAGTCTACTTTGGGTCGAAAGCGGACCGATCGCGCTGAGCTTTATGCTTAATGAATTGGGTCACTGTGATAGTTCATGGAACTTCAATTCCGACGAAATTACCCCTACCCCCTTCGCATGCTGCACCCCAGCAGAACAATGAAATGGAGATCCATGCTATTCAGGATAATGGCGAATCCTGCTACCGGACACCAGATCCGATGGCGGGTAAACGATCACCTGTTCATTGGCCTGTACTCCTTTCAGCACTTGTACGTGCTGACGGTTGCGCTGACCGATTTCAATATCGCGGGTCATGGCCACATCGCCTTCGGCAACGAACACCTGCCATTTATCGTCATGACGAAACAAGGCTCCAACGGGAAGGTAAACGGCATTGTCTGATTGCCAAACAATAATCCGGGCCTCCACATGAAAGCCATCGCCAACATTAGCCGGTGGGCTGTCGAGATCCACGATTACTCTTACCCGTTGCTCCTCGACACCAAGCGTTGAGATTTTGGTAAACGCGGACTGCTCAATCAGCCGCACTTTACCCGCCAAGGTTTCATCGCCGCCCCAGCCGTGGATTTCTACCGGCATTCCGGGTTTGACGCGGACGGCTTCGGTTGAAAGCAATTCGATTTGCGCTTCCAGATTTGCTGGATCACCGATGAGCATGATCGGTGCGCCACTGTTCAATACCCGTTCGCTGGCCTCGATCAGATCGAGCACAAAACCATCCACGGGCGCATACAATTTCAAGGGTTCAACGGCGCCAGTGGCATCAACGGCCGCCAGTGAGGCATTGGTTGCGGCGACCTCGGCTTCGGCGGCGCGTAAACGTTGCGTTGATGCCTGCGTGACCATGGCGGCTGTGCGCGCTGCTGCTTCGGCATCTTCCATTTGTTGCTGGGAAACGAGTTTCTTTGTTAACAATTGCTGGTGACGGGTGCGTTCGCGTTCGGCTTGTTCCTGCAATAATTTTGCCCGCGCCAAATCGGCCCGGCTTTCCTGGCGATGGGCAATGGCGGCAGCAAGGCGTGCCTGTAATTCATCGTTCTGCCATGAGGAAACCGGAAGCGGTGTCAACATCGCGATGACTTCACCAGCGCGCACCGGGTCGCCTTCATGCAATTCAATGCGCAATAAACGGCCGGTGATTGGCGCTGTGACCAGGTAACGATCGTGAGCGCGCAGTTCGCCTTCGTCTTCAACACTGACTTGCATGGCGCCTTGTTTGACGACGGCGGTTTCCACCGGAATCGGCACTGGCCGCCAAAGTAGCCAGCCAATGTATAACGCCAGCGCAAATGCGACGCCGTAAGACAGATGACGCCATGACCCTTTCATGTCATTCCCTCGTTTTCAGTACATCGACAATCTTCATCGCATTGACGCGCCTGGCCACCATCAGCGCCGACAGCGCCGCCGCAATCAGGATGACCAATGCCGCCATCGCGTAGGTGCTGTTATCGATGATCAGCGGCAAGCGAATCGCATCGGTAACCAGCCGTTCGCTGAGCCAGGCACAAAGCGCATAACCGAACAAACTGCCGAGTGGCAAAGCCAGCACGATGATGATGCCCTGCTCCATCAACAGCAATCGCCAGACTTCTTGCCGGGTGAAACCAAGCACACGCAGCGATGCCAACTCGCGGCCGCGCTCCGACAAGGCAATGCGCAAATTATTGTAGATAACGCCAAACGCAATGGCACCAGCAAACAGCACGTTGATAATCATGGCGACCATGATGCTACGCTGCAGTAATTCATCCATCGCTTGCCGGATTTGAATTTTGTTGTTGCTGCCGGCCAGCCATGGCAACTGCTGCAAAGATTGCGTCAACGCCGGCAACAATGCCTGATCGATACGCAGCCAAGCGCCATTGATGGTGCCGACATCGCCAAGCAACGGCGGTAATGCGCTCAACGGTAAATACGCGGCAAGACCAAGCCATTCATCACTGATTTGACTGACCGGCATGGTGCGCACTCGGCGCAGCCCCTCAAGCACCTCAACCTGCACGACATCGCCCGGTTTGACGTGCAACTGCTCCGCCAAGGTACGCGTTAGCGTTAAACCGTGGGCACTGATGGGAATGGCGTTGCCGTGCACGTCGCGCCAGAGACGCATTTCCGATTCGACCGGCATGGCTGTCAGGCTCAAACGCTTGCTTCGATGTGCAGCACGAATTCGCGCCGGAATATGGCGAAACGGTTCAGCATGCAACACGCCGGGTAAACGATATAAATCGTTCAGGGCATTCGGGCTGCGCGGTTCTCTGAGCATTACCGTCACATGTTCGCGATTGATTTCCTCGAATTGCTGGCGCATCAGTTCATCGATGGCATCGAAACTGTAGCCGCCCATGATCAGCAAGGCCATGGCAGTGCTGGCAGCCAATAACGACAACACACTGCGCATGCTTCGACGAATGAGTTGCCGCACCGTCATGCGCCATACCGGCGCACGCGACAAGCGCGAAATGCCACGCTCCCACCGATTGTCATGAAAAATCGGCGGCGGTTCCGGGCGCATGGCTTCGGCAGGCGGCAGCCGGATGGCACGCCACACCGGCAGCAAGGCACCGAGCACGGCGGCGACAATGGCAATCGCCAAGGCCAGACTCAGGTTGCCCCATTCGAACGCAAAATCCAGCCGCGGAAAATGATAGTAATCGTTGTAAATGATCGTCAGTTGTTCGCCAAGCCACACGCCAATTGCTATGCCCGGAATGGCGCCAGTCAGCGCCATGGTGATCGCCAGCAAGGTATAGTGGCCACCGATTTGCCGGCGGTGATAACCAAAGGATTTCAGCAGACCGATTTCACCACGCTGCAGGCTGATCAGCCGCGATAACGCCACATGCAACAGGAACGCGGCGACCGCCAAAAATATCGCCGGCACAACGGTGGCGTGAATACGGTTCTGACTGATTTCATCGCGAATGAATTGATGTGAGGGATGCGCCTCCCGATCATAGGCGCCAATACCGCCATAGGGTGCCAGCACCTGATCGACGGCGGCCATGACTGCCGGTAGCGAAGCCTGATACTGCAACTGCAACAGCGCTTCGTTGAACGCGCCTTCCATGCCGATGGCCGGAGCCAGCCGTTCGTAACGCATCCACATGACACCGAAACGTTTGCCATCTGGCAGCAATGCGCCGCTACCCACTTCATAAATAAATTCCGGCGCCAGCGCGATGCCCACAATCGTCAATCGCTCACGACGACCATTGAGGATCACCGGTATCTGATCGCCATTGCGCCAGCCATTGGCCTTGGCGAAGGTTTCGCTGATCAATACTTCGCGGCTGTCGGCCTCTGGCCAGCGGCCACTGCGCAAATGTACGCCGTTCAGTACCGGTTGTTTTTCCGGTAGCGAAACCAGACGAATGCTGGTCAGAAAGTTTCGGCGAGGATCATGGAGTGTCGCGCTGTCGAGTAACACTTCACTGCTGACCCGCAACTCCACCTGGGCAACGCCGTCGATCTGCTGCAAGCGATCTTTCAAACTCCATGGCGCACGTTTCAACGGCGCAAAAATATCGGCAAAGCGATAGTCGCGGTAATAACTGGTTTGGGCATCGACCAATGCACGCCAGGTACCATAGGTGGCAACAAATGAACTGATCGCGCACAGCACGATGATCGCCGTCGCCATGACCTGACCACGCAGCCACCACAGATCGCGCCAGCGCATCAGCCGCAGCGCGTTCACCAGACCAGCTCCTCGACGCCGGCACGGCGGGCGTTG
The DNA here is from genome assembly GCF_009756665.1 of Permianibacter aggregans. Lineage (GTDB taxonomy): Bacteria > Pseudomonadota > Gammaproteobacteria > Enterobacterales > Permianibacteraceae > Permianibacter > Permianibacter aggregans. The sequence goes on from NZ_CP037953.1 coordinate 95,350, forward strand.
CGCTGATCAGAAACGATTTGGCCGCTGCTGAGCCGAATGACGCGATCGGCCATCGCTGCCACCGCGACGTTATGGGTAATGACCAACGTTAGCGTGTTCAACTCACGATTGAGATCGGCCAATACCTGCAACACGGTTTTGCCGGTGGCGTAATCAAGCGCGCCGGTTGGTTCATCGCAGAGCAGAACATCGGGGCGTTTGGCGATGGCGCGGGCAATCGCGACCCGTTGCTGTTCACCACCGGAAAGCTGAGCGGGAAAATGGTGCATGCGCTCGTGGAGCCCAACCCGCGCCAATGCCTCGGTTGCCGGTAATGGTTTTTCCGCCACATCAGTGACCAGCGACACGTTTTCCAGCGCCGTCAAACTCGGCACCAGATTGTAAAACTGGAAAACAAAACCGACATGCTCACGGCGAAAACGTGTGAGCTCAGATTCGCTCGCCGTCGTCAGGTTGTGGTCGAGATAGAAAATACTGCCGGTGGTGGGCGTATCCAAGCCACCAAGCATATGCAGCAATGTCGACTTACCACTGCCGGAAGCGCCAAGAATGACAATAAACTCGCCGGCAAAACAGTCGAGGTCAATATCGCGCAAGGCAACCACATCCACCTCGCCAGCACGGTAGACCTTGCTGACGCCGCGCATGCGCAATACCGGCTGTGGTTCTGGCACTTCGTTCATGAATGCTCCATGCGGGCCCGAACAATTTATCGAGTGGAAGTTGGCCTAATGCCAGCCTGTTATCAAGCAATGTTCTCGGTTACCCCACGTTGACTTTGATCAACTTTGCTAGCTGGGACCGGGCAAAAGCTTCAGACAAATGTCGAAAACGATGGCGCTTTCTCTGCATTCACGGCGGAACATTTTTTTGGGCAACTCCACTTCGACAAAACCAATACCCCGTTCCGGCTCGTCCGGGCCCTGATAGCGCAAATCCCAAAAGCTGATGACAAAGCTATCTGGCGTTTCTTTTACCTGCCAATACGGAAAGCGCATCCATTCGACAAAGCCTTTTATCGATTCTGATGCCATCGCTTGCTCAACAATGGCATCGGGCGTTTTCCGTGGCACTTCGTACAAGCCGCCATCGGCTCTGATAACCCGATAGTGATCGTCATAAACAAGCACCAGTCGTTGCGAGGACGGCCGACCGAATACCGGATTCGATTGTGCGGCGATCGGTGTTGGATGACGTTCGGCGGCGATGTTCTCGGCGGTTCTGGCCATGCCGTAGACGACGCCGATATAGAGCATCAACAATGCCACACTGAACCGGGCGACGGTCACTGTCGCCGCTTGCGAAGTCATTCGCCAGCGCAGCGCGACCATGACGGCAACCGCGACCAGCCAAACGATTCTGACTTCCCTGGTGGCAAACTCGGTTTCAAACATTAACACCGTAATCGCTACGGCCAACAACAGCCATGCCAGAATGCTTGGCCAGGATTTCGAGCAGGCAATGACAACACCAGCGGCTGCCAATAACCACAACCACGGGTCGACAATGAACAGCGTGTCACCATAAAACCAGCGCTCGTCAAATGGCATCAACAAACGAACACCGTAGGTATTCAGCCAGTCGAGAAACGGATGCGTGCAAATGGCCAGAAAAGCCAATGCCAGTAACGCACCCGGTCGAAATGATTCATCGCTTTGTACCCGCCTGCCCCGCCATCGATGCCACAGCCCTATCGCGCCAACCAGCAATAGTGGCAGCAGCAATAACGCCAGAACGCCATGGGTCCAACCACGCCGGTAATACAGCGAATGATCGAAACTCCAGAACATCGCCACGATGTCGATATCCGGCAGATTGGCGCCGATAATCAACGTCGCCGTGGCATAGCGCGAGAGCCTTTTCAGGCCGGTTTCGGCCAGCGCAGCGCCCACCAGGGTATGTGCTATGGGGTCCATTCCTCTCTCAAGGCAATGCAGCGATAGGTTTTTTCAAGCATAGTTCAATCATGCACGGCGAGCTGTGCGAGCTATGCTTTCAACTCGCTTCATGGTCGTCGGCAAATATCTGCATGTGATTGGAGCTGTCATGGGCAGCAAAAACAACACTTCCACCGCCTTATACACCGCTCGCGCATTGCGCGACTTTGGCGATGGTTTTATTGCGGTGCTCCTGCCGGCTTATCTGTTGGCGTTGGGCTTTTCAGCGTTTCAGGTTGGATTGATTGCTACCGCATCACTGCTCGGCTCTGCGCTACTGACAATGGTGGCAGGGCTAATCGGTGCGCGCTTTGAGCATCGGCAACTACTACTGATCGCCGCGGCATTGATGTGCGCAACCGGGCTGTTGTTTGCCGTGGCCAATGAGTTTGCCTTTCTGTTGATAATCGCTTTTGTTGGCACGATCAATCCTTCGGCTGGCAGTGTCAGCGTGTTTGTGCCATTGGAACATGCGGTGCTGGCCCGTTCGGTCAACGACGGTAATCGCACTCAGGCATTTGCGCGCTATAGCTTGGTTGGCGCCTTGGCGGCTGCTGTCGGTTCGCTGTCAGCCGCTTTGCCCGATCTTTTCGTTGAATTTGGCGTTAGCGCCTTGCTGGCGTTCAAGGCGATGTTTGGTCTTTATGCTGTCGTCGGTCTGATTGGCGGCTACTTTTACGCTTCACTGCCGAGGAGCAAGCCCGTTTCTCATCAACAGGCCAGTGGCTTGGGCCCTTCCCGAAAAATCGTTTTCCATCTGGCGGCGCTATTCAGCCTTGATGCATTTGCTGGCGGTTTCGTTGTGCAATCACTACTGGCGTTGTGGCTGTTCGAGCGATTTGATTTGTCGCTTGCTGGCGCGGCGTCATTCTTCTTCTGGTCGGGATTGGCCTCCGCGTTTTCGTTCCCGATTGCCGCCTGGCTGGCGAAACGCATTGGTTTGATCAACACGATGGTATTCACGCATATTCCGGCCAGCATTGCGCTAATACTGGCGGCTTTCGCGCCAACGCTCAGCGCGGCGCTGACGTTGCTCTGGATTCGAGCCGGTCTATCACAAATGGATGTGCCGGCGCGCTCCTCGTATGTCATGGCAATGGTTACCGAGCACGAACGGGCAGCGGCGGCGAGCTTTACCTCCGTTCCTCGTAGCCTGGCGGCGGCGTTGAGCCCTTCTCTCGCAGGAGCCTTATTTGCGGCGTCCCTGAAGGCCTGGCCTTTGGTGCTTTGTGGCTGCCTGAAGATTCTTTACGATATTCTGCTGTTGCTGCAGTTCCGGCACCAAAAGCCGCCTGAAGAGCGTTAGCTGGTGTAAAAGCTTGAAGCTGACATGGCAATTTGCCCAAATTGATTGAGTGCAGCACTCTATAATTGGCCGTTGGCAAGGGGGATGTTGATGCTGACTGACAGCTTAAAAAAATGGCGCGGCCAATTCCTGGAGCAAGTCGCCGATCCGTTCTTTATGGAAACCATGTTCGACTCGATGCCGGACCTGTTTTTCTATATCAAGGACGTAAAGGGTCACTACGTGCTGATTAGTGATGCCATTGTCGAGCGCTGTGGTTTGAAACATAAACACGAGGCGATTGGCAAAACCGCGTTTGATTTATTCCCAGAAGTGATGGCCAAGCGCTACACCGAGCAAGATGAAAAAATTATCGCGACCGGCCGGCCACTGATCGACAGCCTCGATCTGACGGTGTTCAATAATCGTCGCCGTGGTTGGTGTTTGACCACCAAGCATCCGTTACGCAATCGAAAGAATGCCATTGTCGGTCTTGCCTGTCTTTCCAAAGACCTGATTGAGCCCAGTACACTGGGCTTTGTCGATGAGCAGCTTTCCGCCGCTACCGATTACGTGCGTGAGAATTATTCGGAAAATATCAGCCTGGAAGCCTTGGCCAAGATCGCGCATTTATCCGTGTCTCAACTGGACCGCCGCATCAAACGCATTTTCAATCTGACCACCGGCCAGTTCATCATCAAAACCCGCGTCGATGCCGTAGCCCGTTTACTGCTGGAGACGGAGCAGCCAGCTGGCACCATTGCGATTGACTGCGGCTTCTGCGACCAGAGCGCGATGTCGAAACAATTCCGGCAAGTCACCGGTTTTACGCCGTCGGCTTATCGCAAGTTTTTTGCTGCGGAGCAGATTTAGCCGAAAAAAAAGCCGGATCGCTCCGGCTCTTTTCAGGTTTGCTCGATAAACTTGGCGCCAACAAAAACTCGCACAGGGTTGCCGCGCTCAAGTTCATGATGGAGCTGTCTGCGTTCGGACTTTTGCTCGAGCAGTGTTTGCTGCTGTTGCTCAGCAAGCCGCTGCGCCAACAATAATGTTGCCAGCTTTTTGTTGGCGTGTTGACTACGTTCCGATTGCACCTTGACGCTGATACCGCTGGCGACATGCGTTGCGCGAATCGCCGAATCGGTGGTGTTCAAGTGCTGCCCGCCAGGGCCGGAAGCTCGCATCGCTTCGAACCGAATCTCCCGATCAAACTGCAGGTTCGGCGTGTCAAAACTGACGCTGCCGAAATACCAGTTTTTTCGTCGATGATGCGGTCGAAATGGACTGGCACAAATCCAAAGCATGGTGCCGCTCCAGCGTCTGGTGAGCAGTTCGGCATTGCTGCCTTCCAGGGCAAACAGTATCGAACTAAGCGTATCCGACTCAGCGCCGCTTTGATGCTCCAGTAACGTTGAACGGACATCCAGCGCAGCCGCCTCCTCCTGAAGCTTTCTCGCGGCCAGCGCAACCGCTCTACAGCACTCAATCGGGCCCTGTGCCGCTGATAATTGTAATAACTTCATCAGCAGCACTCCTCTCTGGTTTTGTAAGTCAGCACAGGTTTCAAACGCGCCAGAACTCGAATCAAGCCGGCCTGTTGCAGCACCTCCACAATGGAGTCGATGGGTTTGTACGCTTGCGGCGCCTCCTCGAACAATAACGCCTTGTCATCACAAATCACGCGGCTACCGAATGAGGTCCGCCGCAATTGTTCAACACCAAAGCGCTGATTCAGCCGGTCTTTGCATTCGCTGCGCATCCATTTTCTGCCCGCACCGTGCGCGATAGAAAAAAGGCTACGTGAATCCGCAATCGGCGCTACCAGATAGCTGTAATCGCCGCGCGATCCGGGAATCACGACAATCCCCCGATCGGTTGGCGTCGCACCCTTACGATGCAACCACCCCTGCTGACCATCAATCGTTGCGGCACTGACCAGGTTATGATTGACATCCAGCAGGCACTCCCCCTCAGCTCGCAGCTTGTTGAGAAGCCGACGAGCAATCAGTTGGCGATTGCCAACCGCATAGTGCAGCGCTTGCTGATGCTGCGCCAGATACTGCTCTGCCGGGGCAGAGCCCTGTTCGAGACCGGCATGACCAAATTGCTCAGTATGCGCACGCAATACCGATTCACCCAATCCGCGCGAACCGCTGTGCACAAGCAGCAACAATTGGCGTCGTTCAATACCAAGTGTTTGCAGACTTACGGCATCCAGCACCTGATCGAGCTGTTGCAACTCGGCAAAATGATTGCCTCGACCTATGGTGCCCAACGCATGCCGAAACGGTACGTCGCTCAGACCAAGTTCAGCAATTTCTGTATGCCAGTTTTGATCAAGGGGTAAATCAATGCTGCCGATGCGCTTTTCCAGTTTGTCCATGTGCAGTTTGTTGGTGGTGATATCGGTTTGCCATAAACTCATGCCACAGCCAATATCATTGCCGACCAACGCCGGATAAAAGCGCCCTATCGAAAAACAGGACGCGCCAACCGGATAACCTCGGCCTGGATGCAAATCCGGCATGCCTACAACTTTCGTCACGCCTGACAGTGTGGCGACGTGATGTAATTGCTGAATGGCAGTGCCTTCAATCCAGGTGTTTTCCGAAGCGATCAACGAAACCGCCTCGGACAAATTTTTGATAATAGTGTCCATTGCCCAATCCAAATGGGTTGAAAGAAAAGTTTGGAATGAAGCAGGCCGGAAACGGCCAAGGACGAGGAAACCGCGATTGCGGTTCAGCGTTAAGCCGTGAACAACCTGCAAAGGTTAGCGAATGTAGACATGCTTTTTGCTCCTTTGCTGTTGGTGGGATGAGTAGGCGCGCATCCTAAGGTAATTGAAATCGCTTGGCAAGCGCGAGATGTGTGCGCACGCGGTATGGCACCGTGAACATACATCAAGAATTTTCAGGATAAAAGCGCAGAAAGTTTCATCGCTCCGGAAGCGGTATGCGCTCTTCATCATCATTGGGTATGGCAGCAAATCGATGTGCCTTCCAGTCCGATTTAGCCTGTTCAATGCGTTCTTTTCGGGAAGAAACGAAATTCCACCAGATATAACGATGCTCGTTCAACGGCTCACCACCGATCAGCATCAGCTGACAATCCTCGTTGGCTTTCAGCATCAACGGATCGTTATCGCCAAGCACAGCCAGCTCGCCTTTGTTGATCACCTGATTCAGCATTTGCAATTGACCGCTGACGATATAGATGGCGCGCTCGGTAAACGGCGCTTGCAGTTCGCGAGTGACGCCTTTGTTCAAACGAATATCTGCAAATAAGGTTGGGCTTGGCGTTTTCACGGGTGACTGTTTGCCATCGAGCTCGCCGATCATCAGGCGAATTCGGCCGCCGTCAAACTCCTGGAACGGCAACTCGTTGACACCGTAATGAATGAATTCCGGTTCAGACTCCTCCCAGGAAAGCGGCAATGCCACCCACATCTGCAATCCCTGAACCGGAGTGCTTTGCTCGCGAACATCCATAGGAATACGTTCTGAATGGGCAATGCCGCTGCCGGCCAACATCCAGTTGACGGCACCGGGTTCGATGCGCTGCACAGAACCCAGCGAGTCACGATGCATGAAGGCACCGCTGAAAAGATAGGTGACGGTGGCAAGACCAATATGCGGATGTGGCCGGACGTCGCCTTCAGTGGTATTCGGTTTGAAGGTCGCCGGCCCCATGTGATCGAGAAAAATGAACGGCCCAATCATCGGAAAATCGGCAGTCGGCAGCAGGCGCCGAACGGTGAAGCCGATATTGCGTTCGCGACCACGAAGAATGTTCAACACTATTCACTCCTTGTCAGGAAAAATATGCAAGAAGTGTAGCAAATGACGCTAGGGCAAGGGCTCGCTCAGCGTAATAACAGAATCGGTGTTGTGCTGGTACGAATCATATGGTTGGTCGTGCTGCCGACCAGGAACTGGCGAATTCGTGAATGGCCATAGGCGCCCATGATCAGCAAGTCGATGCCATTCGCGGCTTGGTAAGCATGCAGGCTTTGCTCGACATCGCCAGCACGAATTGCCGTGACAGTGTCGAAACCCGCGTCTTGCAACTGACGCTCGGCGCTGTTGATTTGCGCGGCAGCATCGGCCGTATCAGCACCAATCATCACCAGATGAATCGGCAGGTCTCGGCACAGCTGACTGGCGGCCAGCATCTGCACACCTTTCTGAATCGTCGGGCTGCCATCGAAGGCCAGCATCGCGCTTCTTGGCGCGGTGAACTCATCCGGCACGACCAGAATCGGCCGATGCATGATGCGAATGATGCGTTCGAGCTGACTGCCTACATGATCGGCAGCGCTATCACTGCCATGACGCCCAAGCACCAACAAGCGAATGCCCTGCTCCAGCTCCTGCAAGGTATCGGCCAGCGCACCGTGCCGCTGCAACTGGTGTGGCTCGTTGATGCCGTTTGCTCGTGCGTGTTTGACCGCCGCGTCGAGCATGACTCTGCCCTGCTCCAGCGCCAGTTTGTTGCGCTGTTCATCAAGCGCGGCCAACTCGTCGAGCAAGTGTTCGCGACTGCCAAGCCCGATGTTGCCGGTCAGATTGCTTTTTACCGGAAACTTCTGCTGATCCAGCACATGCAAAAAACTTAAGGGTGCCGACAATTTCGCGCTGGCCCAGCAGGCCGAATCGCAAACCGCCGCGGAAGAACGTGAGCCATCAATACAGGCCATGACATGCGACATCGTGCGGGCTCCTTGAGTTAGTGGCTCATCAGTTTATCGATGGCATCCGGAGATTTGTACAGCCCGAATTTATCGACAATCGTGGCGCTTGCTTCATTGAGGCCGAGGACATGCACCGTAGTGCCTTCGCGACGGAATTTCAGCACAACCTTGTCGAGTGCGGCAACGGCCGTGATGTCCCAAAAATGAGCGCGACTCAAATCAATGGTTACCTCAGACAAAGCTTCTTTGAAGTCGAACGCAGCGATGAAACGATCAGCGGAACTGAAGAACACCTGACCGGTAACGATGTACTCACGATGCTGAGCCTCGGCCTTGAGTGTTGAACCGATATGCAGGTATTGACCAATCTTGTTGGCGAAAAAAAAAGCCGCAATCAACACACCGACCAGCACGCCGTACGCGAGATTATGGGTGAACACGACGACCACCACCGTGGCCAGCATGACGAGATTGGTCGACAGCGGATATTTTTTCATGTTGCGCAGTGAATCCCAGCTAAAGGTGCCGATCGACACCATGATCATCACGGCAACCAGCGCGGCCATCGGAATCAAACTGACCCAATCACTGAAAAATACCACCAACATCAGCAGCATGACGCCAGCGAACAGTGTGGACAAACGCGTGCGACCACCGGATTTGACGTTGATAACCGACTGACCAATCATCGCACAGCCAGCCATGCCGCCGAGTAAACCGGTAGCGATATTGGCAATACCCTGACCATTGCACTCACGATTCTTGTCGCTGTTAGTGTCGGTTAAATCGTCCACAATGGTCGCGGTCATCAGCGACTCCAGCAAACCGACAACCGCCAGCGCTGCTGAGTACGGGAAAATAATCGCCAGCGTTTCGAAATTGAGTGGCACTTCTGGCCAGAGGAAAATTGGCAGCATGTCGGGCAACTCCCCCATGTCGCCAACGGTGCGAATATCAACACCGAATGCGATGGCTACCGCCGTCAACAGCAGAATGCAAATCAACGGCGATGGCAACACCTTGCCAATTACCGGCACGTAAGGAAACAGATAAATAATGCCGAGGCCGGCGGCCGTCATCGCATAGACATGCCAGGTAACATCAGTCAGCTCTGGAAGTTGCGCCATGAAAATCAGAATCGCCAAGGCGTTAACAAAGCCAGTAACGACCGAGCGGGAAACAAAGCGCATCAGTGAGCCGAGCTTCAGCAAACCGACGACAATTTGCAGCACACCGCAAAGCAAGGTCGCGGCCAACAGATACTGCAAGCCATGCTCTTTGACCAGCGTGACCATCAGCAAGGCCATCGCGCCCGTCGCAGCGGAAATCATTGCCGGACGCCCGCCCGCAAACGCAATCACCACGGCCATCGAAAACGAGGCATACAATCCGACCTTCGGATCGACGCCGGCAATAATCGAAAAGGAAATGGCTTCCGGGATCAACGCCAGCGCCACGACCATGCCAGCCAGAATGTCGCCACGGATATTGGAAAACCATTGTTGGTGAATGCGGTTCAGCATGGTGGTTTCTCTGCAAATGCTCACCGGTGTTGGCCAACGCCTACATTGGTTACAGCCGATGCAACAAGGAAAATTCATTCAGATGCGGCGCAAAGGCACGCGAAGCCCGCTTTAACGGGGCGGCGATGATACCGGAAGCTGATGGGCAATGCCGAGCGATTAGCGAAACGATGTGACCAGTTAACGCGTTATGTGACCCGGAAACATCAGGCGCGCGACATCGAGCATCCGGTTGGCGAAGCCCCATTCGTTGTCACACCAGATCAGCGATTTAACCAGACGCTTGTGACTGACCCGAGTCAAGGAGCCGTCAACGATGCAGGAGTTCGGATCATGGACAAAATCGACCGAAACGAGTGGTTCTTCGGTGTAACGCAACACCTGACGAGGAAACGCCGATTGCGCTTGTTTAAGACAGGCATTGATTTGATCGCGATTGACATCGGCATTGACGGTCAAGCTGACATCCATCGCCGTGACGTTGATCGTCGGCACGCGCACGGCAATGGCCTCAAAGCGGCCCTGCAGATGCGGCAGAATCCGTTCAATACCGAGCGCCAGTTTGGTATCGACCGGAATGATTGAATGGCTGGCGGCACGGCTGCGACGAAAATCGTCGTGATAGGAATCGATCACTTTCTGATCATTCATCGACGCATGAATGGTGGTAATCGCGCCACTCTCGACACCGAATTGCTGATCGATGCTGTGAATCAACGGAATGACGCAATTGGTCGTACAAGAACCGTTGGAGACGATCACGTGTTCATCGCGCAGCGCTTTATCGTTGATGCCGAAAATCACCGTGAAATCCATATCCGGTGCGCCGGGATGGCTGAGCAACACTTTTTTGGCGCCTGCGCCGATATGCGCCTGCAATTCCTGATGCAATCCGAATACACCAGTACATTCAAACACCAAATCAACATTGAGATGGCGCCACGGCAGCTTGCTGATTTCCGCTTCGTGATAGAGCGCAATGCGATCGCCGTTGATCAGCAGCGCGTCCTGTTCGGCTTTGACTTCCGCCCGAAATTTTCCATGGCTGGAATCGTATTTCAGCAAATGGACAATGGCGTCAGGTTTGGCCAACTCGTTGATCGCGACAATCTGAATCTCTGGATGCTGACCATACTCGTACAACGCCCGCAAAATGGTGCGGCCGATACGTCCCAAGCCATTTATCGCGACACGAATGGTCATCTGGTTTAACTCTACCTCAATCGTCAAAACGTCTGCGCCTCAACGATGTTTGCTGTCTAAGAATCCTCGTCACTCCCGCGAAAGCGGGAGTCCAGTATAGGCGGTCAACTGGATGGATTCCCGCCTTCGCGGGAATGACATGACGGATTACGCGTAAAACCTACCTGACCAAGCGAGTTGGTCCGCCTCATAGCACACTTGCAATCGCTTTCGCGACATAAGCCATTTTCTCCGGCGTCAAACCAGCGACATTGATACGGCTGTTGTTGGTCATGTAGATGCTGAATGCTTTTTTCAGCGTCGTCACTTGCGCTTCATTCAAGCCCAGAAAACTGAACATGCCTTTTTCTTTGGCAATGAAATCGAAGCGTTGTTTCGTTTGCACATCATGCAATTGCGCCACCAGTGATTCGCGCAAGGACTGAATGCGCACCCGCATTGATGCCAGTTCCTGTTGCCATTCGGCGGTCAGCTCCTGTGAGTGCAGAATCAAATCGATGATCGCGGCGCCGTGAGCCGGTGGCATCGAGTACATGCCACGCGTGACGTTCAGCAATTGGCTGTAACCGGCGTTGGCCTGTTCCGGGTTGGCAAACACAACACTCAGTGAACCAGCGCGTTCGCGGTACAAGCCAAAGTTTTTCGAATAGGAGGCGGCGACGATTACTTCCGGCACCCGCGAGGCCAGCAGACGCAAGCCATAGGCGTCTTCATCCAAGCCCACACCAAAGCCCTGATAGGCCATGTCGATAAACGGTACAAAACCCTGCTTTTCAGCCATGGCCGCGACGACATCCCACTGCTCACGGCTTAAATCGGCGCCGCTCGGGTTGTGACAGCAGGCGTGCAACAACACCAAATCGCCTTCCGGCACAGTCGCCAGCACTTCGCACATGCGAGCGAAATCAATCTGATGATTGGCGTAGTCGTAGTACGGATATTCCTTCAGTTCCAAACCGGCATTGCCGAGCAACGGCACATGGTTGGCCCAGGTTGGCGTGCTGACCCAAATGCGCGCGGTCGGTTTGGCGCGTTTGACGAATTCTGCGGCGACACGCAAAGCGCCACAACCGCCAGGCGTTTGAATGGTACGCACGCGCTGACCTTGTACGGCTGGGTGCTCAGCACCGAAACCCAAATGCATCGCCGCCTCGTTGGCGCCCGGGTAGCCGGCAGGCGCCGTGTAAACCTTGGAGACTTCGTTGTTGAATCGCAGTTGTTCCGCTTTGGCAACTGCCGTCATGATTGGCGTACGGCCAGCATCGTCCTTGTAGATGCCAACACCGAGATCCACTTTCTGCGGATTCGGGTCTGCCTGATAGGCAGCAGACAGGCCAAGAATCGGATCGGGCGGCAACAACGGTAACGAGGCAAACATGTGAACTCCAGTCAGCAAATGGTCAGCACGGCTAGAAGCCATCTCAAAAAAGCCTGGAGCTCGGCGATCTGCGCGAATGCGGTGCTCGGAATCCTCATTTACCGCTTGTAAACTCCGGTTCCTGCGCTCCTATTCGCGCACCTCGCCATCGTCCAGACTATTTTTGAGATGGCTTCTAAAAACAGGTTCGCGATTATAAGCGATATCGCCGAGTTTTCCTTAATAAAATCAATAGCTTCTAACCATATTCAAACAGCATTGGGCATAGTTATGCCGAGCTGCCGCACGCCAGTAAGCCGCCGACTAGTGTGTCTCCAATCCGTTCAGTGGCTGTCGCGGCGCAGCGTTCCCTGACAAACGGCCTGGGCTACACTTGATGACAACGCAACAAACAACGGGTCGTAAGGGTAAATCCCCGCCGTGAATAACCTGACGTCTGAAGATTTGGGAAAGCAGACCATTCGCTTCAAGCGCTTTTTGATGGCGCTGACGACTTACACCCTGAACATCATTGCCGCCTATTTGATCCTGCAGCTTGGCCTTGGCGAGATCGAGCCAACAGTCTGGTGGTTATTTGTAGGCTCGACGATTGTCATCAATCTGGTGTTCGCGCTGATGTTCCTCAATCACTGGAACTTGCGCTTTCGCGATCCTTCACTAACCGCCTTGCAGATTCTGGTCAGTGCCAGCTGGGGCATGATACTGGTTTACGGATTGCCGGAAGCGCGGCCACTGATTTTGCTGTTTTTCATTCCGGCGTTCAGTTTCGGCATGCTGCGCCTGAACACTCAGCAATATGTTTTGGTAGCCGGACTCTGCCTCGCCGAATACGCCGGTCTGTTGTTCTGGGAGAATTTTTATCGCCCGACATTCAGGCTCGAATTCGAACTATTCCTGTTCGTGTTGTTTTCAGCGGTGCTGCTATGGATGGCCGTGTTTGGCGGCATGGTCAGCAAGATTCGGCGTGAGCTGAAACGCAAGACCGTGCAGTTACAACACGCCAATGAACTGATCACCCGGCAAAGTAGCACCGATGACTTAACACTGGTCTACAACCGCCGTCATGCGATACGGGTACTGAAGCATTTTCTCGCGATCGCCAACCGTTTTGAGATGCCGTTCAGCGTTGCACTGATTGATATCGATCATTTCAAACAGATCAATGATGAGCACGGCCATCTGGTTGGCGACGAAGTGTTGAAAGAATTTGCCCGGCGCCTGGCCGATTCGCTGCGTGAAACCGATGTCTTGCTGGCAACGACATTTCATCCGGAAATTCAGGATGAAGACAGCGATGTGGAATTGGAGTCTTTTGTCGCCCGTTACGGCGGTGAGGAGTTTCTGATTCTGCTACCGGGTGTCGACCAACCGCATTCGCTTTCGGCGTTGCAGCGCTTGCGTGAAGCAATTGGCATACAGGCTTTCTACGTACCGTTCCCGTTGGTTGTCCGCTTCTCTGCCGGTGTCGCCCAGTACCAGCGGGGTGAAACGCTGGAAAACCTTTTGCACCGTGCTGACGAAGCGCTGTATCGGGCCAAGAATTTAGGAAGGGATCGGGTCGAGTTTGCCGAATAATCGCTAGAAAAAAAGGCCGCTTTCACAGCGGCCTTTTCTTTATCGTTCAAATCATCATCAGATTCATGAATTCATTGACCGGTGTGGCTTCCAGTTCATCCTTATCCATCATCAATTCAATGATATCGCGGGCGTGCTTGGCCGGGAAACGCGTAGCGACATTGGCCTTGAACTTATTGACCAGTACCGGTATGCCCTCCTCGCGGCGCCGACGATGGCCGATCGGATATTCGACTTCGACTTTATCAGTTTTGCTGCCATCCTTGAAAAACACTTGAATGGCATTGGCAATCGAGCGTTTGTCGGGTGCGTGATAATCCTCGCTGTAACGCTTGTCTTCCTGTACCACCATCTTTTCGCGCAAGGCATCGATGCGCTCATCTTGGGCGGCAGCATCTTCATAATCATCAGCGGTCAGATTGCCTTTCAACAAACCGATGGCGACCATATATTGCAGGCAATGATCACGGTCGGCTGGGTTGCGCAGCTCGCCGACTTTGCTGATGATGCGAATGGCTGATTCATGCGTGGTCAATTCAATGCGATCGAGCTGATCCAGTCTGTCGATGATTTTCGGATGCAGCTTGACCGCACATTCAACCGCCGTTTGCGCATGAAACTCGGCCGGGAACGAAATCTTGAACAAAATCTGTTCCATGACATAGCTGTCGAACTCGCGCTGGAATTCAAATTTCTTGCCTTTGAACAGCACATCATAGAAACCCCATTTCGATGCGCTCAATGCCGAGGGATACCCCATCTCGCCGGTCATCGTAATCAACGCCAAACGTACGGCACGCGAGGTGGCATCGCCGGCAGCCCAGCTCTTGCGCGAGCCGGCATTCGGTGCATGACGATAGGTGCGCAACGCCTGGCCATCGACAAACACCTGCGAGATGGTCGTCATGATGTCTTCCCGATCACCACCGAGCATTTCGGTCACCACGGCTGCTGAGGCAAGCTTGACCAGAATGACGTGATCAATACCAACCCGATTGAAACTGTTTTCCAGCGCCATGACGCCTTGAATTTCGTGCGCCTTGATCATCGCCGTCAGCACATCGCGCATGGTCATCGCTTCATAGCCTTCGGCGACTTGTTGACGGCTGACGTAATCGGCAACGGCTAGAATGGCACCGAGATTATCGGAAGGATGACCCCACTCGGCGGCAAGCCAGGTATCGTTGTAATCGAGCCAGCGCACCAACGTGCCGATGTCGAAAGCCGCCTTGACCGGATCGAGCTCGTAAAGCGAGCCCGGCACACGCGCGCCGTTCGGTACCACGGTGCCCGGCACTATTGGCCCGAGGTGCTTGGCGCATTCCGGATAGCGATATGCCAAAAAACCGCAACCGAGCGTATCCATCAGACAGTATCGCGCCGTATCGTAAGCCTCTTCAGTTTCGATGCTGGCGTCGATGACGTAATCAGCAATCTTCTGAATTTCCTTGTCCCAGTCCGGACGCTCATTCCGATCAAACGTATTGGCCATGATTGCGCTCCTTGTCGTGATGTCCGCCTTGCGCAGACGGGTTCAATTCAGTCGATGTGCCATCAACTATAGTCGCTACAACAAATTCAGCCGCTAAAAACGCACAATCCCCGCCTGGGCGGGGATTGTTCATTGCTTAGCGGCGTTCGCTCATTGGCTTCCACTGCAGATTTTCCGGACCCGTGTAATTCGCACTCGGCCGGATGATTTTGCCATCCTGACGTTGTTCGATAACGTGCGCGGCCCAACCGGTAGTACGCGCGATAACAAATATCGGCGTGAACATCGCAGTCGGAATGCCCATCATGTGATAGGAAACGGCAGAGAACCAATCCAGGTTCGGGAACATTTTTTTCTGTTCCCACATCACCGACTCCAGACGCTCGGCAATATTGAAGAGTTTCATGTTGCCTGCTGACTGTGACAAACGACGGGCGACTTCCTTGATCACTTTGTTTCGCGGATCGCCAATAGTGTAAACCGGATGACCGAAACCGATGACGATTTCTTTGCGGCTGATGCGTTCCTTGATATCGGTTTCCGCTTCTTCCGGTGTGTTGTAGCGCGACTGAATATCAAACGCGACCTCATTGGCACCACCATGTTTTGGACCACGCAGCGCGCCGATGGCACCGGTAATCGATGAATACATATCAGAGCCAGTACCGGCAATGACGCGACCCGCGAAAGTCGATGCATTGAATTCATGCTCGGCATAAAGAATCAGCGAGGTGTGCATCGCACGCACCCAGGCATCCGATGGTTTGGTTCCATGCAACAGATGCAGGAAATGGCCGCCAATGGAATCGTCATCGGTTTGCACTTCAATGCGTTTTCCGTTGTGGCTGTAGTGATACCAATACAGCAGCATCGAACCGAACGAAGCGATCAAGCGATCGGCCAGATCGCGAGCGCCAGCAGCGTTGTGATCGTCTTTTTCCGGCAATGCGGTACCGAGCGCCGAACAACCGGTGCGCAGCACATCCATCGGGTGAGCGGTCGAAGGAATCGCTTCCAATACGGTTTTAACGACTTGCGGCAAACCGCGCAACGCTTTCAGTTTGGTTTTATAGGCTTTCAGCTCGGCCGCGTTGGGCAGGCGCTCATGCACCAACAGATAAGCAATTTCTTCGAACTCGGCCGAGTCGGCAAAGTCGAGAATGTCGTAACCGCGATAGTGCAGATCGTTACCAGTACGGCCGACGGTGCACAGCGCCGTATTGCCGGCAGGCACACCGGACAGCGCTACTGACTTTTTCGGCTTGGGGGTTGTCGCTTCAGTCATTGCTGTTTCTCCTTCGCAAATAATTGGTCGAGTTTTTCTTCGTAGCTATGATAGTTCAAGTGGTCGTATAGCTCGGCGCGGGTTTGCATCAATGGCACCGCGGCTTTCTGTGTGCCGTCACGGCGAATGGTTTGATAAACCTCCAGCGCCGCTTTGTTCATGGCTCGGTAAGCACCACAGCAATACAACACGATATCGACACCGGCACCGCCGAGTTCTGTGGTCGTAAACAATGGTGTTTGGCCGAATTCAGTGATGTTGGCCAGAATCGGCACTTTCACGGCATCTTTGAATTGTTTGTATTGTTCCAGTGTGTAAATCGCTTCCGGGAAAATCATATCAGCGCCAGCTTCAACACAAGCGATGGCTCGCTCAATCGCTTTTTCGATGCCTTCGACGGCGATGGCATCGGTACGCGCCATGATCACGAAACTGTCGTCGGTTTTGGCATCGACAGCAGCCTTGATGCGATCGACCATTTCGTTTTTCGGCACGATCTCTTTGTTCGGGCGATGACCGCAACGTTTGGCCGCAACTTGATCTTCGATATGCATCGCCGCCGCGCCAGCTTTGGTCATTGAGCGCACCGTGCGGGCAATATTGAATGCCCCGCCCCAACCGGTATCGACATCAACGAGCAATGGCAAATCGCAAACATCGGTAATGCGGCGAATATCGGTCAGCACATCTTCCATCGTACTGATGCCCAGATCCGGCATACCCAATGAGTTAGCCGCAACACCGCCACCACTGAGATAAATCGCTTTGAAACCGGTGCGCTTGGCCATCAACGCCGCATAAGCGGTAATGGTGCCAACCACCTGTAACGGATGCTCTTCGGCAACGGCTTGTCGGAATTTGGCTCCGGGTGTCAGTTTCTCTGTCATGTCGCTTTCTCAATGTTTTGTTGGGGGCAAACTCGTTTCGTTAAGTAACTTGCAACGGTAACGAAAAGAGTAAAACAACACAGCCCGATGGTGGCGCACCACCATCGGGCTGTCGATCATGCTTTAGTCGTGACCGGCTGCTTTTTCAGCATGTCCTCAATCTTGACTTTCCATTCGGCCGGGCCGGTTTTGTGTACCGAAGTACCTTGGCTGTCGACCGCTACCGTCACCGGCATGTCCTGCACTTCAAATTCGTAGATCGCTTCCATACCTAAATCTTCAAACGCGACGACTTTGGCTTTGCGAATCGCTTTCGAAACCAGATACGCGCTGCCGCCAACGGCCATCAGGTACACGGCTTTATGATCTTTGATGGCGCTGATCGCTTCGTCGCCACGTTCGGCTTTGCCGATCATGCCGGCAAGGCCTGTTTTCTCCAGCATCATGCGTGTGAACTTGTCCATCCGCGTTGCGGTTGTCGGGCCGGCCGGGCCAACCACTTCGTCACGCACCGGGTCAACCGGGCCGACGTAGTAAATAAACTTGCCGGTGAAATCGACCGGGAGTTTTTCACCTTTGGCAAACATATCGGCGATGCGTTTATGGGCGGCATCGCGACCAGTCAACATTTTGCCGGACAGCAGCAGCGTTTCGCCCGGTTGCCAACTAACGATCTCTTCTTTGGTCACGGTATCAAGATTGACGCGGCGAACTTTCTCGCCGACTTCCCAAGTCACTTGCGGCCAGTCGTTGACGTTTGGCGCTTCGAGTTCGGCAGGGCCGGAACCATCGAGCGTGAAATGCACGTGACGGGTGGCCGCGCAGTTCGGAATGATCGCGACCGGCAAGCTCGCGGCGTGAGTCGGGTAATCCTTGATTTTGATATCGAGCACGGTGGTCAAACCGCCGAGGCCCTGAGCACCGATACCGAGTTGATTGACTTTATCGAACAACTCCAGACGCAGCTCTTCGAGCTTGTTCTGTGCGCCACGCTTTTGCAGTTCGTGAATATCAATCGGGTCCATCAGCGATTCTTTTGCCAGCAACATGGCTTTTTCGGCTGTGCCGCCTATGCCGATGCCGAGCATGCCCGGCGGGCACCAGCCAGCGCCCATTAGCGGCACGGTTTTCAGCACCCAATCGACGATTGAATCGTTCGGATTCAGCATCGCGAACTTGGATTTATTTTCTGAGCCACCGCCTTTAGCGGCTATATCGACCTGTACGGTGTCGCCCGGAACCAGTTCAACGTGAACGACTGCCGGAGCATTATTACCGGTGTTTTTGCGCGGACCGGCCGGATTGACGACGACCGAGGCGCGCAAGGGATTGTCAGGGCTGGCGTAAGCGATGCGGGTGCCTTCGTTGACCATCTCCTGCACCGTCATATCAGTTTGCCACTGCACGTTCATGCCCACCTTAATGAAGGCGCAAACGATGCCAGTGTCCTGGCAGACCGGGCGATGACCTTCGGCGGACATCCGGGAGTTGATCAGAATCTGGGCGATGGCGTCTTTGGCGGAGGGGTTTTGTTCGCGCTCATAGGCTTCAGCCATGGCGTCGATGAAATCTTTCGGGTGGTAATAGGAAATGTACTGCAAGGCATCGGCAATGCTTTGAATGAAGTCTGCCTTCTTGATTACCGCCATGAAAAATGCTCCTCGTCACTGGGCTGATGTTGTCGCTGTATAGGCCCTCAATGGCGCACAATCCGGTCACGATTAGCCATTGCGGCTCCGGTATTGCGGCGCATCAAGCGTACCTGATAATGGTCAGACCTTCAAACGCTTGTTTGAATGCCGTTTGGAATAAGACGGCCAAGGCTTGGGGCCCGACAAAAAGGGCCAATATGATACGCTTGCGCCCCGCCAGTTCCCAAATTTACCTAGTCAAACACCTTGTCCTCGCCCAATCGCTATCCGCAAAAACTCAAAGCCTTGCCTTATCCCGGCCGCGATGGCGTGCTGGCGCTGTTCGCTCCGTTTGCTGATTTGCTTGGTGCAGTATTGCTTGATAGCGCCGGTTCAGCCGAAGGCCGATACGACATTTTCTCGGCGCTACCAGAAGTGCTGCTGACCACCCATGGCGAGCAAACGCTGGTGCATACCAGCAATGCGGTCAAATCCTTGACCGATGACCCGTTTGAGCTGATGCAGCAGCAACTGGATTTTTACCGGCCGATGTTTCATGAGCAGGCGGAGCTGTTGCCGTTCAACGGCGGCCTGATTGCCGCGTTGGCTTATGATCTTGGCCGACGCATCGAGACGCTGCCCAACATCGCCGAACACGATTTACCGATTCCCGAACTCTATGCCGGCATTTACCAATGGGCCTGCGTCATCGACCACGAAAAGAAAACCGCCGCCGTCTGGCAGTTCGGGCAGATGTCGCTTTCCACCAGCAATTTCGTCATCAATGCGTTTCTGCACAGCAAGGCGCATAGCCCGTTCGAACTGCGCAGCCCCTGGCAAAGCAACCTTTCGCGCGAGCAATACGGCGCGGCGTTTCGACGTGTGCAGGAATACATCCGCGCCGGCGATTGCTACCAAATCAATCTGGCTCAGCGTTTTCAGGCGGAAACCGAAGGGCATCCATTCGATGCCTATAAACGCTTACGTCAGCTCAATCGCGCGCCCTACTCGGCTTATTTGAATGGCGGCAAATTTCAGTTGCTTTCGGTTTCACCGGAACGCTTTATTGAAGTGGAAAACCGTCGCGCGAAAACCGAACCGATCAAAGGCACCAGGCCGCGGGCAATGAATCCGGAGCAAGACGAAGCCAATGCCGAAGCGCTGCGAAACAGTGAGAAAGATCGCGCCGAAAACGTCATGATCGTCGATCTGCTGCGCAATGACTTTGGCAAGCACTGCAAGATTGGCAGCGTAAAAGTGCCGGAGTTGTTCGCCATTCGCCGTTTTCCGGCCGTGCATCACATGGTCAGCACCGTCACCGGCGAACTGCCGGATAATGTCTCGCCCTTGCAATTGCTGCGCGACTGTTTTCCTGGCGGCTCGATCACCGGTGCGCCGAAAGTACGGGCAATGGAAATCATCGACGAGCTGGAGCCGCAACGTCGCAGCTATTATTGCGGCAGCCTGATGTATGCCGATTATCGCGGCCGCATGGACAGCAGCATTCTGATTCGCACGCTGGTGCACCACGAACAGCAATTATATTGTTGGGCTGGCGGTGGTCTGGTTGCTGACTCCGATGAACAGGCAGAATATGATGAAACGCTGGCCAAGGTCAGCCGCGTCCTGCCTGTGCTGGAATCGCGCCACAACTGAAGAAGCCACCGTGCACTGCAGCCGCCATTTCATTCATAGCCGTTACCGCCAGGTGCTGTACCGTTCACCGGAGCGCGGTATTGCGCAAACCCCGCCAAGTCATTTGCGTCACGCCGCCGTGCTGATGCCATTGGTTGAAACCAATGGTGATTTACAGGTGTTGTTCACGCAGCGTGCGGCACATTTGCGGCAACATGCCGGACAAATCAGTTTTCCCGGAGGACGTGTCGAAGATGGCGACGCCTCACCTTTGGCTACGGCGTTGCGTGAAGCCGAAGAAGAAATCAGTCTGCGTCCCAGCCAAGTCGAAATTCTTGGGCCATTACCACCATTCATCACCAGTACCAGCCAGTTTTTCATTCAACCCTATCTCGGCTTTCTGCATCAGTTTCAACTGACACGCTGGGACATCAATGAAGTCGACGAAGTGTTTTTTGTGCCACTTTCCTGGCTGCTCGATCCGGCCAATCGGCATCGTCGAATCGTCACCTGGCAAGGCCAGCAACATGAGCTGTTTGAATTCCCTTGGGAAGGTAAACGCATCTGGGGTGCAACCGCCGCGATGCTGATCAGCTTTATAGAACTACTTGGCCTTACCACCCTCGAACACACTCAGTGATATCATGCTCAGGCGATCTCCCCCAATCGTTCTGACAGGATAAAAAGTGGCAATCAGCGTTTTTGATATGTTTTCAATTGGTATCGGCCCTTCCAGCTCGCATACCGTAGGCCCAATGCGCGCCGCCAAGCGCTTCGTCAATCGTCTGGAACAACAGGGTTTACTGGCGAAAACAGCACGTGTCACCGCTGAACTCTATGGTTCGCTAGGCGCTACCGGCAAAGGTCACGGCAGTGACAAAGCCGTGTTGCTCGGGCTCGAAGGTGATTTGCCGGATACTGTTGATATCGAATCCGTCGATGCGCGTCTGGAAGCGATTGCCAAAGAAGGCAAACTCAATGTCAATCAACAGAAAGTTTTGTCTTTTTCTCTCAAAGATGATTTAGTTTTTTACAAACGCCAAACCTTACCGGCGCATCCGAACGGCATGAAATTTTTTGCTTTCGACGAGCAAGGCAATGAATTGCTGAGCCGCACCTACTACTCCGTAGGGGGTGGCTTTATCGTCAGCGGTGATGTCAACCCCGATGATCCGATCATCGAAGACGACACCAAGGTCAAATACCCGTTCAAAACCGGCGAACAATTGCTGAATCATTGCAAAGAGCAAGGCATCAGCATTTCGACATTGATGCTGGAAAACGAAAAAGCCTGGCGCCCGGAAAAAGAGACTCGTGAACACCTGCTGCGCATCTGGAAAACGATGGAAGCCTGCGTCAAACGCGGTTGCGAGAAAGAAGGCATTCTGCCCGGTGGTTTGAAAGTCAAACGTCGTGCACCAGCGATATACCGCAAACTGCGCGCCGAGAAAAATACCTCTACCGATCCGCTACACGTCATGGATTGGGTTGATTTATTCGCACTGGCCGTCAACGAGGAAAATGCTGCTGGCGGCCGCGTCGTGACCGCGCCAACCAATGGTGCTGCCGGCATCATCCCGGCAGTGCTGCATTACTACCGCGTATTTCATCCGCAGGCCGATGAAGACGGCATTGTCCGCTTTCTGTTGACGGCTGGCGCCATCGGCATTCTGTACAAAATCAATGCATCCATTTCCGGCGCAGAAGTCGGTTGTCAGGGTGAAGTGGGTGTTGCCTGCTCGATGGCAGCCGGAGCGCTGACTGAAGTGCTCGGTGGTTCGCCTTCACAAGTCGAGAATGCCGCTGAAATCGGCATGGAACATAACCTAGGCCTGACTTGCGATCCGGTCGGCGGATTGGTGCAGGTCCCCTGCATTGAGCGGAATGCAATGGGTGCGGTAAAAGCCATTAACGCTTCGCGTCTCGCACTGCGCGGCGACGGTACACATAAAGTATCGCTGGACAAAGTGATCAAGACGATGCGTCAAACCGGTGCAGACATGAACAGCAAATATAAAGAAACCGCACGCGGTGGTTTAGCCGTCAATATCATCGAATGTTGAACTCGCCCTCCATGAAGCAAAAGCCAGGGCAAGGACGCGCCCTGGCAACATGATTCTTATTCGGAAATTGTTTTGCTCAACAAGGCAATCACGTTCTCAGGTTTAAGCTCCGGCTCGCTGCTGCGACGCAGTTGGCCCCAAGAAAAAAACGTATCGCCTTTCAAGACACCAGCGGCTGTTCCGTTGAAATACGCCTTGTCGCCAACACCTGGTAACACAATGGATTTCTTACCCAATTGCAGCAGCCTCATTTTGCTTTCGAATTGTTTTTCAGCATTGTCGCTGGATACCTCCAGGGTGACCCGGCGCTTGGGTTTATCCTTCTCCGTGTAGACACACATCGAAATGCCGGTGGCGGTAATTGTCACCTCTCCCTCATTAAAAGTGCGACCCGTAGCCGCCTGCAGATCGGCGGAACTCAGTCGGCATGGACTGTTGGCCAATGCATCATCCGCGTTAATGACTATGGCCATACCGATAACCATCCAGCGTAAAGCGAGTTTCATTGTTTCCATAAACTTTATGCTCCTTTGACTGACATCCGCAAACCAAACAGTGATAAGTAGTGCCAGCCCAAAAGTATCGGTAGTCCAGTCGCTACGCAAGACAAAGCTGTCAGCTTCTTTAGTACATTTGGCTAGCTTGGTGTACACCTCATGCATGCATAAAACACACACATCGGATCATGACTGGCGAGACTAGGCAACAACGCTTGACGAAGCAACAGACGGATGCCGACATAAGTACCGTTACGAGACAATCGCAAGCGATGTATTCGCTGTTTGATTGATTGAATATATTCATGAAACGGCGGGCATTGGTGTTGGAGCCGGCATCACCCGGTTTCTTCCTTCCGCTTTGGCCTGATACAGCGCGTTGTCGGCCCGGATAAGCAGCTGCTTAAAACTTTCATCGTCGTTCTGAGCGCTAGCGACACCAAAACTGGCCTGCGTGAGCACCCCATCGACCGCCAGCTCTTCGCTTATCACCTCAACCTGCTGACGCAAGCGCTCAGCTAAACGAAGCGCGGCATCACTGTCGGTATGCGGCATAAGCAGAACAAATTCTTCACCGCCGGTGCGGCCGACAAAATCCGTTGCTCGCAATTCTTGCCGACACATTTGAGCAAAGTGCTTCAGCACCTGGTCCCCTACTTCGTGGCCAAACTGATCATTGATTTGTTTGAAGAAATCCAGATCGATAACGGCAATACTGAAAGGCTCCGGGTAGCGTCTTGAACGGGCAAACTCTGTTTCAGCTCGTTGCATCAATGCTCTCCGATTTGGCAATCCGGTTAGCACATCGGTATCAGCCAACTCACGTAGGCGCTGACTGATTCGACTGTTGCGCCAAAGCAGCCAGAGCAACGCGGCAATCAGTACTGCAGCCACGGATACCCCGGTCAATAACGCTCGATTTCGCCGGTTACCTGCCTCAATCTGTAACGCCTGCAGGGCATTATCCCTCCGCAATAATTCTGCCTCTCTTGCTGCCAACTCCGTAGACAATTCGTTGACACGTTGTTGTTTGGCCAGGTTTTCCTTTTGTAGTGCCGCGAGGCGACTTTCCATGACCTTGCCTTGTTCCGTCATTGCCTGTTCCAGGCGCCCGAAACTCGCCAGAATCTGTGCACGTTGATCACGCAGTAGCAGTTGCAAAAAGTTGGTTTGCAGTTTCTCGTTGCGGGCAATGGCTTCATTGATAAATGCCATTGCCTCCTTCTCTTGATCCAGGTTGCTGGCAATCCGTGCAGCCAACTGCAACCAGCGGATCATCGGATACGGCAAATCAGCCGCTCGCGCAATGGGCTCTACCTGCTCCAGCAATTGCTTGGCTTCGCTGTTCCGATCCGCATCGGCCAACATGAACGCCACCGCTAGCACGGCAAACAGCTGATTCAACTCACTACCATGTTGTTCCGCTTGCTGACGATATCGCCGCTGCCACTCCAGACCTACACTTACGCCTTTCTCATAAACAACCATCCAGGCAAACTGGCTGTACAGGTAGCCGAATAACAAACCGGAACGATTCTCGCTCGTTCTTGCAATCACTTGCTGACCGAGACGCCACCCCTCCTGCCAATTGCCACTCCAATTTAGCGCATCGATATAGGCAATTTCTGTTTGCAAGCGCAGCCATTCGGGCGTGTCGGCGTCCATGGATTCAAGGGATCGTTGCAGAATCGGCAAGCCGTTGGTGAAATCATTCTGGGCCGTTCGTAATCCGCCATCGACTGCTGCCGCAAACTGCCTCGTCATTGCTGACGCGTGTGTACCTGCCATCGAATCAGCATAAACGGCAGCAGATTGTTTTAACGCATCGGTGGTGAGGCCTCGCAGATCAAGCAGCAAAGCCTGTAGAGCACGCAAACGGAGCGCTGCGTCCGGATTCATTGCTTGCCAGCGCAAACCTTGTTGTATCGCGCGTTCGGCTTGTGAAGAGTCTAGCAACGCAAAATAAGCGCATGCGCGAATCCAAGCCAGTTCGGCCGAGTGTGCGCTGGCCTCGGAGGTGATTTCCAGTTGTTCCAGGTTTTTTAATGCATCGTTGGGCCGCTGCCAGGCCATATCCGTCAAGCGAGGCAGCTCCTCGATTGACGATGCCTGTATCGACGTAACTGACAACAGCATCCACACGGCTAACGTGCGTATCAGGAATATCGCATACCTGGGCATGGGTTGGTGAACCGAAGCATGGCTGATGATCGATAAAACGAGTATAGCTTCTTGTGGGAGGTTCGAATGGTATGTCAGTACAGAACCAATCCAAGCGCTTGCCGCAGGGTTTCGCCACTCCAGTCGGCGCGCAAAACAATAACACCGTCTTCGGTCACCGGTCGTTTATCGGCAAATGGCGTCCAAACCAGGTGAGGGAAATGCAAGGCACTGCGAATGTCCCGGAACCTAGTGATATCGCTCAGTGACGTACTGAGAAGAATCGGAGGTTGATAACCAGCCTGCAACAAACTGATTGCCTGTTCTGCATTCATCGTGGCCAGGGTGAATCCTGGCGGCAGCAGGCTTTGAATGATTGCTGACACTTCGGTTTGCTCACAAATGCACCAGAGCATGGAGTCTTCTTGCGCGGCTTCTGACTGAACCGATTGGTCGGTGGCAATCAATGCGCAAATGCTATTGCCAATGGCCGCATCGCCCATCGCAAAGACGGTTCCATTGAGTTGTCGAAACAGCCCGAGAACCGGCGTAAGCCCCAAACCTTTTTTATCATTGATTAATGAATTGAAGAAATAGGGTTGAAAAAGCTTTTCGCATTGATACTGGCTGAATCCTTTGCCTTGTTGGCTAAGGCGAAGCACCGCGTAACGGCCTGGCTGTATGCCTAACATCACCGCACTTTCTTGTCGTATATCTACCGTTGCTGCTTCGGCGTTGATAGGTTCTGAGGAATATTTTTTTAAATAGTGCGCCAGCAGATTCAGTACTTCTCGCAGCACTTTCGGGTCCAGCGACAGCTCCAAACTTTCACCCGATTGGCTGCAGCGTATACCTTGAGCATCAAGCTGGTCGACGATAAATAATGGCCAACTAACCGCTTGCTTTTGCATCATGGCGCGACCCGCCGATAACAGCAATTGTCGCGTGAATCCCGATGCTTGCTGGCCGGAATCGACAATGGTTTGCAACTGCCCGTAGACCGCATGCGTCGGCGGTAAATCGAGCATGGCCAATTCGGCAAAGCCCATCATCGCGGAAAGATAATTATTGAAGCTGTGGACGATACCGCCAAGCATTTCGGCTTGCGGTAAGCGTTCGTCAACCGGTTGCTCGGTTGCTAGCCAGTCCCATTCCAGCAGAAAGTGTGGAGGCTGTTGTTCGATGCGAACACGCGCGGTTTGCCACATGCCATCACGTCTGGCTCTGGCATTGATTTTGGTGGCGGGAACATTTAGTTGTTGGCAAACAACGGCCCAATCCACCGGATGAATGAGTTGGGCCGGTTCTTGTTCGCCGAGTTGCGCATGCCAAACGGCATTTTTTTTCAGCGTTTGTCCGCTGGCATCAACCAGCACTTGAGGAAAAGGCGACGCATCCATGATCGAAATACAGCGAGATTTCCGGTGGCGATAAGTGCTCGCTACTGTGCAAGACTACCGCCGTTAATGCAACGGAATTTGCTGGTCCTCGACCAAGGCAATTTGCTCTGCCTCGTGCCGATGCTCCGCCGCCCGCTCCAATAATTTCGGTGTCAGGATCGGGCTGATGCATTGGGCGAAGCCTTGCAAAAAGCTGCGCCAGTGCAGATCGCGGCGGTAATTGAAATAGAAATAACCGCCGGGAAAATCGGACTCGGTCGAATGTAAGCTGAGGTCGCTGTCAAATTGCTGGTCATACGCAATCGACGGCATCAAGCCCACGCCCCAACCATTGCGCACATAGGTTTTTACAACGGTGGCATCACTGCTGACCAATAACCATTGCTGATTGGATTTATCCGAAGGCAAGGCCTGATGCAGATGCTCTTCAGCCTCTTTGTCGGAGGCAAACACCAGCAACGGCTCGCCGTTGCGCGACTTCTGTTGCTTGGTCAACCAGGCGTAACGCCAGCGAGCGCAAGGCAAACTGACCATCGATGGTGAAGAAATCGGCTGCAGGCTGATGATGATGTCCACTTCGCCAAGGTCCAGCCAATCGGCGAAATGACTTTCTTCGCCTTGGCGCATCTGCAGGTGCACTTTGTCGAACTCCTGCAAGAACGCCTGCAGCTTGTTCGGCAGGAAATGCCTTGCCGCCAATGGACAAGAGCCCAAGCGCAAGGTGCCGGAATTCGGATGGGCGTAATCCTTGGCGATTTCCTTGATGGTTTGCGAATCGTGCAGCACACGAGCCGCGACGTCGAGGATTTGGCGACCGGCTGGGGTAATATCGACCAGGTGCTTGCCGCTACGGGTGAAGATCTGGATGCCCAGTTCGTCCTCAAGCAGCCGTATCTGCTTGCTGACCCCTGGTTGCGAGGTGTACAGCGCTTCGGCCGTGGCGGAAACATTGAGGTTGTGACGGGCGACTTCAAAAATGTAACGCAATTGTTGCAGCTTCATATCCTTCGCTACTCCTCTTCTCCTGGAATGGCCCGAACCAACAACGGTTGGCGGGTCATCGGATTGCCGCAATCAGGTAAGACGAGCAGGCGCGCTGGTTAAAGCCTGTTCACCTGTAATTTGGCAGAAAGCGCCGACAGCCGCGAATTCAGGCTGCATCTTCGGGAGGGGGTCACGGCGGTTCTAGCTGGTGTGCCTGTCCATAGGCTTCGGGAGTCCGCCTGCTGTCCTGTGCGCTTGCCCTCCTCCGGCTTCAAGCTCGCACAGGCCATAAAAAAGGGTCTGTCTCATAACCTCTTTGCTTAATCATAGTCATTGTTCAAAAAAGCGCCAAGCCAAAAACAGCGAATATTCGCCGGCCCCGGTTTGCTGCCATCTCCGTATAATGTGCGCCCTTCGATTCACCATTCCGGATACCTGTTTTGCTGGCTTTCCTGCGCGCTCTCGACTCCCTGAAATTCCACCCCGGCTTCCGTACACCGATGCCGACCTGCCACGGCGCTGCCCAAGCGCTGGCACTGGCGCATTTGGCGCGGCAACGGGGTCGGATGTTGGTGGCAGTAACGGCCGACAGCCCAAGCGCCATGCGCCTGGAGCAAGAGCTGAAGACGTTGGCGCCGGATGTGCCAATCCGCCATTTCCCGGACTGGGAAACCCTGCCCTACGACACCTTTTCACCGCACCAGGACATCGTTTCCGAACGCCTGTCGACGCTGGTTGAATTGCAACAGCCGCAACAAGGCATCCTGCTCCTCGCCGCGCCGGCCCTGCTGATGCGGGTTACGCCCAAGTCCTTCGTCAATCTGCACAGTTTGCTGGTCAAGGTCGGCGACCGCATGGACCTGCCGGAATTGCGCCGCAAGCTGGAGCAATCCGGCTACCGTTGCGTCGCCGAAGTCATGGAGCACGGTGAATTTGCCGTACGTGGAGCACTCGTTGATTTGTTCCCAATGGGTAGCGAACAACCATTCCGGCTCGACTTCTTCGACGACGAAATCGAATCGATTCGGGTGTTCGATGTGGATAGCCAGCTTTCTCGTGACTCGCTGAACGAAATTCGTTTATTGCCTGCGCATGAGTTTCCTTGGAATGACGATGGTATTACCGCCTTCCGTCAGGCCTTTCGCGCCCGCTTCGACGCGCTACTGCATCCGGAATCGATTTACGGCCAGATCAGCAAAGGCTATTTGCCGGCGGGCATCGAGTATTACCTGCCGCTGTTTTTCCCCTCACTGGCGACGTTGTTTGATTATTTACCCTCAGACAGCTTGTTCGTCACGCTCGGCAATCTGCAGCCCGCTGTCGAACACTTTTGGCGCGACTTGCAGGAGCGCTATGAAGAGCGCCGCGTGGACACGTTCCGGCCATTGGTTGCACCTGGCGAACTGTATTTAAAAGAAGAAGAATTGTTCGCGACGTTGAAAAATTATGAGCGATTGAGCAGCGAGCAAACATCCGATGTTGCGCTCAGTCAGCCGCTGCCCAACCTCAATATCGATACGCGTGCATCGGTGCCGTTTTCCGCTCTGCAAAGTTTTTCTTTGCAGCACCAAGGCCGGCTAGTCATTGCAGTCGACTCCGCTGGTCGGCGCGAAGTACTGCTGCCGTTGTTCAAACAAAGTGGTCTCGAGCCGGAACTGTTTGATGACTGGCAAAGCGCCATCGACAGCAAAGCAAAACTGGCGCTGACTGTAGCACCGGTCGAGCGCGGTTTTATCAGCAGCGACGGCATGCTCGCGCTCGTTACCGAAGCTGATTTGTTCGGCGCGCAAATGGTGCAGCAGCGCCGTCGCCGCGCGAAGGTCACCGACCCCGATGCCGTTATCCGCGATTTGTCGGAATTGCGCATCGGTGATCCGGTCGTGCATATCGAACACGGCGTTGGCCGTTATCAAGGTTTGCAAATCATCGATGCCGCTGGCGTGCAAGCCGAATACCTGGTGCTCGAATACAGCGGCAACGACAAGCTCTACGTTCCGGTGCAATCACTGCATTTGATTGGTCGTTATCTGGGTGCCGCCGCTGATGCGGCACCGTGGCACAAGCTCGGCACCGAGCAATGGAGCAAGGCTCGCCAGAAAGCCGCAGAAAAAATTCGCGACGTGGCGGTTGAACTGCTGGACTTGCATGCCCGCCGTGCCGCCTCGGAAGGCTTGAAAGGTGAAATCGACGAACTGGAATATCAGCGCTTTGCCGCCGGTTTCGCGTTTGAAGAAACGCCCGATCAGGAAGCGTCAATCAAAGCGGTACTGAACGACCTGAAACAAAAACGCCCCATGGATCGTCTGGTATGCGGCGACGTGGGCTTTGGTAAAACCGAAGTGGCCATGCGCGCCGCATTTGCCGCCGTGCAGAATGGCTGGCAGGTGGCGGTGCTGGTGCCGACCACCCTGCTCGCTCAGCAGCATTACAACAACTTTACCGATCGTTTTGCCGATTGGCCGATTCGCATCGAGCTGCTATCTCGCTTCAAAACCGACAAGGAACAAAAAGTCGCGATCGAGGCGATGGCCGAAGGCAAAGCCGATATCGTTATCGGCACCCACAAACTGATCCAAGGCGATATTCGCTTTGCCAAATTGGGTTTGCTGATTGTTGATGAAGAGCACCGCTTTGGCGTGCGCCAAAAAGAGCAAATCAAGGCATTGGCGGCGAACGTGCACTTGCTGACGCTAACGGCAACCCCAATTCCACGCACACTGAATATGGCGCTGTCCGGCATTCGTGATTTGAGTTTGATCACAACGCCGCCAGCGCGTCGTCTGTCGATCAAAACCTTTGTCCGTGAACGCAACGACGCCTTGATCAAAGAAGCCATCTTGCGGGAAACGATGCGCGGCGGTCAGGCCTATTTCCTGCACAACGATGTCGACAGTATCGAAGTCACCACCTCGAAACTGCAGGACTTATTGCCGGATGTACGCTTTGGTTTTGCCCATGGCCAAATGCGCGAACGCGAACTCGAGCGCATCATGCGTGATTTCTATCACCAACGTTTTCAGGTGCTGGTCTGCACGACCATTGTTGAAACCGGCATCGATATTCCTACCGCCAATACGATGATTATCGATCGCGCCGATAAATTCGGTTTGGCGCAGCTGCATCAGCTGCGTGGTCGGGTCGGGCGTTCCCATCACCAGGCTTACGCGTATCTATTAACGCCACCACCGGCGCTGCTGACGCCCGATGCACAAAAGCGCTTGGAGGCGATTGAAACCTTCGACGATCTCGGCGCTGGCTTCCTGCTGGCTTCGCAGGATTTGGAAATTCGCGGTGCCGGTGAATTGCTCGGTGAAGACCAAAGTGGTCAGATCGAAGGCATCGGTTTAAGCCTTTATATGGAACTGCTCGATAACGCCGTGCAAGCCTTGAAAGACGGCAAAGAACCGACGTTGCCACAAGCACTCGGCGCCAAAACCGAAATTGAATGTGGCCTGCCGGCGCTGCTGCCGGATGATTACGTCACCGATATCGGTATGCGCTTGAGCCTTTACAAACGCATCGCCAGCGCCAAAACGCCGGAAGCCTTGGAAGATTTGCAAAGCGAAATTGTCGATCGCTTTGGTGTATTGCCTACGGCCAGCGGCAACCTGTTCAAACTGGCGGCCATTCGGCTCGACGCCAGCAAGCTTGGCTTGAAGCGAATCGAAATCAGCGCCGCTGGTGGTCGAGTGGAATTTTCCAGCGATACCCAGGTCGATCCGATGCGCCTGATTGAACTGGTGCAAAAGCAACCGCAGCTCTATCGCTTCGAAGGGCCGCAGCACATCCGTGTACGCAAGGACTTGAGCAAACCGGAAGACCGGCTACCGTTTCTGCAGGCCCTTATACAAACATTATCGGTACGTAAATGATAGAATCGCGACTCTTTCGCTCGGCCAAAAGCCGATTACAGATTGGAGTATCCCGTCGAATGCGTTGGTTGATCATCCTGTCGTTGCTGCTGCAAGCCGGTGTAAGCCGCGCCGCCGACCGCTGGTATGAAATCGAGCTGATCGTGTTCGCCTATGCCGACCCGGCAGAAGCCAGCGAATTGTGGCCGGCATTACCGGCAGAGCCGGATATCACCGATGCCATTCTGGCGCCCGGCACCATTGTGCTGCCAACCCTGCCCAGTAATCCGCTGGCGCCCTCGACGCGCGAATTATTGCGCGTCTCGACGGTTCCGCCGAACCAATACCGTTTGAACGCCGCCTATCAGTCTTTGACCCGAAGCCGACTTTACACTCCAATCCTGCACACGGCCTGGCGCCAACCGGTAGGCAGTGGCCGCAACACGCTGAAAGTGCGTATTGCCGGCGGTAAGGATTTCTCCGGCGTATACGGTATCGATGGCGAGCGTCTTGATACCGGTTCACCACCGGCGATGTCCGGTCTCTGGCAGATTGACGGCTTTGTCAGCTTTCGTTCCCAGCAACTGTTGTTTGCCACCGTCGACATGATATTCCGTCGTGAGCAAACGGTGATTCCTGCGGTTGCCACACCGGTCGCGCCAGAATCAAACCTGAGCTGGCAAACGACGACGCCTGAACCGGTAGCCATTGAACAAAAAGTGCAGTTCTACCGGCTGAATCAAAGCCGCCGCGTGCGCAGTGGCGAAGTGCAGTATTTCGACCACCCGATGTTCGGCGTCATTGTCGAAATGCGACCGCTGGAGCCGGGGCTTGAAGAACAACTCGAAGAATTGACGCAATAAGCGCTACGGAAATCCGGATTCATCATGCTGTTTCTATCGCAGGAAAAAGCCGACAAGTTAGTCATCCCGCTGGCCGGCATTTGTCAGGCCGCGCGCACCGTGCACGAAATCGCCCACACCGGCAAATTCGACTGGCAACAAGTCGAACCGTTGGTCGAAAGCGTATTGAAGATTGACGCGCCAACCGTCGATGCCATTTACGGCGGCGTCGACAAACTGAAAATCGGCTTGCTTACTGTCTGCGATCAACTGAGCATGCAAACCGCCAAACGCGATCTGCAAATTGGCCGCTACGTCGCCAGCCTCGTGCAACTCGAACACCAGTTGCAACGCAACCAGGCAATGAGCGACACCCTCGGCGCCCGCCTGCAACAAACCCAACGTCTACGCAGCCATCAACCTGACGATATTGATGCGCTGATTGCATCATTGGCTGGCATTTATTCCGACACGCTGTCGACGTTGCCACTGCGCATTCAAGTCAGCGGCGAAGCCCGTCATCTACAAGCAAAAGAAAACCAGAATCGGATCCGTGCGATGTTGTTGTGTGGCATTCGCAGTGCGGTATTGTGGCGTCAGTTAGGTGGACGCCGTCGGCATTTCCTGCTGGCAAGAAAGGCACTTTTCCAGGCCGCAAGAATGCGATTGCAAAAACTCGATTAATCGCACGTCGATAATAGCGAGGAGCCTTCGCACCACAAACGTAGGTGCGAATTTATTCGCACAACCCCATCTTTCATCCGGAAATCTGTCCGAATAAATTCGGACCTACATATCTGTCAATTTTTTCTGAAGAGATTTCTGCCCATTGAACGGGTCATGCCCCGCCATTATTTCGTCACAAACCGAAATGGTGCGTCGTGACGCGCCCTACGCTTGCTACTCTACTACTTCACATAACAAATCGTGAATCACCATCTATAACTGATTCTAGTTTATCAATTCAAAAATTCTCATTATTAAAACCTTCACCCCATCAGACGCAGCGCCTTCCACTCCCTTCCCAATAACGCGACGTATTTTTACGATAATTGGCTCTTTTTTATCCTTAAAACCGAGTGAGGTCGGAAGGTAGCCCAGCACTGTCAGTCCACGAAGTGTCAAAACAACCTTCCGAAATACGCCTTCTTCTTCGGATTCATATCGAAGAAACCCTTCATCTCTAAGCCAACGCATTGTTGCTGAAAAATGAGGTAAATAATCGACCTGTCTTGACTTCGGTCCAACATCAAAAATTGTCGAGATTACGAAATGTAAACCATCAAAGTCCTTCGTTTCGGGAAAGCACTCGTAAAGTTCGTCAAAAATTCTTAGCGTAAGCCAATTGAATGCTTGGATATTAAAGGCATCTCTTTCAGATATGTTCACTTTACCAGTTAACACACGACCTCAAGTTTAGTTCACTTAGGGAGCAATGGATTACGCCACATTACAGCCCGTGTAGGGCGGGTCATGACCCGCCATTCTTTCATCACATGCGGATGGTGCATCATGGCGCACCCTACGACTTCATGGCATCAGAGGCATCCCCGCATAATACCGATGCGCCCAAACCAGAAACAAAAATACGGCGGCTACGACAAACAAGACCAACAGTTCTTTACTCCAAGATGCCGTCACCTCGCCTTTCTTCGCTCCACGTCGATTGGCCAGCACGATATCGGTCACGCTATAGGTCAGAAACGAACCGAACAGCAGTATCGACATCAGATCGCCGTTGGCCAGTAGATGGGCAACGGCCCAGAGTGAAACACCAACCAGCATCGGGTGAGCGGTCAACTTACGAACTCGACAGCCTGCTCGACGACCAATAACGAAATACAGAGCGAGGAACACCAAGGGGATCGCCAACATTCGGCCGAAAGCAGGCGGCTCGTAAAGCGGGACGTAAGGCGCTTCGCTGACGCCAACGATAATCAGCAGCAAGCCGACTGCCGCCATCAATGAAAAGCCAAGCTTGTAGATGCCTTCGCCATAACGGCCGATAAGCTTGCCGCGTAGCGAGGTCATTGAAGGCAGAAAATGCACGGTAAAGAATATCAATAAACCGGCGACTAACAGTGCCATGGCGAACCCTCCGTTAAATGCCGTTCTCAATAAGTACTTTGGTCCGAAGAAGACAGCTTGCCATCGGTTGTATGCACCTGGCTAGTCGGTTTGTATCTTGTCCATTTGGCGTTGCAGCAAACTCAGATTGTGGTGCAAGTCACAAAATCATCCGCTGCCGTGATATGCTGCTGTGCACTCCACGCTTGTTGTCTGCCTGTAAGCGAGTGCGCTGTCATGGATGATGTATCCAGCTCTGTTCTATCGTTGTTTCCCACCACGGTTTTGCGTTTTGATGTGGCCAAGCATGCCATGCTTCGCGACGAGCTGATTGCTTGCGTTCTTGAGCTTCAACAGCGCAGCCTGGGCGTGCAGAAAACCAATATCGGCGGCTGGCATTCGGCAACCGATCTTCATCTCCTTGATAACCCCACCATACTGCAGTTAACACAAGCCTTCCGCCTGGCCATGAGTCAATGGGCCGACCAATTTTTTGTGCTCTCGCGTATGCCTGACCCTAAGGGGTGGCAGCTGGAAATGTGGGCCAATATCAACCGATTTGGTCATCGCAACCGAGCGCACGATCATTTTCGCAGTGGCATTGTTGCCTCGGGTTTTTATTATTTGCAGTGCGGCGGAGAAAACGTCGGCGGCGAAACGGTATTCATTAATCAGCAATCTCGCCCGTTATTTATCGAAAGCGAAACACCACTGAAATGTTCCCGCCTAAGTATCACGCCGGTTGATGGTCAAGGTTATGTCTTTCCCAGTTGGCAGGGTCATGAAGTGCAGCCATATCGAGGGGAGCTGCCGAGAATCACCATGGCATTCAACGCCGGCCATCCCGACCTGCCGTTAACGCGTTACGGCGACAAAGTGCGCCGTGAAAAATGGCGCAAAGCCTGGCGTAAGTTATTTACCGATTAATTGACATCATTCAGTGGGCATCCGGATCATTCTGCATGATGCCAAACACATTGCTTTCGGTGTCTTTGCAGTAAATCAACCAACCGACACCGGGTATTGCCATTTTCGGCACCACGACTTCACCACCGTGGCTCGCGACCTTCAGTGCTATGGCATCGACATCATCAACGGAAATGGTGCAGACATACGCGATAACGGCTTGACCATCTACAGCGTGTCGGCGTCGCATCAAACCACCGTTAATACCGGGCTCGCTGTCGTCACCGGTAATAACTACCCAGTATTCATTGTCACCAAAGCGGTTGAATGACCAGCCGAACAGGCTTTGGTAAAACTGCATGCCGCGATCGGGTTTGTCGCAGTGAATTTCAAAATGGATGA
The DNA here is from genome assembly GCF_009756665.1 of Permianibacter aggregans. Classification (GTDB taxonomy): domain Bacteria; phylum Pseudomonadota; class Gammaproteobacteria; order Enterobacterales; family Permianibacteraceae; genus Permianibacter; species Permianibacter aggregans. The sequence goes on from NZ_CP037953.1 coordinate 131,046, forward strand.
CCCGGCCCATGCTTTTCCTCCGTGATGTTTTTGGTGAAGTGATACTTTTTATAAAGCGACGTTCTCCGGTTTTCGTGATAATGATTTCGTGATTGGGTACGATTTTAACGTCCGATAGAGTTGTAGGTCTGATTCAAAAATTTGGCAATTCCATGGTGATTTGTGCGAATGAATTTGATGGTATGGACTCCTCCCATCCACGGCATCGAAGTGCCAGACTGAGATTGACGAGTCATGTCAGTCACAGAAGGAAGGAGTCCGTTATGAATATTAAGCGCATCGGAATCGACCTGGCAAAGCAGGTTTTCCAACTTCATGCGGTCAATGACCACGACAAACCAGTGATGAACAAACGCCTCAGCCGTCAACAGATGCTGCCGTTCTTCGCCAAGCTGGCCCCGACGCTGATTGGTATGGAAGCCTGTGCGGGTGCGCATTACTGGGCACGCCGGCTGACGAGCCTGGGCCATGTGGTCAAGCTGATGCCGCCGCAGTTCGTCAAACCCTATGTCAAATCCAATAAGAACGATGCCAATGACGCCGAAGCGATTTGTGAAGCGCTGTCACGACCGACGATGCGCTTTGTCACGGTCAAGCCACCGGAGCAACTGGCACTGCAAGCCTTACATCGGGTGCGTCAACGAGTAACCCGTGCCCGCACCGCCTCATCAACGAAACCAAAGGGTTATTGGCTGAGCACGGCATTGTCATCTCGACGCATGGCGCCACGGCATTGTGTCGTCAGTTGCCGGCGATTATCGACGAACCGCGCAATGAGCTGTGTCCGTTGATGCGGCAACTGTTGCGTCAGCTTTATGACGAGCTGACGTTCATGAGTGCACAACTCGATGCCCTGACCAAGCAGGTGCTGGCTTGCGTGAAAAACGATGAACGCATTCAGCGACTGCTGGCCATCGAAGGCATTGGCCCCATCAATGCTTCGGCATTAGTTGCGCAAGTGGGTGATGCCAAACAATTTCGCAGCGGGCGACAATTTGCCGCGTATTTGGGCTTGGTGCCAACGCAACATTCGAGCGGAGGCAAAGAGCGTCTGGGACGTATCAGCAAGCGCGGAAATCCATTACTGCGAACCTTGCTGATTCACGGCGCCCGAGCGGCGGTAAATGCCAGCCGAAAAAAACACGATGCACGCAGCCTGAACATCCAGGCATTGGAGGCAAGACGCGATACCAATGTCACCACCGTCGCCGTGGCCAACAAAAACGCGCGCATCATCTGGGCGTTGTTAAGCAAAGGCGAATGTTACCGGAACAGCAATTAAGCGATAGGAGTTAACCCACCAGAGATTGCCAAGTCATCGAGAATGGCACAACGGTAAGACCGGCACACCATGATGCCGCTAGGTGCGACGGCCTCCTGAACAGGAAAGGCCGCGAATTCGATAGGCACGGTGTGAGCGAAAACCATTATGGCCAGAGCGATTGATACGCTCACCAACAGGTCGGATATACGTTTGCAGTCTCATTCCTTTGTCGCTTTCGACGATGGCTTGCAATAGGGGAGGAGTCCATATACGCACCTACATTCATCGGCAACTCTGTGATGGCCAGGCATTCAACGTCCGACAGCGTTGGGCGTCTGTTTCAAAAGCTTGGCGGCTGCGCTGCCACTTGTGCGAATAAATTTGATGGTATGGACTCCTCCCATCCACGGCATCGAAGTGCCAGACTGAGATTGACGAGTCATGTCAGTCACAGAAGGAAGGAGTCCGTTATGAATATTAAGCGCATCGGAATCGACCTGGCAAAGCAGGTTTTCCAACTTCATGCGGTCAATGACCACGACAAACCAGTGATGAACAAACGCCTCAGCCGTCAACAGATGCTGCCGTTCTTCGCCAAGCTGGCCCCGACGCTGATTGGTATGGAAGCCTGTGCGGGTGCGCATTACTGGGCACGCCGGCTGACGAGCCTGGGCCATGTGGTCAAGCTGATGCCGCCGCAGTTCGTCAAACCCTATGTCAAATCCAATAAGAACGATGCCAATGACGCCGAAGCGATTTGTGAAGCGCTGTCACGACCGACGATGCGCTTTGTCACGGTCAAGCCACCGGAGCAACTGGCACTGCAAGCCTTACATCGGGTGCGTCAACGAGTAACCCGTGCCCGTACCGCCTCATCAACGAAACCAAAGGGTTATTGGCTGAGCACGGCATTGTCATCTCGACGCATGGCGCCACGGCATTGTGTCGTCAGTTGCCGGCGATTATCGACGAACCGCGCAATGAGCTGTGTCCGTTGATGCGGCAACTGTTGCGTCAGCTTTATGACGAGCTGACGTTCATGAGTGCACAACTCGATGCCCTGACCAAGCAGGTGCTGGCTTGCGTGAAAAACGATGAACGGATTCAGCGACTGCTGGCCATCGAAGGCATTGGCCCCATCAATGCTTCGGCATTAGTTGCGCAAGTGGGTGATGCCAAACAATTTCGCAGCGGGCGACAATTTGCCGCGTATTTGGGCTTGGTGCCAACGCAACATTCGAGCGGAGGCAAAGAGCGTCTGGGACGTATCAGCAAGCGCGGAAATCCATTACTGCGAACCTTGCTGATTCACGGCGCCCGAGCGGCGGTAAATGCCAGCCGAAAAAAACACGATGCACGCAGCCTGAACATCCAGGCATTGGAGGCAAGACGCGATACCAATGTCACCACCGTCGCCGTGGCCAACAAAAACGCGCGCATCATCTGGGCGTTGTTGAGCAAAGGCGAATGTTACCGGAACAGCAACTAAGCAAAAGGAGTGAACCCACCAGAGATTGCCAAGTCATCGAGAATGGCACAACGGTAAGACCGGCACACCATGATGCCGCTAGGTGCGACGGCCTCCTGAACAGGAAAGGCCGCGAATTCGATAGGCACGGTGTGAGCGAAAACCATTATGGCCAGAGCGATTGATGCGCTCACCAACAGGTCGGATATACGTTTGCAGTCTCATTCCTTTGTCGCTTTCGACGATGGCTTGCAATAGGGGAGGAGTCCATATACGCACCTACCTTATCGAGCTTTTCAAGCCCGAACATCAACATTGAATTGTAGGTTCGAATTTATTCGAACAACGACCTCAATGCATCACTTCTTGCCAAAGGGCAATTCACCATCGACGGACAACATATTCTCCACCACGGCCGCGTTATAAAACACTTCCAACTTCTGGATTTTGCCATTGTCGATCTGCGCCCACAACGCCACCCGCACATCGCCGATCGGCTCGAAAAAGGTTTTGTAATCGACCATCATGCAGACTTCATCACCTTCGCCGATGATGCGACGGGCATCGATATCTTTCAGAATCGGCGCCATGCTGAACATGAACGTCAGCATCTGATCGGCGTTGTCGAACACCATATTCGGACCGACGTAAACAAAATTCTCATCGGCGAGCAATTGCCGGGCTTTTTTGAAGTCCTGCGCCTCAATGGCTTTGACGTAAGCCAGGATAATGTCTTTGTTGCTCGCTACGGTGTTACTCATAGAACGTGTCCCGCTCTCTTGTTTTGCAATGCGCTTCTTAAAAACAAAGGGCCGCTTGCGTTTCCACAAACGGCCCCTACTACCTTCACTGCATTACGACGCAATCATGTTGCGCAGTACGTACTGCAGGATGCCGCCGTTTTTGTAGTACTCGACTTCGTTGGCTGTGTCGATGCGGCACAACACTTTGATGCTCTGCTTGGAACCGTCTTTACGAACGATTTCCACATCCAGTTGCTGGCGCGGTTTCAGGCCAGCAGCTTGTCCTGTGATGCTGATTTTCTCGGAACCGTCCAGCTTCAAGGATGACACGGAATCGTTACCGACAAATTGCAACGGCAGCACGCCCATGCCAACCAGGTTCGAGCGGTGAATACGCTCGAAGCTTTCCGCGACAACGGCTTTGATACCGAGCAGATTGGTGCCTTTGGCGGCCCAGTCACGTGACGAACCGGTGCCGTATTCTTTGCCGGCAAACACCACCAGCGGCGTGCCACTGTCGATGTATTTCATCGCGGCATCGTAAATCGACATCTTGTCGCCAGTCGGCTGGTAAATGGTGTTGCCACCTTCTTCACCGCCGAGCATCAGGTTCTTGATGCGGATGTTGGCGAAGGTGCCGCGCATCATCACTTCGTGGTTACCACGACGGGCACCGTAGGAGTTGAAATCTTCCGGAGCAACGCCTTGCGCTTGCAGGTATTTGCCTGCCGGGCTCGTGGCTTTGATGTTACCGGCCGGAGAAATATGGTCAGTGGTAATCGAGTCACCAAACAGCGCCAGGACGCTGGCATTTTTGATGTCTTGCACTGGCTTCAGCGGCTTGCCCACTTCGGTGAAGAACGGCGGGTTTTGTACGTAAGTGGACTTGTTGTTCCACTCGTAGGTTTTGCCTTCACCAACCTTGATCGCGCTCCAGTGTTTATCACCGGCGAATACATCCGCGTAACGGGCATTGAACATCTTGTTGTCGACCAGACGCACGGCATTGGCGACTTCTTCGTCGGTCGGCCAAATGTCTTTCAGGAACACGTCTTTGCCGTCATTGCCTCTGCCGATTGGATCTTTCGACAAATCAATACGAGTCGTACCGGCCAACGCGTAAGCGACAACCAATGGTGGCGATGCCAGGTAGTTGGCTTTTACCAGCGCGTGTACACGGCCTTCGAAGTTACGGTTACCGGACAACACAGCGGAAACAACCAAATCTTTATCGGTGATGGTTTTGCTGATGTTGTCATCAAGCGGACCGGAGTTACCGATACAGGTTGTGCAGCCATAACCGGTCAGGTTGAAACCAAGCTCATTCAGGTAATTCTGCAGACCAGCTTTTTCCAAATAATCGGTGACAACTTTCGAGCCCGGTGCCAATGAAGATTTGACCCATGGCTGACGACGCAGGCCTTTCTCGACCGCACGCTTGGCGACCAGACCAGCGGCCATCAATACATACGGGTTCGAGGTGTTGGTGCAAGAGGTGATCGCGGCAATGACGACATCGCCATGGCCCATGTCGAAACTAGCGTTTTCCACTTTATGACGGGTGGCTTTTTCGGCGGCTTTGCCAGCGGTTTCCAGCATCAAATCAAAACCACTGCCGAGTTGCGTCATCGGTACGCGGTCTTGCGGACGCTTTGGACCAGCAAGGCTTGGCTCAACGGTGGACAGATCCAGGCTCAATGTTGAGGTGAATACCGGATCTGGCGAGCTGGCATCGCGCCACATGCCTTGGGCTTTGCAATAGGCTTCGACCAGATCGCAGGTCTCGTCGTCGCGGCCGGACATGCGCATGTAGTTGATGGTTTCGGCGTCAATCGGGAAGAAGCCGCAGGTGGCGCCGTATTCCGGCGCCATGTTGGCGATGGTTGCGCGGTTGGCGAGCGGCATCGAGTCGAGGCCTGGGCCATAGAATTCGACAAATTTGCCGACCACGCCGTGCTTACGCAGCATTTGGGTGACAACCAGCACCATATCGGTGGCGGTAACACCTTCGCGCAGCTTGCCTTCAAGGCGGAAGCCGACGACTTCAGGAATCAGCATCGTTACCGGCTGGCCAAGCATCGCCGCTTCGGCTTCGATGCCACCGACGCCCCAGCCCAGAACGCCCAGACCGTTAATCATCGTGGTATGCGAGTCGGTGCCGACGCAGGTATCCGGGTAGGCAACGGTTTTGCCGTTGACGTTAGCAGTCCATACCGCTTTGGCCAGGTATTCGAGGTTGACCTGGTGGCAAATGCCGGTACCGGGAGGCACTACACGGAAGTTGTTGAAGGCTTTCTGGCCCCAACGCAGAAATTCGTAACGCTCACCGTTGCGCTGGTATTCGATGTCGACGTTTTCATCAAACGCCGTCGGGCTGCCGAACTTGTCGACCATGACCGAATGGTCGATGACCAGATCAACCGGGCTCAACGGGTTGATTAAGTCCGGGTTGCCGCCAGTCTTGGCGACCGCGTCGCGCATCGCGGCCAAATCGACAACGGCGGGCACACCGGTGAAGTCTTGCATCAGAACGCGTGCCGGGCGGTATTGGATTTCACGGTCGGAAGTGCGGTCTTTCTGCCATTCCACCAACGCCTTGATGTCGTCAACCGACACGGTAACGCCATCTTCATAGCGCAGCAGGTTTTCCAGCAGCACTTTCAGCGAGTACGGCAGCTTGCTGACGTCGCCGAGCTGTTTTTCAGCGGTTTTCAGGCTGAATAAGTCGTAGTTTTTGCCTTTGACGGCTAGGGATTGGCGTGTTTTGAGACTGTCTTGACCGACCGATGACACTTCGGCATCTCCTCGTCGAGTGATACGGAAAAGTTATAAGAATGTGGTGAAAAGCGCCCGCTCTTGCAGCGGATTCGCGCAATTATAGCGAATCAACCGCCCAATTTCTTGTCCTGCACCAATCGTTCTATCGATGGCGGGACATCGGTTAAAGATCGAGCAGTATCGGGGAACGTTCGCGGCCATTTCGCGAACATGGCCGGGGCAGCCCGCTTTCCGGTAAAATGCGCGCCCTTCCGACTCCGTCTACCGACTAGCTATAGGAACTCCTGATGGAACTGTCCGCACTGACCGCGATTTCCCCCGTCGACGGCCGCTATGCCAGCAAAACCAGCGCCCTGCGCCCGATTTTCTCCGAGTACGGCCTGATCCGTTATCGCGTTATCGTGGAAATCCGCTGGTTGCAGGCGCTGGCTCAGGAAGCCGGTATTCCGGAAGTGCCGGCCTTTAGCGCTCAGGCCAACAGTCTTTTAGACGAGCTGGCCCGCACTTTCTCACTAGAAGATGCACAGCGGGTCAAAGACATCGAAAAAACCACCAATCATGACGTCAAAGCAGTTGAATACCTGCTGAAAGAGATGGTGGCTGGCAACGCCGAAATCGCCAAGATCAGTGAGTTCATTCACTTCGCCTGCACTTCCGAAGATATCAACAATTTGTCTTATGCACTAATGCTGCACGATGCCCGCGAAGAAGTGTTGCTGCCGATCATGGACCGTCTGATTGGCGCCATTCGCGATCTGGCCGTGCGCTACGCTGACATTCCATTGATGTCACGCACCCATGGACAACCTGCCTCCCCGACTACGCTTGGCAAAGAAATGGCTAACGTTGTTGCCCGTCTGCGGCGCCAGCGTGAGCAGTTCGCCAACGTCGCCATTCTCGGAAAAATCAATGGCGCCGTCGGCAACTACAACGCGCACTTGTCTGCTTACCCGGATGTTGATTGGCAAGCGTTCGCGAAAAACTTTATTGAGAAACTGGGCCTGCAACAGAACCCGTTCACAACGCAGATTGAGCCGCATGACTGGAACGCCGAATACTTCCACTCGCTGATCCGCTTCAATACCATCCTGCTCGACTTTGATCGTGACGTTTGGGGTTATATTGCGCTTGGTCACTTCAAACAAAAAACCGTTGCCGGCGAAATCGGCTCGTCGACAATGCCGCACAAAGTCAACCCGATCGATTTCGAAAACTCCGAAGGCAACCTCGGTATCGCCAACGCCATTCTCGATCACCTGGCGATGAAACTGCCGGTCTCCCGTTGGCAGCGTGACCTGACGGACTCCACCGTGCTGCGCACCATCGGCACTGGCGTTGCACACGCTTTGATCGCGTACGAGAGCAGCCTGAAAGGCATCGGCAAACTGGAAGTCAACGAGAAATCGCTGGCCGACGAGCTGAACGACAACTGGGAAGTGCTGGCCGAGCCGATTCAAACCGTTATGCGTCGCTATGGCGTAGAGAAACCTTACGAGAAACTGAAAGAACTGACCCGCGGCAAGAAAATCGATGCGGCAGCAATGCAGGCATTTGTCGATGGCCTCGATATTCCCGACGAGGCGAAAGCGCGGCTGAAAGCGATGACGCCAGCCAGCTATATCGGTAATGCTGATACCCAAGCGAAAAATATCTAGCACCGAATTTGCTCTCTACCCGTCATCCTCGCCTGCGACCTATACGGATGTAGGAAGTGTCGCAATGAGTAATGAACTCATGCGACCGCGGGGATGACGCCGCTCATTATTTTTCATTTCCAGCATCTAATCCCATTTGCTCCAGCATCGCGCGTATACTCCGTAGTAACCACCCACGGATCGGCGCAACTCAATGAAAATCACCACCGAGCTGAACGCACTTCATCTGGTCCCGAGCGAAACCAAACCCACTGTCAATATTCGCATGACCATTTCCAACGACAGCAATAGAGACATCGTGCTGCGTTTCAACTCCGGTCAGCAATTCGACATCATTCTGCGTAGCGCAGAAGGCGATGAGATCCGCCGCTGGAGCGATGACATGATGTTTATGCAGATGCTGAATGAAACCATTATTTCCCCGAATAGCAGCGAAACGTTCGCAGGTGATTTGCTACTACTTGATAGACAAGAACAGCCGCTACCGATTGGCAGTTATTTGCTTGAGTTTGAGTTGAAAGGTAGTCCAGCGCCCGATGCGGGGGCCTTCAAGACAACGACAATAAAGTCCATTTTGCCGCTGTTTATTGATCAGCGAATGCGCGCAAGTTGAATGAACACTGCATTACGCTTGATGCAGCGTGAGAGCTGATTCTGGCGATAAGTTATTGGAAGATTTGAGTCTCATGAGAAGAATAAAGACGGCGGCTCTACTTTCGGCTTTTCTCATTTTTCCTGATAGCGCTTTTGCCCATGGCGGTGGCTGTTCGACTCCCCAATGGTTGGTGGACATTTATATTGGGTTGGGGATTGTCAGCGCGATAGCGTTTATTGGTTCGCTGCTTTATGGGCTTTTCGTGATTCGTGGAAAGGTTTGGTGGCAGCTTTTCAGTCGCCTGTTTCTATTGCTGCTGGCGTTTTCCTGCTCGTTTGTTTATTTCTTTCTGAATCTCGGATTTTTGATGAGCTGTGGCAGCCGCCATACCGTTTTCATTGTTATGGCTGCAAATTTGATACCAGCGACAGTTGTCGCATTGCTGGCAGTTTGGTTCAGAAAGTTGGGGCTTAATCGCTTTTCTTCGCCGCCTTAACGACTAGATCCATGTTGTATCTTGCTGAGCCACTACTTCGCGTTCTTGCTCCGCTGCGTCATTGCCGCCAATAACTCCGCCTCGCCTTTGCTAAGCTGGCATCGCTCCATGACCTCTTTCATCGAAACACCACGAGTCAGTAGCTCCGCGGCCTGACTGTAGGCTTTGTAATTGCTGCCAAGATCGGCGGGTTGTTGTTTGTGTTGTAGCGCTTGAATATCGGCTTGCAGGTTAACGAGGCGCTTGCCCATTTCGACGACGGTTTCCACCGCCTGCTGGTTTTCGCGCGCCTGTTGCTCGAACATTTTGCGGGTGCGGATGGCGTAGTTGATGGCGATGAACGCGAGCAGCAGCGACGCCGCACTGACGGCCAATAACAGATATTGCATCCACTCGCTGTTCATCGGCTATTGATCATTCCATCAAGTAAATTGCATTTCCTGCCATTCGGCTTCTGACAACAGTTTGTTCAGATCAACCAGAATCAGCAGTTCGCCGTCGCGGTTGGCGACGCCCTGGATGAACTTGGCGTTTTCATCGTTACCGACGTTCGGCGCCTGTTCAATCTCCGATGCGCGCAAATATACCACCTCAGCGACGCTATCAACCAGAATGCCAATGACTTGCTGCTCGGCTTCGATGATGACGATGCGGGTATTGTCGGTGACTTCAATTGGCGGTAAGCCGAAGCGCTGGCAGGTGTCGATAACGGTGACGACATTACCGCGCAGGTTGATGATGCCCAGCACATATATCGGCGCGCCGGGAACCGGTGCGATTTCGGTGTAACGCAACACCTCCTGCACTTGCATGACGTTGATGCCATAGGTTTCGTTACCGAGCCGGAACGTGACCCACTGCAGGACGGGATCTTCTTTCATCGAGCCAGCGGCTTTGGTGACATTGCTCATCAGGGAATCCTTTGTACGTCAAACGCTTACGACAGACGCCGGCCGCCGCGTCGGGCACCGGTCTTTCCATCAAGAATAGTCGCTTTTTTGCCGGAAGCAGGCTTTTTTTGACTTTCGTTCTGGAAGCGCTGCATCAAGGCCGGCACGTTCAGCAAGGCACAGCGATCTTCTTTGATCATGCCGGCGATCCACGGCCGCCCATTGTCGTCGGGGAACCAGCGGATAGCCTCGTGCTCAAGCACCCGGGTACTGCACAGCTCGGAAACCGACAAGCCCCAGTTGCTATCGCCAAGGCGGATAACGTAGCGATAGCCTTCGGCCATCTCGGGTTCATAACGGTGATCAAGCAGGTACATGCCGGTGTTGATCACATTCAAACCACCGGTATTGGTCTGTAACAGTCCGGTAAACCATTTTGGCTGGCCGAATATCGGTGTTGGTGCGTCATCACTCTTAATGATGCCGCCGAGTAGATGCAGCGGCAGCGCCAGTTGCAGTTTGCCGACGCTGAAAATCAGGGTTTGGAATTGTGCCGGCAAGCTGGCTTTATAGGTGCTTATCGCCATCAGTGCCGCCATGGGCTGCTCTGTCGGCGTGGCTTCGGCAAATGCTTTAGTCACCGACTCGACTTTGGCGTCGGGCGTTACTGAAACAACCGCTTGGGCAACAACTTCAGGAGCAACAACCGCTGGCGCAACTACCGGCGCCACGGCCTGTTCAATCGGAATTTGCGCCAGCAGTTTTTCCACGCTGGATTTCAGCACCGGCGTCAAGGGTTTGCTTTGTTCGCTGACCCGCGCCAACTCTTCAACAGGCGTCAACAAACCTTGCAAGTAATCTTCGAGTGTTTGTTGCGAGCGGCTAGTCATGAGGCCACCTTGCGCAACTGTGGCCGCTGCTCGCCAAGCAAGTCACGCAATAATTGTTGATAGGCTTGCGCACCGCGAGATTCCGGATCGAATTGCAGTGGCGTCTGGTGAGCGCTGCTGGCGTCACGCAAACGGGTATCCACGGGAATCACCGAACGCCAGAGTTTGTCCTGATGCGTGTCACGCATCGTGCGCAGGCATTGCACCGAAGCACGCGTGCGACGGTCAAACATCGTTGGCACGATCAAATAGGGAATATCTTGCTGGCGCGAACGAGCGATCATTTTTAGTGTGCGCTCCATCCGCTCCAATCCTTGAATCGCCAGAAACTCAGTTTGCACCGGAATAATCAATTGTTCGCACGCCGCCAGGGCGTTGACCATCAGCACGCCGAGTACCGGCGGACAGTCAATGACCACCCAATCGAATTCATTCTGCAGCAAAGACAGCAAGTGTTGAATGACCAAGCCCTGCCCGCCTTGTGTCGCCAATTGTTTTTCAATGGTCGCCATCGCGACATGGCCGGGCAAAAAATAAAGATGCGGTTGCGAGGCAGGCTGACAGATCGCTTTCAGCTCGTCAGCACTCAATTGTTTGTATTCAAGAAATGCATCATAAAGACTGCGATGTTCGCCTTCGGGCGACAGACCAAAATACGCGGTTAATGACGCATGGGGATCCAAATCGATCAACAACGTGCGCAGGCCGCGCGCAGCGAGCAAGCCGCCGAGCGCTACCGTGGTCGTCGTTTTACCAACGCCACCTTTCTGATTGGCTACTGACCACACTCGCACCTGGAACACCTTTCATTCGAATGCCGACAACATCATGGACGTTGCGAGTCATCATTCTGTTGCGGATCGTTGTTTTGTTGTTTGTTGCTTTCATCCTTGCCCCGAATCAGCAGACCTCCGGTCGGCAGACGCACCACTTCCACAGCACTTTCCGTTTCTTCTGAACGGCGTTCTGCCGGTTGCGTCGTTGCCGGTGCTTGATGCAAGGTGTCCGGCTGTTGTTCCGTCAAACTATGGAAGCGCGAAATCGCCAACACCACACGACGGTTACGCGCCCTGCCCTCAGCGGTTTCGTTGCTGGCGATTGGATTGAATTCGCCAAACCCTTCAACCGCCATGCGTTCCGGATCAATACCAAACCCCTGCAGCTTTCGTACCACGGCTACGGCGCGTGCCGACGACAGCTCCCAGTTGCTCGGGAAGCGCTCAGTGTTGATCGCCAGATTGTCGGTATAGCCGCGAATACGCATCAGGTTATCGCTCTGCGACAACTGGCTGGCAATTTCTTGCAGGAGTGGATCCGCCGCTTTGCCGAGTACATCGCTGCCGCTTTCAAACAACAAACCGGAACGGACATCAATTTCGATCCAATCCTGATTGGCGCGGATTTCCACCAGTCGCTGTTCTTGCAATGGCTTCAACACGCTGTCGAGCCGTTGAAACAGTTGCGCGAACTCGCGCTTCTCACGCTCGGTGGGCGCATCGGCTTTTGGCAGACTGATCGCTTCCTGGCTGGCGCCGGCGTTTTCAATGACACCTTCACCTTTATCCACCGGGCCGGCCACCAAGCCCGGCGAATCGGTCGCCGCCGCCATGCTGTCCTGCTCCATCAATTCCGGGTTGCGCTCGAACGCCTTCATCATCGAATCGGACAGGACTTTGTACTTGCTTTCATTGACCTGCGAAATCGAATACATGACAACGAAAAACGCGAACAACAGCGTAATGAAATCAGCGTAAGACACCAACCAGCGCTGGGTGTGTTCGGTATCTTCCGGCTCTCGTTGGCGCACGGTATGACCTCGTTAACTGGATTTGACGAAACCTGCCAGTTTCGACTCGATCACCCGCGGATTTTCTCCCTCGGCTATGGCCACAATGCCTTCAATCAGCATTTCGCGGTACTGGGACTGTTGCAACACTACCGAACGTAAACGGCCGGCAACCGGAATAAACAGCAAATTGGCAAAACCCACGCCGTATATCGTGGCGACAAACGCCACGGCGATACCGCTGCCAAGCAAGGCCGGCTCGCTCAGGTTGTGCATGACCTGAATCAGGCCCATGACCGCGCCAAGAATGCCTAGCGTTGGCGAGTAACCGCCCATCGCTTCAAACACTTTCGCCGCCTGTAATTGCCGGGTTTCGTGCAATTCCATTTCGGTGGTCATGGCGTTGCGAATGCTGTGCGGCTCGCCGCCATCGACGAGCAAGCCCATGCCCTTACGGGTAAACGGGTCTTCATCGCGTTCAACGATTTGCTCCAAGCCAAGCAAGCCTTCTTTGCGCGCCGTTGCCGCCCAGTTCACCAGGCGTTGCAGGCCTTCATCAAACGGAAATTTCGGTGGCAAGAATATCCAACGCAATTGCGCCAGTGACTGAACGAAAATACGCCATGGCGTTTGCACCAGCGTGGCAGCCAGGGTGCCACCCACGACGATCAGAAAGGCCGGGCCATTGAGCAGCGTGACCAAATCGCCGCCCTCCCAAAGTTGCCCACCGAGAATCGCGAAAATGCCAAGCAGCAATCCGAGCAAAGCCAATAGGTCCATTGCCTCAGACCTCAGTGGCCATGCGCGGACCAATTTCCGGCAACGAAATACTTTGATGACTGATACCGGCGGCCGTTACCGCTTGTGGCATGCCATACACCACACAGCTTGCTTCATCCTGCGCCCAAATGGTTGCGCCTTTGTTGCGTAACATGCGTGAACCTTCGCGTCCGTCTGCGCCCATACCTGTCATGACTACAGCAAGAACTGCGCCACCTACTGCTTGTGCGGCGGAACCAAACAACACATCAACACAAGGCGCATATTGCAGACGGGCATCGGTATCACGCACACGCAAGCGCACCGTGTCGCCACTGCGCTCCAAGGTCATTTGTTTGCCGCCAGGCGCAAGGTAAGCATGGCCACGCTGCAATACATCGCCATCGCGCGCTTCGCTGACACGGATTTGGCAAATGCTGTCAAGCCGTTGCGCAAAAGCCGGTGTGAACGTGCCCGGCATATGTTGGGCAATAACGATCGGCACTGGAAAACTTGATGGCAAAGCACCGAGCACATTTTGTAGCGCGACAGGGCCGCCAGTTGAAGATCCAATGGCGACCAGTTTGACGGTGCCTTTGCGCAAGGCAACGCGCGCTGGTTCGACGGGTTTTGCCGGTGCAGGTGCTGAAGGTCGCAGCGTTGTCGTGGGTGATGTGGGAGTGGCCGGTTTAACGCTGGGAGCTGGCCTTGCCACACCACCAGCATATTTGCGTTGAAACTCACGACCAATCGTGCGCACTTTTTCGCGCAGCAAGGTCGCCGTCATCGAGCTGCTGTTTTGCACGTCCTCATAGGATTTCAGCAGAAAATCGACGGCGCCGGCATTCAGCGCATCCAGTGTCATGCGCGCGCCTTCGTAGGTCAGCGACGACAACATCAGGATAGCGACTTTCTGATTGGCGGTAATGTTACGTGTGGCGGTAATGCCGTCCATTACCGGCATTTCCACGTCCATCGTGATCAGATCCGGTTTTAGATCGGCGGCTTTTCTGATCGCGTCCTGGCCATTGTTGGCCACACCGACAACGCGAATTTCCGGATCGGCATTCAGAATGTCAACGACGCGCTGACAGAAAAAGTTCGAGTCGTCGACAACGAGTACGCGGACCGGCAGCGCCATTGTTGTTTAATTCCCGATCCGCCGTGCGTAGTGTTTCAGCAACGCCGGTATATCCATGATCAGCGCAATACCGCCATCCGAGGTAATGGTAGCGCCAGCCATGCCAGGAGTACCTTGCAGCGATTTGCCAAGCGGTTTGATCACCACCTCCTGCTGACCAATCAGGCCATCAACAACAAAACCGACTCGCTGCGAACCTACCTGCACAATCACGACAAAACCTTCTTTGCGCCGAATGCCACGCTGAGCACCACGCACCAGCCACTCTTCCAGATAAAAAAGCGGCAAGGCTTTTTGCCGAACGATGACCGTCAACTGACCATCGACGACATTGGTTTTGGTTAAATCGAGGTGGAAAATTTCGCTGACGCTGGCCAGCGGCAAGGCAAATACCTGATTGCCGAGGCGCACCATCAAGGTGGGTAGAATGGCCAGCGTCAAAGGCAGTTTGATTTGAATGATACTGCCCTGCCCCAACTCTGAGTGAACCATGATCGAGCCGTTCAATTGCGCGATCCGGGTCTTCACCACATCCATACCAACGCCGCGACCAGAAATATCCGAGACTTCTGCTTTGGTGGAAAAGCCAGGCATGAAAATCAGGTTGAATGCTTCGGTGTCGGACAAACGATCGGCGTGATCCGGATCGAGCAAGCCTTTCTCCACCGCTTTGCGTTTCAGCACCGATGGATCCATGCCTTTGCCGTCATCTCGAATCGACAACAGAATATGATCGCCTTCCTGTGCGGCCGACAAAACAATTTTGCCGAGACGTGGTTTACCGTTGGCTACACGTTCGTCCGGCATTTCAATACCGTGGTCGACCGAGTTACGGACCAAGTGCACCAACGGATCGGCCAGCGCTTCGACCATGTTCTTGTCGAGATCGGTTTCTTCGCCAACCAATTCCAGATCGATTTCTTTTTTCAGGCTGCGCGCCAGGTCGCGCACAACACGCGGGAAACGACCGAACACCTTTTTGATCGGTTGCATCCGTGTCTGCATGACCGAGCCCTGCAAATCGGAAGTCACCAAATCGAGATTGCTGACGGCTTTCGCCAGCTCTTCATTACCCAAAGAGTTCGCGATGGTCAGCAAACGATTACGCGCCAGCACCAACTCACCGACCAGATTCATGATGTCGTCGAGTCGTTTGGTGTCGACCCGAACCGTGGTATCGGCTTGGGCAACGGTCGCTGCCGTCATCGCGGCATTGGCTGCTGCTGCCGATTGTGCTGGCGCTGCGGTCGATGCCACAGGCGCCACAGGTTTCGGGGCTGCAGCGGCGGTTGGCGCCTTGCCTGCACCATGAATTTGATCGAGCAGCGCTTCGAATTCGTTATCGGAAATCAATTCGGATGCTGGCGTAGGCGCCGCCGCTTTCTCCGCTGGCTTTTCCACTTTCTTGTCGGCTTTTTTCGCTGCCGGTTTTTCCGCTTTGGCTACGCCGGCTTTTTCGCCCGGCGCTTTACCGGAGCCGTGCAACTCATCAAGCAGCTTTTCGAACTCGTCGTCGGAAATATCTTCAGCGCCGCCGGCTGACGCTGCTGGTGTTGCTGGTGTTGCCGCTTTCGCCGGCGCGGCCGGTTTTGGCGCTGCACCGCGACCATGCAGCTCATCAAGCAATTTCTCAAACTCGTCGTCAGAAATTTCTTCGCCTGCTGCGGCAGTGGGTGCTGCGGCCGGTGCAGGCGCCGCAGCCGGTTTACCGTGCAACTCGTTGAGCAAGGCATCGAATTCATCATCGGAAATGGTGTCGCTGGCCGGCCCAGGTGCTGGCGCCGGAGCGGCAGCTGGCGGAGGTGGAGCGGCGGCAGCTGCACCACCAATCTGACCATCGGCGCAGGCTTGTAATTGCGCAAGAAACGCCGGATCGGCATCGGTTGGCATATTGCCCTGACGCACTTCGTCGAACATGACGTTGACGACATCAAGCACTTGCAACACCAAGTCCATGACGTGCACATCGGCACGCAATTCCTGGTTACGCAGCTTATCGAAAATGTTTTCGCCGAGATGGCAGACTTCAACGAGCGGGCCGAGCTTCAAAAATCCGGCACCACCCTTGACGGTATGAAAACCACGGAAAATCGCGTTCAGTAACGGCAGGTCATCCGGTGTGCGTTCAAGCTGAACGAGTTGCTCCGATAGTTGTTCGAGAATTTCGGAAGCTTCGACCAGAAAGTCCTGCAGGATGTCTTCGTCGGCATCAAACGACATGGCGTTTCCTCAGAATCCCAGACTGGACAACAACGCGTCTACATCGTCCTGACCGTGCACGACATCCTGCCGTTTCTCCGCATCGATAATGGGGCCTTCAACCCCTTTGGTGGTTTCTTTGCCTTTTTCTTTGGCTTCCGAATACTCGTTCATCGTGCCGAACATCTTGATCAGCTCGACGAGGCTGGTCTCGACTTCGGTGACCAGGGATATGACCCGACGAATAACTTGTCCAGTCAGATCCTGGAAGCCTTGGGCCAGCGTGATGTCGTTCAAAATGGCGTGCATCTCATCGAGCTGGCTTTCGGTTTTGTTGAAATGCGCAACGAGGTCATCACAGAGTTTACGAAATTCACCGGGCTGCATTTCGCGCCGGAACAAGCGCTGCATCTGATCGCGAAAATCGACGACACTGCGATTCAAACCGTCGACCATCGGCATGCATTTTTCCAGGCCATCCATCGTCCGGTTGGCCGCTTCTTCGGTCATCGTGATGACGTATTTCAAGCGGTCGCGGGCATCGGGCATGTCCTGGGCAGCGAGATTGGTGATGCGGGTGTCGAGTTGAAATCCCAGCAGCGCTTCGTGCAATTGCCGGGTCAGTTTGCCGACCTCGGTGAACAGATCGCTGTCTTTGCCGCCGCGCATCTGCTCGAGCAATACTTGCGCGCCGACATCATCACCCTGCTCCAGCAGCGCAACCAATTCGCGCGCTTGCACCAGCACGGCGTCTCTCCAGTTTTCCTGTTGTTTTGTGCTCATCGATCCAGCCTTGTTGGTTATCCGATACGCTCAAAGATCTTGCCGATTTTTTCCTCGAGCGTTTGCGCGGTGAAAGGTTTGACGATGTAGCCGTTGACGCCACACTGGGCGGCCTCAACAATCTGTTCGCGCTTGGCTTCGGCGGTCACCATCAACACCGGCAGGGTTTTCAGGTTGTCGTCGGCACGCACCGCTTTCAGTAAATCGATGCCCTGCATGCCCGGCATGTTCCAGTCGGTGATCAGAAAATCGAAGCTGCCGGCTTGCAGCATCGGCAATGCCGTGGCGCCATCATCGGCTTCGGCGGTATTGGTGAAGCCCAAATCGCGAAGCAGATTCTTGATGATTCGCCGCATCGTGGAGAAATCATCGACGATCAGGATTTTCATGTTTTTATCGATTGGCATCGTTAACCTCAGTGACCCAAAAATTCAAATCAGTTCCAGTCTTTCAGCCGACTGCGCAACCGGGCCATGGCCTGATTGCAGATCTGGCAGACGCGCGATTCGCTGACGCCGAGCACCTGCCCTATCTCTTTCAGATTCAGCTCTTCCTCATAGTATAGTGCCAGAACGAGACGCTCCCGTTCTGGCAACTGTTCAATTGCTTCGGCAAGACCCCTCTGGAACGCAGCCTTTTCAAAGCCACGCTCCGGCCCCGGAATTTCGCTGCCTTCAGCCAGGCCACTACCATCTGCCGAAAGCCCGATATCATCAAAGCCATAGACCCCGATGTTCTCGGAATCGGCCAACAGCTGATGATATTCGTCCAGTGTTACACCCAGTTCGCTGGCGATCTCCGGGTCACGGGCGGCGCGCCCCAAGCGCTGCTCAACGGCGCTGACCGCCTGGGAAATGCGCCGGGCATTGCGATGCACCGAGCGCGGCATCCAGTCGTTGCGCCGCACTTCATCGAGCATGGCACCACGAATCCGGATGCCGGCAAAGGTTTCAAAACTGGCGCCTTTGCCCTGTTCAAATTTTTTACTGGCTTCCAATAGGCCAATCATGCCAGCCTGAATCAGGTCGCTGACCTGGACACTGGCCGGCAACCGCGCCATCAAATGATGGGCGATTCGCTTGACCAGTGGCGTGTATTCCAGCAACCACTGTTCTGTCGACGCATTGGTTTCATACATCATCGTCGCGTACATTCAGGTTACGGATTCCGTCATGCCGGAAGCGAGTGATGCCTGCACCAACCGCTCCATGAAAAATTCAATGTGACCGCCGGGAGCAACCGGCAACGGCCAGGTTTCCACTTTTTTCGCCAATTGGCGCAGCGCCATCGATACCGGGGAACGCGGAAACAATTCCATGACCGCGCGCTGCTTCTTGATCGCTTTGCGCAGGTGCTCGTCAAACGGCACGCTGCCGACATAATCGAGGGTGACGTCCAAAAAACGCTCGCAAACGCGCGCCAGGCGCTGAAATACTTCACGCCCTTCGGCCGGGCTGCGCACCTGATTGGCCAGCACCCGAAAACGATTGAGCCGGTAATCCTTGTTCAACACTTTCATCAACGCATAGGCGTCGGTGATTGAAGTCGGTTCGTCACAGACCACGAACAGAATGTCCTGCGAAGCCTGAGTGAAACTGACCACGGTGTCGGAAATGCCGGCCGCCGTATCGATAATCAGGTAGTCAATTTGCTGCCCAATCTGGCTGAATGCCTGAATCAAACCGGCGTGTTCGGCCGGGCTAAGTTGCGACATCGCCTGGGTGCCGCTTGATGCCGGCACAATATGAATGCCTCCCGGACCTTCAACCAGAATGTCGTTGATCTCCGCTTCGCCGGACAGCACATGGGAAAGATTCTTGTGCGGCTTCAAACCGAGCATGACGTCAATGTTGGCGAGACCCAAATCGGCGTCCATCAGCATGACCGAATGACCCTGCTCGGCCAGCGCCACCGCCAGGTTCACCGTGACACTGGTTTTGCCGACGCCACCCTTGCCCCCGGTTACCGAGATGACTTTGACGGGGCGAACATTTGTCATGCGTTTGATTCCTACGGCCTGATTCAGACCGGTTGCGTTATATGCCAGCATGAGCACCTACTTTGAGTTCGTTGGCCAGCAGCCATTCATCGACGGACTCCCGGTAATGCTCAGCCAGTTTCAGGGCACGATCGACCAGCTGGGCGCCGCGCAGTACACGAATATCCTCGGGTACCCGCTGCCCGTCGCAGCTTGCCGCCAATGGCACCTGACTCTCCAACAGGCAGGACAAGGCGGCCCCCAGCGACGTGGCCTCATCAAGTTTAGTCAAGATTGTCGAATGCAGCGGAAACTGGCCAAAATGTCTCAATGCTTCCAACAACACGGCCCTTTGGGCGCAGGCTGACAGCACCAAGGTCAACTTGATCGGGTAGCGGGAATGGCTCAGCAGATGCAATTGTTCGGTCAGCCGGGTATCGCGCTGACTCATGCCGGCGGTATCGATCAGAATCAAGCGTTTGTCGACAAAGGCATCGAGCGCATCGTGCAGCGCCGATGGCGTGTCGGCCGTGCGGATCGCGCAGCCAATCAATCGAGCGTAGGTCGCCAGTTGATCATGGGCGCCGATGCGGAAACCGTCGGTGCTGATCAGCGCCACATGCTTGGCGCCGTGTTTCAGCGCAAAATGCGCCGCCAGTTTCGCAACGGTCGTGGTTTTGCCTACACCGGTCGGGCCAACCATTGCGTATACACCGCCCTTCTCCATCATCGGATCGTCGCTGTGCTTGATATCGCGGGTAATGGCCGCCAGCGCATTGGCGAGCGCATTGGCTGGATCAGTGCCGTCGCTGTTGGCGTAGTGATCGCGCAAGCGGGGTGAAAGATCGAGCAGCGACAGACGCTTGGTCAGCAAGGATTTAATCGGTTTGCGCTGCTGCATTTCTTTCCAGGCAAGGCCTTGAAGCTGTTCTTCCATCAGACTGCGCAGCACGCGCATTTCGTCTTTGATGGCTTTCAACCCCGGATCATTGCCCCAGTCCAGTTGCAACACTTGTTTTTCTTCGGCGTTGACCTCGGTAGCGAAACGGCTCGGACGCGGTTTCTCTTCCTCACGCTCGATTTTACTCTCGGATTTGCGCTCCGATTTTTGCCGTTCCGCCGCCGGCTCGGTCATCGCTTCGAGAATGCCCGGTTCATAATCCTGCGCGGCCAGGAGCTCGATACCGTCATCGACCCGACGACTGGACAAAATGGCAGCATCAGAGCCTAGCTCGCGACTCACTTCGTTGAGCGCGGTGCGCATGTCCTTGGCAAAAAATCGACGTATTTTCATTTCCAAACTCCTGAGGTCTTATCAACCTACAGTGGCAACAATTTTCACTTGTTTATTATCAGGAATTTCCTGATAACTGAGTACATGCATACCGGGGCTGACAAAGCGCGCGAAACGCGCCAATGTCGCGCGCAAACCCGGCGCTGTCAGCAGCACGGCAGGCTGACCATTCATTTCCTGACGTTGACCGGCATCCTGCAACGAGCGCTGCAAACGCTCAGCCAATCCCGGCTCGATGCTGCCGTCATCACCGGCTGTTTGCAGCGATTTTTGCAGCAGTTGTTCCAGCGATGG
Source organism: Permianibacter aggregans (assembly GCF_009756665.1). GTDB lineage: Bacteria > Pseudomonadota > Gammaproteobacteria > Enterobacterales > Permianibacteraceae > Permianibacter > Permianibacter aggregans. The sequence goes on from NZ_CP037953.1 coordinate 152,059, forward strand.
TGCCAGCGTAATGACCGGCAATTCAGCCGTCGGTCCGTTGATGTTCTGCACAATCAAGCGCGACAGCGACACGCGGCAACCGGCGGTCAACGCGTTTGGTTCCTGTGTGCGGGTGCTTTGTTCAATCAGGGTTTCGGCAATGGTGCGCATATCGCGAATCGGCACGTTTTCACGCAGCAGGTTTTGCAACACTTTGACGACGGTGGACAGCGGCAGCGCTGCGGGCGTCAACTGCTCAACGAGTTTCGGTGCCGATTTACCGAGCTGTTTCAGTAGTTGTTCGACTTCTTCATGGCCAAGCAATTCAGCGGCATGGGTTTGCAACACCTGCGACAAATGCGTGGCAACGACTGTTGAGGCATCGACAACCGTGTAGCCAAGCGCCTGTGCATGTTCACGCTGGCTGGGATCAATCCATACCGCTGGTAAACCAAAAGCCGGATCGGTTGTCGCTTGCCCTGTCAATTCGCCAAACACCTGGCCGGGATTAATCGCCATTTCGCGTTCGACGTGTATATCGGCCTCGCCAGCGGTAACGCCCATCAAGGTAATCCGATAGGCATTCGGCGCCAGATCCAGGTTGTCACGAATATGAACCGATGGGATCAGGAAACCCAAATCCTGCGATAGTTTTTTGCGCACGCCTTTGATGCGCGCCATCAGCTTACCGTCTTGCGCTTTGTCGACCAGCGGGATCAGGCGATAGCCGACTTCCAAACCGACGGGATCGACTTGCGCGACATCATCCCAACCGAGTTCGCGAATTTCCGGCTCACGTGGTTTTTCTGCCTGCACCGCCTTTTGTTCTGCCACTTGTTGCGCTTGCGCCAGACGACGACGGCGAATCACTTCGGCGCCACCGAGGCACAGCGCACCCAAGGTCAGAAACGCGAAATGCGGCATGCCGGGCACCAGACCCATGACGGTGATGACACCGCCGGCAATTTGCAGCGCTTTCGGCTCATGGAACATCTGGCGAATCAGCGAGCCAGCCATGTCCTGCGTGGCGTTCTGACGAGTGACCATAATCGCAGCGGCGGTTGACAGCAGCAGTGCCGGGATCTGGGCCACCAGACCATCACCAATAGTCAACAGCGCATAAAACTGCGCCGCTTGCGAAAAGCTCAAGTCATGTTGAAAAACACCGATGGCCATGCCACCAAGCAGGTTGATAAACAGAATCAAAATACCGGCAACGGCATCACCGCGAACGAATTTCGAGGCACCGTCCATCGCACCATAAAAATCTGCTTCCTGCGCAACTTCGGCGCGCCGCGTGCGGGCTTCATCCTGATTGATCAATCCGGCGTTCAAATCGGCGTCGATGGCCATTTGTTTGCCGGGCAAGGCATCCAAGGTGAAACGTGCCGACACTTCGGAAATACGACCGGCACCTTTGGTCACGACGACGAAGTTGATGATGATGAAAATGCCAAAGACAACAATACCAACGGCGTAATTGCCACCGACCAACACCGAGCCGAAGGCTTCAATCACGGCACCTGCGGCACCCGGACCATTGTGGCCTTCCATCAACACCACGCGAGTCGAGCCGACGTTCAACGCCAAGCGCAGCAACGTCGTCATCAACAGCACGGTCGGGAACGCGGCGAACTCCAGCGGTCGCAGGATATAAATCGTCACCAGCAATACCACCAGCGACAGCGCGATATTGAAGCTGAAGAACATATCCAGCATCAGCGGTGGCAATGGCAAGGTCATCATTGCCAGCACCATCAATACCGCCACAGGCGTGCCTAGCCCTTCCAGACGCAAACGTCCTGGTGCTCCGGCACTGGCGACTTCAGCCATGGATTACCTCAGGTTCGAAAATGGATTTAAAACTTCATCTCATCGGGAATCGGAAATTCCGTCGGCAGTGGCTTGGTGGCGGCGCGTCCGTACTTGCGAATCGAGTAGACATAAGCCAGTACTTGCGCCACCGCCAGGAACAGTCCTTCCGGGATTTCCCGATCGAGTTCAGTGGAGTGATACAAAGCCCGTGCCAACGGCGGTGCTTCGACGACATAAACCTGATGGGCCTCGGCGACACGGCGAATTTGCAGCGCGATCAGATCGGCGCCTTTGGCCACAACGCGCGGTGCACCGGGTCTTTCAGCGTCGTATTTCAACGCCACAGCGAAGTGCGTTGGGTTGGTGATGACCACATCGGCTTTCGGGATTTCTTCCATCATCCGGCGCTGCGCCAGCTCGCGCTGCAAGCGGCGTATGCGGCCTTTGACTTCCGGCTTGCCCTCCATTTCCTTGTATTCGTCCTTGACCTCCTGCTTGCTCATCCGCAGTTCTTTGGCGTAATGCCAGATTTGATACGGCAGATCGATGGCGACAATCAGCAACAGCGAAATCGAGATCAGCAGAAAGGTTTGCATCAGCAAAAACATGCCACCACTGATCGTGGCATGGACATCACCGCGACCAAGCGTCAAAAATTCGTCGAAAAACGTCCACAACGTCAAAGCGGCGACGCCGGCGACAATGAAAAACTTGCCAATCGCCTTCAGCAGTTCAACCAGCGCCTGAACACCAAACATTCGCTTGAAGCCGCTGGCTGGAGACAATCGTGACCATTTCGGCATCATCGCTTCTGTGGAGAACGTCGCACCGCCAACCACAATCGGCGCGAACAAGCTGATGGCAAACAAACCAAGCATAAACGGCAACAACGCCAGCGTTGCATCAAGGCCCGCTTCGGAAAGCGTTGCCAGCATCAGCCTTGGGGTATCAATGCCCTCCCCGGCTGAACGAATGACATCACGGGTGATGCGCTCCATTTCGCGACCGACATGGCCTCCAAACAGCATCATGAACAGTGCGCCACCAATCATGATCGTCGCCGTCACCCACTCTTTCGAGCGGACAACCTGCCCTTTCTTGCGCGCGTCCTGTTTTCGTTTGGGTGTGGCGGCTTCGGTTTTTTCACCGGCATCATGTTCAGCCATGTCAGCACCTCAGGCCAACAAGCTGACAACTGACTTCACGCATCCGGGAGAATTCCCGGTCGAAATGCATCGTGAAATCTGACGCCACAATCCAAAGCAGAATGAATCCGGATACCATCGTCGCCGGAAAACCAATAACAAATAAATTCAGTTGCGGTGTGGCGCGGGTCAAAATGCCGAACGCCAGATTCAGCATCAACAAGGCCAGCACCGCAGCCAGCGCGACAATCAAACCACCGGCAAACATCCAGCGGCCGAGATCGGCGAGCAGGAACCAATCAATTTTGCCGATCGAATCCAACCCGACCGGAATCGAATGAAAGCTCATGACGGCGATCTCGATCATCAATAAATGACCATCGAAGATCACGAACAACAAGGTTGCGCAGATCAAAAACGCCTGACCGACCAGCGGCACGGAAGCGCCATTGACCGGATCGACCAAGGAACCGAACCCCAAACCGGTTTGCAGCGAAACGAGCTGCCCGGCAACAACAAACACTTCAAGAAAAATGCGGGTGATAAACCCCAGCGCAATGCCAATCAATAATTCCTGGCCGACGATGACCAGGCTGGCCAAGGAAAACAGCGAAATATCCGGCATGGGGGGAATCGAAGGTGCCACCGTTACCGTGACCAGCACAGCAAGAATCAAACGAATGCGCGCCGAAACACTGCGGGTGCCGGTAATCGACATCGTCATCAGCAAACCACCAAGCCGGCAGAATGGCCACAGAAAAGCGGCCAGCCAAGCATCGATTTGGCTGAAGGTGATGTCCATCGTCGTTCAGGTACCGATAACGGAAGGAATGCTCAGGATCAGCGCTTCGGTATAAGAGATCAGCTGATCAACGAACCAATGACCAAGCAAGGCCAGCGCCAGCAATGTGGTCACCAAACGCGGCAGGAAACTCAAGGTTTGTTCGTTGATGCTGGTCGCCGCTTGAAACACTGCCACCAGTAAACCGACAATTAGGCCCGGCACAATAATCGCCGACACCAACACGACGGTCATCCACAACGCGCTGCGCAATAATTCAACGGCAAATTCCGGGCTCATCACACCACCCTGAAACTATTGGCCAGCGTACCGATGATCAGCGTCCAGCCATCAACCAGCACGAACAGCATCAGCTTGAATGGCAGCGAGATCACCAGTGGCGACAACATCATCATACCCATCGCCATCAGCACACTGGCGACGACCAGATCGATAATCAGAAACGGAATGAACAACATAAAACCGATTTGAAACGCCGTTTTCAATTCGCTGGTGACAAACGCCGGCACGACCACCCAGAAAGGCGCTTCCTCGGCGCTGGCAATCTCGGTTTTCGACAGGCGCAAAAATAAATCCAGATCGGTACGCCGAGTTTGCGCCAGCATGAATGAGTGGAATGGCGCTTTGGCACGATCGAAGGCTTCGGTTGCCGAGATCTGGTTATCCATGTACGGCGTCAGCGCCTGCTCATTGGCGCGTTGAAACACCGGCGCCATGATGAAAAACGTCAGGAACAGCGTCAGTCCGATCAGAATCTGGTTCGACGGTGTTTGCTGCATGCCGAGTGCCTGACGCAGAATCGCAAACACGACAGCGATGCGGGTGAACGAGGTCATCATGATGATCAGCGCCGGCAGGAAACTCAGCGCCGTCATCAGCATGACAATTTGTAGTGTCACCGAGTACTGCTGACCACCTTCAGCGGTGTCCGTTACCGTCAGGGCCGGAATGAACTCGGTGGCACCACCGCCGGCTGGCGGCGCTTCGGCGGCCATCACGCCTGTGCCCAGCAATAGCACCAAGACGAACAACAAACGGCTCATGGTTTTTCGCCTTTCAGCATTTTTTTGAACACTTGTGAGAAGTCCTGCTGACCCTGTTGTTCGCCATTTGGATCAATGACCGGCTCAGCAAATGATTGCAGATGAGTGATCTGATTTGGCGTCACACCAATCAGTAATTGCTGCTTGCCCACCTGTATCAGCATCACTCGTTCACGAGTGCCGACCGACATCGCCGACAACACTTTCATTTGTTTGTGATGACCAATCAAGCCGGTGCCGCGGCGCCAGAACCAAGCCAGCGCAAATACCACGGCCAACACCACCAGCAGGCTAAGCAGCAGGCGGGTAACCGATGGACCTTCGGCGATGGCGCTGCCAACCGGTGTCGCCGCCGGACTCGCGATCAATGTCAGCAACAAATTGTTCATGGCGATGACTTAGCGCAACTTCTTGATGCGTTCATGCGGCGACATGACATCAGTCAATCTGATGCCGAATTTTTCGTTGACGACAACCACTTCGCCGTGCGCGATCAAGGTGCCGTTGACCAGCACATCAAGCGGTTCGCCAGCGAGCCTATCGAGCTCAACGACCGAGCCCTGATTCAATTGCAAAAGATTGCGAATCGGGATCTGAGTGCGGCCAACCTCCATCGACAGCGTCACCGGAATATCGAGAATTACGTCAAGCTTTTCGGTACCTGCCCCTTTGGTCGACTCATCATGCAGCTCTTCCAAAGGCGCCGCTTCGGCTTTCTGCTGCTCGGCAATCGCGGCTGCCCACTCGTCTGCCATGTCGTCTTGATCTTTGGCCATAATCAGAACCCCACCTTCAGGCTATTCAAAATATGATCGCGACTGATTTCGGAATGAATCTTGATCGCGTAATTACTGTGAGAGGTACCGAACTGAGCGCGGAAACTTGGCAGACCGCCAGCGGTGACCAACGCATGTTCGAATAATTCAATCGGAATCACCTGACCGGCTTTCCACTCCATGATGTCGCGCAGTTTCACTTCGGTTTCCGCCAGCTTGACTTCCATTTCCACCGGTGCCGACATCACCTCTTCGCGCAGTGCCACCGTCCAGCGTTCATCGACGGAATCACGGTCAGATTGCACACCAGCGTCCAGCTTGTCGCGAATCGGCTCCAACATTGAGTACGGCATGGTCACGTGCAAATTGCCACCGCCGCCTTCCAGTTCAATATGGAAGCTGCAAACCACGACCACTTCCGAAGGGCTGACAATCGTGGCCATCGCCGGATTGACTTCCGAGTCGAGATACTCGAAGTCCACTTTCATCACCGGGCTCCAGGCTTCACGTAAATCGATAAATGCCTGATCGAGCAGAATGGAAATAATCCGGCGCTCCGTTGGCGTGAACTCGCGACCTTCGATCTTGGCGTGAAACCGCCCCATGCCACCAAAAAAATTATCGACCAAGCTAAATACCAAGCGTGCCTCCATTGTGAAAAGCGCTGTACCACGCAATGGCTTGATACGCACCATGTTCAGACTGGTCGGCACGAACAGCGAATGCACGTATTCGCTGAACTTGATCATCTGCACACCATTAATTGACACTTCGCAGGCTTGGCGCATCAGGTTGAACAAGCTGATGCGCATATGCCGCGCAAAGCGCTCATTGATCATTTCCAGCGTCGGCATCCGGCCGCGAACAATGCGATCCTGCGAGGCAAAGTCAAACGAGCGCGCCTCGCCTTCGGCAAATTCCTCGCCTTCGGTTTCGATATCGCCGTCATCAACGCCGTGTAACAGCGCGTCAATTTCGTCCTGGCTTAATAAATCGGTCGTGGCCATGTCACTGCATCACAAATGAGGTGAATAACACGCGGTCAATAATCTTTGCCTGTTCCTCAGCTTCCATTGCTGTCTGCAATTCTTCCAGCAGCTGTTGCTTGAACGCTTGCTGGCCTTCAGTCGTCATCAGCTGGTCAGCATCCTGCATCGCGGTGAACACCAGGATTTCGTTTTGCAGCAACGGCAAATGCTTTTTCACTTTCTCAGCCAGTTCCGGATTGGCGACCGAGAAGCTGATCGTCATTTTGACGGTACGTGGTTTGGTGGTGCCCGGCACATTGACCAGAATCGGTTTCGGAATATCGACATAGGTGGTGTTGATGACAATCGGCTCTTGCTCGGTCGCCTCTTCTTCACCTTCCGCTTTTTCACCGCCCATCAATAAAAATCCGACAACACCACCAATCAGCAACACGGCGACCACGCCAATGATGATGAACAGCTTTTTGTTGCTGGGTTTACCGACCTCTCCAAGCTCCAAATCTTGAGCTTCAGCCATATCGTCTTCTCTCCGGTACCATTGAACGTGTTTATGCAGCTTTCGGGCCAGGCCAAAAACTCACCAAAAACCATAGATATTTCAGTCACTTGAAATATAGAACAGAAAACAAAAAGCGAAAGCGCCGATTTATTGACGATAGTTCGGCGCGAAGTCGGAACGGTTGTTGAGGTTTTGACGCGGTTCAGGCGCTGGCGTGCAGTTGCTGCCTTGAGCGTTGCACGACACCGAACCCGGAGCGCAGCAACAGTATCGCCAAGCCGACGGCGATGAGGGTATCTGGCCAGCGTTCGCCGCTTAACCACACCAGCACGGCCGCCAACAGCACTGATAGATTGGCCGCGATGTCATTGCGGGCACATTCCCAGACCGAGCTCATGTTGATGTCGTCTTCGCGATGGCGCCAGAGCAGCCAGACGCAAATCGAGTTGGCCAACAGTGCCAGTGCGCTGAACACGCCCATCAACTCGAATACGGGCACCGATGTCAGCATCAGCGAACGAATGATTTGAACGATGACCAGCACCGCCGCCAGCAAAATCAGCACGCCTTTCAGCAAGGCGACTCTGGCCTTGGTCTGTTGACTGCGTTGAATGGCGTAAAGACTGATGGCGTAGGTAAAGGCATCGCCGAAGTTGTCAAAGCTGTCGGCGAACAAGGACGTGGACTGAGAAAGCAAGGCGACAAAGAGCATGATCGCGAACATCAGCGCGTTGATCCAGAACACCGCCAACAAGGTGCGTCGCTGGCGCTGACGCAAGGCGTTCAAACCGCAACCATCGTTGTCGCAACAATCAGCCATTCGTGCGTTCGCAGTACAGGTGAACCATCAACCACATTGTGGCAGAAACGTCGGCCAGACGTTTTGCAGTTGCTCAGCGATCAAGCATAGGCATCGAACAGACGATCAGCGAGTGTGCCGGTGGTCCGCCCGGCATCAGCCATCTGATTTTCGCCGTTGGCAGCGTTACCGGCTTTCGCCATGCCGCCATCGGTTTTTTCCTGCTGGCTTTGTTGGTCGCGATGCTCAACGGTGACATCGGCCAATTGCAGCTGGCTGGCATCGAACATTTCCCGCAGGCGGTTGATGGCATTTTCGACCTGTTCGCGGGTCAGCGCCTGCTGAACAATGAAATGCACCTTGATTTCGCCTTCGCTCTGGCTGACCTTGATTTCCATCGGCCCCATATCGGGCGGATCGAGACGGATTTCCGCCGAGTCGATTTTTCGCTGTGACATCGACAGGGTTTGCTGGCCAAGCAATTCGGCAAACTGCGGACTGAACAATGGCAGGAACGGTTTGCCAATGGCGCTAGCGTCCGCGGATGGTGTCGACGTGCTGGAAGATGCGGTAGTCGATGTGGCGCTGATCACCGAAACCGGTTCGGTTTCGCGCTGACCGGTCCGCCAACGGATATTGACCGCCGAGCCCGGCGTCACGGCCATTTGCGAGGACTGCTGTTTGCCTTCGTTGATCAGTTGTTCAATGGCAAATGTGCCGTTCGCCAGAACGTCGTTTTTGTTGCCAATCTTGGCAACGTTAGCATAGCTGTTGTCGCTGTTACTCTGGCTTTGCTCGGCAGCGTCAGTTGGTGCCAGCGGTGCGGCCTTGGCCGTAAACTGAAAAGGGTTGAATTTATTATCCAGGGTCGTGGTGGCGTTGGCATCGAGTTCGTTTGCGAACATCGATGGCTGGCTGTCGACTGCCTGTTTGGAGACGGAAGGGTCAACGGTCGAACTCACGCCTGCCGGCAATTCTTTGCCGCCGGTCTGCTCGCTTGTTGCCGCCATCGATACGTTAGCTTTGACTTCCATCTCAAACGGCAAGCGCACCTGCCAAAGTGGCATCGGTTCTGCTTCGTCAATGGTTTCGGGCATCGGCTCGATTGCGGCCTCGCCATCTGCTACCAGCGGCTGTGACGCGGCAAGTTTTTCCAGCTCTGCCGCCGGTATTTCGAGGATTTCACTCGCCGGCGAAGGCAGCTTCAGCGACTTTTCCGGGCTCGCGATCGGCATTTGCTGCTGCGATAACAGCATCGCGAAATCGATGCCTGCTGGCATGCCTTGCGCATCGGGCATGGCCAAGCCGTCGGCCGGCAACTGGGCCGTATCCAACATCAAAAGCAGAGCGGTATTCATCGCGCGTGATCCGAAAGCAATTAAGATATCGGATGCTACGCAAGGAGCATGCCACGGATTTGTAAACGTGGCCTGCGGTTCAGACCATGCTCAATCGCAGGGCTTGGCGTACACGTTGATATTCGCGTTCCAGCTCGGGCATTTTTTGCTGCGCGCTGCGATAATCGGCCTTTTTCAGCAGGCCTTCCAGTTGCTGAAAAAGTTGTGCCAGCGGCTCGGCACCAACATTGCCACAACTGCCCTTCAGGCTATGGAATTCGCGTCTGGCCAGCTCATAGTCATCGCGGCCCATGGCTTCGCGGGCTCGGGTCAGGCGTTGCCGACTGTCGGTCAGAAAAGCATCGATCAATCCCTGAAATTCATCGCCGAGAATATCTTTTAATTCTTCTATCTGCTTGAGATTGATACTGTCATTCATCGTGGATATCTACCTGTCGCCACCGGTATTGAATCGCCACGGTATTTCCGTTACCAGAGTACTCCACTCGTTCACATAAACGGGAAAGTAGGCCGACCCCCCGGCCGGCATAGCCGCGCAGGTTTTCCAGCGGTCGGTTCAGCCTGTCAGCATAGTCGAAGCCCTGGCCGCTGTCATGGATTTGAATTTCCAGCGTCCCGCCATCCAGTTTAGGACAATGCCGGCAAAACACCTCAATCCGCCCTGAATCCAGTGCCATTAATTTTTCATGGCGAAGCCGATAGTACTCGGCGAAGCCGTCGGACGACCGTTTCAGGGCTGAATCGAGTTGCAACACGCCATGCTCCAGGGCATTCGAATACAGCTCGGCGAGAATGGCAAACACTTGCCCGCGATGAACGCGCAAACCCGGGATCTGCATCAGTACATCAAGCAACACCGGCAACGGGTCTGACTCGCGAAGCGCCTGCGCCTGCAGCGTCAGCGCAAACGAGAAATCTTTGGGTCCGTGACGCTCGTTCTTGTCAGCGATAGCCGGCCGGCCTTGCATTTGTTCGGGAACGATCAACACTTCCAGCGCGGTTGCATCATCGCTGCCGCTGGTACCAGCACAAAAGCGGCCAATTTCGCTCAGTAGCTCATTAATGATGACCTGATTGTTGCTGACCGTTCCGACACATTGCAGCATGCGCTCTTCGCCGAATTGCTCGTCGTTGGCGTTGCTGCATTCGGTCATGCCGTCGGAGTAGACCAGCAGGCGATCATGCTCTTCAAAGCCAATGGTCTCGACGATAGCGCGAAAGCGGTCGTCGTCAGTGATGCCAAGCGGCAGATGTGTCGAGCGGAACTGAGCGACTACGCCCTGCCCGTCTCGCCACAACAAGCCGTTCGGCATGCCGCCATTCCAGACCCGCACCACCGACTCGCGAATGTCGATTTCGGCGGCGAAGGCACAACAGAACACACCGACGGGCAATAACTCGCAAAGCCGACTATTCATCGCGCTGACAATATCGCTGAGTGCAAAGCCGCGTCCGGTCATGTCATAAAACAATTCCGAAATCGGCATGGCACCAATGGCCGCTGGCAAACCATGGCCAGTGAAATCACCGAGGAAAACGTGCACACCACCGCCAGGCTTCTCGGCCGCCAGCAAGACATCGCCATTGAAAATATGCAGCGAAGAAAGATGATGATAAATGAACGGCGCATCGAGACAGCCTGGATGGGCAATACGATCGAAAATCGCTTTTGCCTGCTGCTGTTCGCGTTCCATCCGCTTCTGGTGTTTACGGATCTGGTCACGCTGATGCGAGACGGTTTTGTACAGCTGTTGAATGCGACGCAGCGCCCGCAGCTTGGCGTGCAGAATATCTTTCTGATAAGGCTTGGTCAGAAAATCATCGCCACCGACTTCGAGACAACGCGTCAGCGCATCAACGTCGGTCATCGCGGTCAAAAAAACGATGGGTACCAGGCGTTCATCACTGAGTGCCTTGATTCGACTGGCAGCACCATAGCCGTCGAGATTCGGCATCATCAAATCAAGCAGCACGATGTCCGGCTGCTCGGTCATGAATAAATCCACGGCCTGCAAACCGTCTTCGGCAGTGATGACTTCATGCCCTTCGCGCGCCAGCAAGGCTTTCAGGATGATCCGATCGCTGTAATTATCGTCGGCGATCAAAATGCGCAGGTGTTCAGCCATGACGCGCCCTCACCCCGGCCAATACGCAGTGGCGGAGCGTTTCATGGTCGGCAAAACACCGCTCAGGAAATACGAAACAACTGCTCAAAATTGGAAATGGTCAGGATTTTCCTGACATCGGGATTGCAGTTGGTGATTTGAATTCTGGCGCTGTCGCCACCGGCGTAGTCTCGCAGTAGCAGCAGCATGCCGAGCGCGGAGCTATCCAGATAGGTGGCATCCTTTAAATCGATGATAAAACTTCTGGGCTTGTTTTCCGGCTTTTCGTAAATGTCGCGAAATTGCTGATGAGCACTGAAATCGAAGCGGCCGGCAACGTGAATGGTCAGTTCACTTCCGTCGGCATTGACACTACTGGTAATGGTCATCTGTTGCTTAACTCCCGAACCTACCCCTGACCCAAATGGCTCCACCGACAACACCGCCACCAAACCTTGGTAACGATAGCGGTTGCAAACGATGGCTTCCAGTACCCACGAGCAAGCCTGCACGGCTGTACGCTGAGCTTAAAGGAATATAGACCAATCCGGTTTCAGATGTGGCGACAGTCGAATTTTTTTGCGCCGGAAAACTGACGTTGGCGTCGGGGGTAATCATTAACCCTGACGTTTCAGGGTGCTTTGTCGGGCGCTGAGCTCGTCGGTTGAAGCCTGCTCACGCTTGTCGCGTGCGGCCGACTCATTTTTCTTCATTTGCTCCACAGCATTGTCGAGCGCAATGGCCTTACCGGAGCGCTGGCGGTAATGGTGCACCTGCCGGCTGACGTGTTGTTCAGCGCCTTTGAGCCGGTCGCGCTGCTGGGCGATAGCCCGGTCAAGTTGGGTAATGAATGATTGAAACTGCTGCAACGCCAAGCCGGCCAAGCCCGCCCGACCTCGACGCTGGAAATCCGCCAGATACTCCTGTTTGTACTGAATGAGTTCCTCCAAGCGTTTGTTCTCCGCCGCCACGGAAGCGCGCGCGTCCCCAAGCTGGCGGGCCGCTTGCTGCTTCTGTTGACCAGCCATTTTGGCAATTGGGGCCATACGTTCCGAGCGATTCATCATTCACTCCTGGCGTTAACGGGTGGAGGCCGGCAAGCTCGCCGGCTCTTGCTGAATCAGCGCCATCAACTGCTCCAGACTTTGCTCGTAGGTAACCTGCTCATCAAAATCCTGACGCAGAAAATCATTGATCGATGGCAGCATCGCTATCGCTTCATCAATGGCGTTATCGGAGCCAGCCTGATAAGCCCCGACACTGATCAAATCGCGATTCTGTTGATAAATACCATAGATCTGTTTGATGGCGAGCGCCGCCAATTGTTGCTGGCGCTCGGTGATTTGCGGCATCGCCCGGCTGATGGAGGCTTCAATATCGATCGCCGGGTAATGGCCGCTTTCGGCCAGGCGGCGCGACAGCACGATATGGCCGTCAAGAATCGCCCGCGCGGCATCGGCGATCGGGTCTTGTTGATCGTCGCCTTCGGTCAACACCGTGTAAAACGCCGTGATCGAACCAGCACCCTTGGTGGCGTTGCCAGCCCGCTCAACCAGCACCGGCAATTTGGCAAATACCGAAGGCGGATAACCTTTGGTCGCCGGCGGCTCGCCAACCGCGAGCGCGATTTCCCGTTGCGCCTGACAGTAACGGGTCAACGAATCCATCAACAGCAAAACGTTCTTGCCCTGGTCGCGAAAATGTTCGGCGATGGTTGTCGCCACTTGCGCACCCTGCAAACGCAGCAGCGGCGGATTATCGGCCGGCACCGCGACGACAACGGCGCGCTGCAAACCTTCTTCACCGAGAATATGCTCGATGAACTCTTTCACTTCGCGTCCGCGCTCGCCGATCAACCCAACGACAATGACATCAGCGCTGGTGAACTTGGTCATCATACCGAGCAACATGCTTTTACCAACGCCGGAGCCGGCAAAAAGCCCCATGCGCTGACCGCGACCAACGGCCATCAAGGCGTTGATGGCGCGCACTCCAACATCGAGCGGTTCTTCAATCGGATGCCGATGCAACGGATTGATCGGTTTGCCAATCAGTGAACGACGGTGACCGATGATCGCTTCCCTGTTGTCAATCGGGCGGCCTTCGCCATCAAGAATGCGGCCGAGCAATTCATCGCCAACCAAAATTTCTGCGGCTTCTTCCGAAGGAAAAACGGTGGCGCCCGGACCAAGCCCATGCAGATCCGCGGTTGGCATCAAATACAGTCTATCGCCAGAAAAGCCGACCACTTCAGCTCGATGCAAGCGGCCATCATGACCGCGAATCAAACAACGCCCACCGACAGGAAGCTGACAACCCACAGCTTCCAACGTCAAGCCAACCATGCGCACCAAACGACCTTCGATTTTCAAACCGGGCGAACTCGGCACTCGCGCCTTCATCCGGCTCAGGCGTTCGCCAAATGAGCGCCGTTCAACTGTCGTCGCTGGCACGGTCGCCTCCAAGCACATGGGCAACAATACCGGCGACACGAGCATCGATACTGGCATCAATCGCTGAATCGTCGGTGGTTACTTTGCAACCACCACGCTGCATCGATGGGTCTTCACTGATTTGCCATTCGCGCGAATCACTTTGCTCCATCGCAAACACTTTGCGAATGAATGCCGCGTCTTCCGGATGCAGACGAATCCGTATCGTTTGTTGGTTCATCGGCAGCAAGGCCACGGCTTCGCGCACCACGGCAACAATTTCACCGGGATTGGTGCGCAGTTCGCGACGGATCACCTGTTTGGCAACACTGAAGGCCAGCTCGGCCAAGGCTTGTTCGGTTTCATCATCGCGATCAGCCAGCGGCTTCTGCAAGGCGTTGAACAAGGTTTCAAACTGCTGACGGTATTGATCAAACTGGCTCTGGAGTTTTTTTTCCAGCTCTTCTCTTGCTTGCTTTTCGCCAGTTTGCCGCCCTTCTTTCAGGCCCTGCTCAAAACCTTCCTGTCGCGCCTGCTCACGAATCGCCTGCAGCGCTTCGGCAGTCAGATGACCGGTGCTGCGTTTGGTTTGCACATCACCGAGCGCGTTGTGTTCGACTGAGTCTTGCTCGCCCAGTGTCGGCATGCGCCACAGGCGAACCTTGTCGTCGTGTTCAGCGGCCGCCATGTCCGACTCCAATCCTCTTCACGCGCGTCGTACTCATCAAATCATCGCCTCGCCGCTACCGCCCAGCACAATTTCACCGGCATCCGCCATACGACGGGCAACGGTCAATACTTCTTTCTGGGCATTTTCGACATCGCTCAGTTTGACTGGCCCCATCGATTCCAGATCTTCGCGCATCAATTCCGCCGCGCGTTTCGACATGTTCTTGAAGATTTTTTCCCGCAGATTTTCGTCGGCGCCTTTCAATGCAAGCAGCAGGACATCGGTGGATACTTCGCGCAGCAATGACTGAATGCCGCGATCATCGACATCCATCAAGTTGTCGAACACGAACATCAAATCCTGAATCCGTTGCGCCAGTTCCTCGTCGACATCTTTCATCTGTTCCATCAGCGCGCTCTGCACGCTGCCGTCGAGGTAGTTCATGATGTCAGCGGTGCGCTTGGTGCCGCCCAGACTGGCTGACTTCGAACTCGTCTGGCCGGAAAGCTGGCGCTCCATGATGAAGTTCAACTCCTGCAGCGCCGCCGGTTGCACCGACTCCAGGCTGGCAATACGCATCGACAAATCGAGCCGGACTTTTTCCGGGAACATTTTCAGAATTTCCGCCGACTGATCCGGATCAAGATACGCCAGGACGATGGTTTGGATTTGCGGGTGTTCAAAACGAATCAAATCGGCGACAGCACGTGAGTCCATCCATTTCAGGGTGTCCAAACCTTTGGTGCTGGCACCGGCCAGAATTCGATCACAGAGTGCATCGGCCTTGTCTGTGCCGAGCGCCGAGCGCAGTGTTTTACGAATGTAATCTTCAGTACCGATGCCGATGCCGGTTTGCCGTTCGACTTCGCCAAGAAAACTGCCGACTACGCCGTCAACATCGTTGCGTTCGACATTTTTCACTGAAGCCATCGCCAAACCCAGGCGCTGCACTTCCTTTGGTCCCATGTGCTTCAGTACCTGGGCTGCGGCTTCTTCGCCCATACTCAATAACAGAATCGCCGCGCGTTCCGTTCTCGAAAAGCGCGTCAACTCCTGCGATTTTTTCTCGCCTTCAGCAGACTTGTCACCGGCCTTTTCCAGTGCTTTCGACTCAGCCATCTTGCTCTATCCAATTCTTCACAACTTGTGCCACCAGTTGCGGGTCTGATTGCACTACCGCTTTGGCCCGGGTCACAGAATCAAGTTCCGTGCTGACCGGCGGGGGCAGGCTCAGACTATCGGGTTGCGACAAGCTGACTCTATCTGGGGGTAACCCTTCAATCATAGGCAAAGAATCGGTAATCGGCGCAGCGCGCGGCGGCGAGGTCAGGCGACGCATGACCGGACTTAGTACGCCGAAAATAAACGCCAGTGCAATAAGCAGTGCGATCGCTGGTTTCAGCATCAACTGGAACCAAGGTTGCTCCCAAAACGGCAACTCCATTGGCGCTTCCGGCACATCGACACGAACAAACGGAAAGCTTTGAATCTCGACCAAATCGCCACGCTGCACGTCGTAGCCTATCGCGTTGCGTACCAGTTTGGCGATGTTGTCGAGTTCGGCTTGTGCCCGTGGTGTGCGCTGCGCTTGTTCGCCAGCGGCGGCGGGCGCGCCTTCAACGTAATCGAGCCCGACCGAGGCGGTGATGCGCTTGACCATGCCAATCTGATTGCGGGTATGGGAAATGGTGGTATCCACTTCGTAATTGCGCTCGGCTTCACTGCGCACGCGGGCATTGTTGTTGGCCGCGGCAACAGCACCTGGTGCTGCTGCAGTAGCCACTTCAGGAGCCACTGCCGGCACCGGCGGTTGATTGGTCAACGCCCCTGGCACTCCAGCAGTGCCGGCATCAGCGTTCGATTCATTCAAGGTGCGTTCGGAGCGGACCACGCTCAGCTCCGGATTGAACACTTTCTGTGTTGATTCCGACTGACTGAAATCCATATCAACATGGACTTCAACGGTGTACTTGCCCATGCCGACGATCGGCTCCAACAAGCGCTCGATTTTTCGTTGCAGCACTTCCGAACGTTTGCGGCTTTCAGCGAATTCGCGACTGGACATGATTTCATCACGCGACATGCTGCCGCTATGATGCAAGCGGCCGAACTGATCGGTGATGGTTACGCGCGAAGAATCGAGATTAGGCACACTACCAGCGACCAGATCGACCATTGCCCGCACTTGTTCTGGATCGAGTGTGCGCTGTCCGGTCAAATTCAATAATACAGAGGCGCTCGGTTTTTCCGAGTCACGAACAAAAACCGCTTCTTTTGGCAATGCCAAATGCACTTCCGCCGCACGCACACCGGAAAACTGTTCGATGGTGCGCGCCAGTTTCAATTCCTGCGAACGCAGCAAACGCGCCTGCTCCAGACGCTGGCTGACACTGAAACCGGAATCTTTCGACAAATACGCATCGGCTTGGCCGGCGCCTACCTCAATGCCCTGGCCGCTCAATTGCATTTGCACCCGCTGGTATTCATCCTGCGGCACCATGATCGTGCCGTCCGGCTCCAAGCGATAGGGAATTCTTTGTGCTTCCAGTTGCGAAATAATTTCCAGTGCTTGCGCGCGTTCAACTTGGCCGAGCGGTCGCATCAGTGGCTCTTTCAACCAGATCACCACCATGATGCCCAGTGCAACACTGGCCGCCAGACCAATCAAAATGCCGAGCTGGCGCAATACATTCAAGTTGCTCAAGTTGCCCAGCGCACCGCCACCAAAACCGGGCAGGTTCGGCGCTGCATTTGCTTCTGCCATACGTTGCTACCTCAGATCGGCATATTCATGATGTCTTGATACGCCGACACCAGACGATTACGCACTTGCACCGTTGCCTGAAACGCCACGCTGGCTTTCTGGCTGGCAATCATTGCTTGCACCAGACTGACACTTTTGTCGCCCATTTCCACCCGGCGCTGCAAATCCGATGATTGCATCTGCAGTTGATTGACGTTGTCCAGCGCTTTGCCCATCAGGTCGCCAAACTGGCCAACCGGCGTCGTGCTTTTCGCCGCTTCCGGCTTCTGATTGGCGGCAGCAGCGGCCATCGCGCGGAGTTCATGCAGCAGCAATTGGTTGCCTGCAATTTTCATCATGTTCTCCTGATTAGTGGTTTATTGTCGAAATCACGTAGGTTGGGCTTCGCTACGCTCAGCGCCAACCTACGCATCTGGCACCTCGTAACCGAGATCACGCATACGGGCAATTTTGTAACGCAGCGTGCGCGGGCTCATGCCGAGCTGACGCGCCAGCGTTTCACGGGTTTGGTCAGTATCTTTCAAAGCCATCAGAATGCGTTCGTATTCGATACGGCGCACGGCATCACCAAGTGTCGCATCATTGACGCCCGGTTGCGATGAAGTGACTTGTTCTTCCTGATGGAAGCTCAGCTGAAAATCTTCGGCTGACAGTTCTCGGCCGGCTTGCAGAATCAACGCACGTTGCACGGCGTTATCGAGCTCACGGACGTTTCCTGGCCAGTTGTATGCAGTCAATGCCTGCTTTGCCGAATCCAATAACATCGGCACCGGACGTGAGGCACGCTGGGCGTGACGGTTCAGCAAATGTTCGGTCATTGGCACGATGTCACCTGGACGCTCGGCCAGCGAAAGGCATTTGATCGGAAACACATTCAGACGGAAATACAAATCCTCGCGGAAACGATTGGCGCGCACCTCTTCGCGCATATTGCGGTTCGATGTCGCTATCACCCGGACATCGAGCGGAATCGCTTTGCGGCCACCGAGACGCTCGACTTCGCGTTCCTGCAATACCCGTAACAACTTCGCTTGCAAGCCCAAATCCATTTCGGAAATTTCATCGAGCAGCAGCGTGCCGCCTTGAGCTTGTTCGAATTTGCCAGGGCAGGCCTGATGGGCACCGGTGAAAGCGCCTTTTTCATAGCCAAACAAAGTTGCTTCCAGCATGTTTTCCGGAATCGCCGCACAATTGATCGCGACAAAAGCTTGATTGGCGCGCGCCGATTGTTGATGAATGAATCGCGCCAACACTTCCTTGCCTACGCCACTTGGGCCAGTCAGCATCACGGTGGCATCGGAACCGGCAACACGTTCAGCCAGTTGCAGCACTTCCTTGCTGCGCGGATCGGCAGCAACCGGTTTGTTACCGGCTTGCGTGTCATTGACGTAGAGATTCAGCAGCTCGACCAGATTGTCCGGGTCAAACGGTTTTTGCAGGTAATCGGTGGCGCCATCCTGCATCGCTTTGACGGCATTGCCGACATTGCCGAATGCGGTCATCAGCACCACTGGCAAATCGCCAAGCTCGCGGCGAACGAAGTGCAGCAAATCATGGCCGGTCCGTTCGCCTTGCAAATGCCAATCGGACAACACGAGTTTTGGTTTTTGTTGTCGCAACAAAACAGCGGCATCTTCCATCGAGTGCGCGCTGCGCACATCGAAACCGGCAGTCTCCAGGGTATCGACGACCGCTTCGCAAAGCGCCATATCGTCTTCAACCACCAGTACGGAACGTTCAGAAATCATGCCTGCACCTCATCATGCCGTAGCCGACAGCGGCCACTGTGCGGACTGGCTTTGATACAACGGGAATACCAATGCAAATTGGCTGCCGACATTCGGCTGACTGCGCACCTGCAAATCGGCTTGATGCGCTTCACACACGGCCTGAACCACTGCCAAGCCAAGACCGGTGCCTTTTGATTTGGTCGTGAAGAAAGGCTCTTTCAAGCGACGCAAGGTTTGTTCGTTCATGCCGCTGCCGTTATCGAGCAAGGTCACGACAGCGCCCTGCTCCGTTTGTTGCAACGAAAGGTGCAAGACCCGTTTGCGCTCGGTCACATTCAGCAAGGCATCAATGGCGTTGTCGATCAGATTGCCGAAGGCACCGAGTAATGAATGCCGGTTGCCGGTGATCAGGCAGGCTTTTTTGCTGATCGAGAGCTCGAAACTGATGCGATGGTTTTTCATCTGGCTGGCGTACTGATCTTTCAATTGCGTCAACAAGGCATTCAGTTCCAGCGTTTCGACATTGGGTTTGCCACCACCAGCGACGATCAACATGTCGGAAATCTGACGCTCCATATGTTGAAGACGTTCGATCAACCGTTCGCTGTGCTTTTGCGCGGTAGCGCTGCCGTTGGCATTTTTCTTTAACGCATGCGCCGATAACATGGCGGTGGCAATTGGTGTGCGCAATTGATGGGCAAGGCTCGCCATGACCTGGCCGACACCAGCCAAGCGATTTTTGCGCGCCAGGCGTTCCTGCAATAAACGGGTTTCAGTCAGATCGGTGATGACGATCATCTGACCGTCACCATCACTCAAGGCGCGAGTCTGAATTTGCACGCGCTTGCCGCTCCTCAGCGACACTTCCAGACCATCATCCGGCTGCGGCAAAAAGCTGCGTTGAATAATCGTCAACCAGGTCTGATTGATCAGCGGCGTCCCGAGCAATTCAATGGCGACCGGATTGGCATCGACGACACGGCCGTTGCGATCGAGCAACAACACGCCGATCGGCAGCAACGACAATAAGTCGCGCAACTGATCGCTGTGCTGGCTGTCGCTGGCCATCAGGCCCGGCAACAACCGATTCGATTGAAAGGAAAGATTCTGGGTCGAGGAATCCGTCATGTTTCCGGCTCCGATTCGCTTCACTGAGGTGGTATAAGCGAAAACCGTGCCAGAGTTATTTTTTGTTTATTTACAATAACTTGGTAAACATGACGGAAACAGAAGTCAAACTTCTGACACTTCTTCGTCGCGGCTCAGGCCGTACTTGCGCATCTTTTCAACGAGCGTTGTCCGACGCATTTGCAAGCGGTCAGCGGCGCGCGCCACCACACCGCCGCATTCGTTCAGCGCCTGATTGATAAACGCGATTTCCAGCTCGGCGATATAGTCTTTCAGGTTCAAGCCATCGCGCGGCAAAACCGCGACGGTGCTGGCCACGCCGGTACCGGTGCGATCGTCGCTGTCGCCAGCCAGTGTTGGCGGCTGAGAGATGCTCAAACCTTCCATATGTCGATACTTGCTTGGCAAATCACCGACATCGACAACGCCGTACGGATACAGAATCGCGAGTCTTTCGATCAGATTGGCCAGTTCGCGAACGTTGCCCGGCCAGTCATAGCGGCTCATCGAAATCAGCGCATTCGGAGACAGGCGCACCGCCGGCGAGCCGGCCGCTTCCAAGCGCGCCACCAGTTCGTTGACCAGCAGCGGCACGTCTTCGCGACGGTCGCGCATCGGAGGTACTTCAATCGGGAAAACGTTCAGCCGGTAGAACAAATCCTCGCGGAATTTGCCTTCATCCACCAGCCGCTCAAGATTGCGGTGAGTGGCAGCAATAATGCGCACATCAGCCTGAATGGTTTTGTTGCTGCCTACCCGTTCGAAGGTTTTTTCCTGCAGCACGCGCAGGATTTTTACTTGCAAGCCCATCGGCATATCGCCGATTTCATCGAGAAACAGCGTGCCGCCCTGGGCCAGTTCAAAGCGGCCTTGACGGGCGGTGATGGCGCCGGTGAACGCGCCTTTTTCATGGCCAAACAGCTCGCTTTCCAGCAAGTCAGCCGGAATGGCGCCGCAATTGACTGGAACAAACGGCTTGGTGCGCCGGCTCGACATGTAATGCAGGTTGCGGGCGACGACTTCTTTACCGGTACCGGTTTCACCGAGAATCAGCACGTTGGCATCGGTTTGCGCGACATGTTCAATTAACCGCCGCACTTCCTGAATTGCTTTGCTGTTGCCAACCAGGCTGCGGAACAACTCGCTGGAGCGTTCGTTGACGCGAATGGCGTGCCGGTTGTTGCGACAGACCTGGCACTGGTGCAGCAGATCCAGCAACTGCGCATAACGCGGTGGCCAATCGAGCACACCAACGACTTGCGCCTGCACGACCGGCTCCATTTGCTCGCCGCGCAGACCATCGTTCATCAGCACCAGAGGCACTTGTCGATCAAACTTGTGAATCCTCTGTGCCAAGGCCTTGGCGCTGTCCGGATTGACCGAACCGATAAACACACCGAGGAATTTTTTTTCTTCGATCAGCATCGACTCCAGCGTTTCGCTGGTTGCCAGAGCACAGGTTTCACCGAGAAAGGAAAAAATCGTATTGAGCTGCGCCGACCGTTCCGGCTCATCGCTCCACAGCAGTATTTCCAGTTCTTTCCACATCTTCTCACCGTGGTTAAAAAAGCCGCAATTTCTTCACGCGTCAATTACTTAGCGTATGAAATAGTCGACAAACATGATCCTGTCAAATTACTGACGGGAAAATCAACACGGATTATTAACGTGGCGTTTCTGTGATCAACGAGTCAGCAAAGAGGTGGCGCACATACGTTCCAGATTACGCTGTAACACGCTGGCCGCGTCATGTTGTTTTGGCTCGTTGGCAGGTAACCATTGCTGTTTTGCGGCCAGCAAATCCTGAACGGTTCTGGTGCCGTCCAACATCGGCAGCAAGGCTTTCATGATCGGCTCGGTTGGCACCACCTGGGCGTAGGTGTTGCACACCCAGCTCTGCTCAATGATGGCTTGCGCCCGCGCTAAGGCAAATGCTTCGGGCCTTTCACTGATGTGATTGGTTGCCATCACCGGTTGGAACGCCACGGCCACGGCATCTTTCTTCAGCAGCGATAACAGAAACGTCGCGATGGTATCGAGCCCCTGCAAAATATCCTGGTCAGTTTTCTTGCTGGCGTCTTCACCACTCACGGTCCAATACTCGAACAATAACGTCGGCAGATCGACCGGGTGTGGCGTGTGGGCAGACAGCAAATCCAGAATGGCGATACCCATCGGGTCGCGAATTTTCAGCTTGTAATCGTGGTTATTCTGTTTGCGGAATGTTACGGCATCGCCACTGACCGGCTCATTGACACGATGCAAGGTCGAGCTGACAAACAAGGTATTCAAGCGGCTTGGCTCGACCGCCAGGTTCAGTTGCCGATGGTCATGGACGATCAGGCTGCGGCGAAACGTGCGGCCACTCAGGTAATCGAACAACTCTTCTTCATCATAGCGATGCTTGGCGTGTTGGCCGATGAAGGTATCGGCTTCGCCACTGGCAACATTCTCCCGGAACATGCTGGAAAACTGCACATCGCCCAGATAGCGCAAACCGTTGCTGGCACAGTGGCCAACAAAATCGCGGAAATAAAGTGGCGTATTGCAGGGCTCCAGGTATTCGTGCAACACGTAATACCAGGGTTGTCCTTCGATGCGTTTCAAGCCTTCTTTCAAGATCTGCCGTAGCGGCCGGTCCGGTGAATCACTGGCGTGTTCGGAAAACACGCGCAACGCCTCCATGGCCACCGCCAGTCGTTGTTTCGGGTCTTCAATATGCGCCGAGGCGCGATACATCAGGTGGCGGCCAATCTCCCAGCAATGCCAACCGGGAAACACGTTATAACTGATATAGGCCATGCCGTTTTCTGACAGCAGGCGCTTGCAAGCAGCCAGAATGCCTTGTTGCACATCGGCCGGTACCCAGGAAAATACGCCATGGCAAATGATGTAATCGAACTGGCCGAGCTCATCGCCAGCCTTGCAGATATCCATCGCCAATAACTCGACGTTCTGCACATCGAACTGTTTTATGAAGGCCTGGCCGTCTCGAATTTGCCGCTCGGATAAATCCACACCGATGCAATGCGCTTGCGGATGTTTGATCGCGAACGGCAACAAATTGCCGCCGGCGGCACAGCCGATTTCCAGCACTCTTGCCGACGTCAGCGGCACCGGTGTCATACCGAGCAGTACGGCAATGGCGGCGAGGTGTTCGGGTTGGGCGGTATCAAACGGCAAGCTTTCATACGGCACGCTGTCGTAGGCATCAGCGGTGCGAGAAACAATGGACTGCGTCGAAGAATTCAAGAGCGCCTCCTCGAATGCGGCAGCGGCAAGTTTTTGCCAGTGGCAGGCGGTAGTTTGCCAGAACCAGACCACACGTCGGGCAAAGAATTGGGGAAAAAGGAGGGGCTAAGCACGCTTAGCCCCTACCGTACGACTGAGAGTGTTTCCGCATGATTGTTCTCAGCAATCATATGGCAGTGACCCTCATATGGGAGTCTCGTTTCATCACGCAGTTCTCAGCTACGTGACGGCGTATTCCCCCTTTTTCTCCGGAGTTTATCCTCAGAAATCCAATGGAGACCTATCATGGGCAGTCCTTCATTGCGCCTCTGGGACAGTCAGATACTCAGCAAAGGCTGTGCCAACTCTTGTTGGGAGGGTAAAAATTCTTTGCGGCGGTTGTGCGGATAAACGCACCTACGGTCGGCTGCGCTTTGGTAAGACCGAATTTATTCGGACACAACGCCTGTCCCTAAACGAATCCCTATTAGAACTATTAACTCCTACCCACCCGCTCCTGGCTTATTCGATTTTGAAAAAATTTTTCTAAAGAATTTTCCGGGCGATCCGAAACAGTGTCTGAGTGAAGGTCGTTTCTCAGACGCCTTCCTCACCGGCCGAAATGTTCTCAGCGTTCGCCAAAGACTCAGGTGTTCTCAGCACGTGTGTCATTTACCGCGGGAATGTTCGGCCACCTACAGTTGGCGAGTCCGACGTCCCGTATGCACCTGCAATCGTAAGCGACGCTTTCATGGGAAGCGACGCATCGACTCTGAGGAAATGGCAATGGGTAACGTCATCACCACCAATATCGCTTCGTTGAACGCGCAGCGTAATTTGACCGGCACCAACACCGGCCTGCAAACCACCTTCCAGCGTTTATCGTCCGGCTTTCGCATCAATAGCGCCAAAGACGATGCCGCTGGCCTGCAAATCTCCAACCGTCTTACTGCGCAAATCGGCGGCTTGACTGTCGCTTCGCGCAACGCCAACGACGGTATTTCCCTAGCTCAAGTCGCTGAAGGCGCGCTGCAGGAATCGACCAATATTCTGCAACGTATTCGCGACTTGTCGATTCAATCCGCGAACGGCTCAAACGGTTCTTCGGAACGCGCTGCGCTTCAGCAAGAAGTCGCCCAGTTGAAAGCCGAGCTGAACCGGATTGCCGACACCACCCGTTTCGGTAGCCGCTTGGTATTGGATGGCACGTTCGGCACGCAAACCTTTCAGGTAGGCGCCCGCGCATTCGAAACCATCACCGTCACGACTGGTAATGCCAAAGCGACGGCAATTGGTTCCTATCAAGTCAATGCCGGCACCGCATCCAGCGGTAACGTCTCGAAAATTGGCGCCGGTGTTGCGATGAAAGCCGCCACGACCAACTCGACCCTGGCTGAAACCCTGACCGTTTCCGGTTACCTCGGTAAATCGACCGTTGCGATTGCTGCCGGCGATTCGATCAAAACCGTCGCCGCCAACGTCAACGCTATCACCAATACCACCGGTGTATCGGTGTCGGCACGCAGCAACGTCAAACTCGACAACCTGTCGCTGGCCGGCAACGTTTCGTTTGAATTGATCAGCGATAACACCTCCGCCATTTCCGTCTCGGCGTCGATTACCACCAAAGGCGATTTGACGCCATTGGCCGAAGCGATCAACCGCAACACCGCGCAAACAGGCGTCTACGCGACGGTGTCGGACGCTCGCGATGCGATTCTGCTGACCAACGAGCAAGGCGAAAACATCACGCTGCAAAACCTGACTCACAGCACCGTCACTGCGACGATGGACATTGCACTGGTCGATTTCGATGGCGGCTTCGCTGCCACCGATGAATTGGAGGCCGCCGTAGGTGCCGCAACAGTACTGAACGGCACCAACGACATCACTGGCGTCGGCATACTTCAGTTCAACTCCTCGCGTTCTTACACGCTGGCGCAAGCCACCGGTAACACGCTGTATAACGCCGCAGCCAACATTTCGATTGGTTCCGGTCTGGAAACCGTCGCCGATATCGATATCGCTACCAGCATCGGCGCACAAAATGCCATTGCTGTTGTCGACCAAGCGCTGGAAAACATTGATTCGATTCGTGGTGGTCTCGGTGCCGTGCAAAACCGTTTCCAAAGCACCATTGCCAACCTGAATAACGTTGCTGAAAACGCTTCGGCCGCGCGTTCACGGATTCGCGACACCGACTATGCAGCGGAAACGGCCAACCTGGCCAAATTCCAGGTATTGCAACAAGCGGGGCTGGCAGTACTGGCGCAGGCGAACGCTTCTTCCCAGAACGTTCTGTCGTTACTGCAGGGGTAATCCACAACCCTTGACAGCCAGTACCCAGCCCCTGCTTGTACGACGCCATTTTACTAGCGCCGCCCCTTTCTCAGAGTGTGCGACGAAATCGACCCCGCTTCGGCGGGGTTTTTTATTGCCCATTCGTTTTCACTAAAGTCCTGAACTTGAGTGCCGATATATCTGAAATGGAGACCCGCCAAAGACCGGGTACTCCCCACTTTGTAAGTCTGGCGTTCTCAGCGCTGGACATCGAAGGAAACCTTCATGGGCAACACGATAGCGACGAATGTGTCGTCGCTGAATGCACAACGACAGTTGTTCGGCACGAATAACGCGTTGCAAACGACGTTTCAGCGATTGTCGTCCGGCTTTCGGATCAATAGCGCCAAAGACGATGCCGCTGGCCTGCAAATCAGCAATCGCCTGAGTTCACAAATCAGCGGCCTTGGCGTCGCGGCACGCAATGCCAACGACGGCATTTCGCTGGCGCAAACCGCCGAAGGCGCACTGCAGGAATCGACCAATATTCTGCAACGCATGCGTGACCTGGCGATTCAGTCGGCCAACGGTTCGAATGGTTCGTCAGAACGCGCCGCACTTCAACAAGAGGTGGCGCAGCTGCAAGCGGAACTGAACCGTATTGCCGACACCACTCGCTTTGGTAGCCGCACCTTGCTAGATGGCTCGTTTGGCACACAAACCTTTCAGGTTGGTGCTCAAGCATTTGAAACCATTACTGTCGCGACCGGCAATGCCCGTGCGAACGGTATTGGCGCGTTTCAACTGAACTTCGATGACACGCCCGCCAACCCCATCGGCGGCACCGTTAATGCCATTAATCCCGGTTTTGGTATCAGCCCCATCGCCAATGACAACAATATTATTGGCAATACCTTCAATATCTCCGGCTCATTGGGCAAGGCATCACTTACCTATGCGGCGCTGACCACAGCAAAAGACATCGCCGTGTCAATCAACGCACTGAGCAGCCAAACTGGTGTCAGCGCTTTGGCTCGAACCAATATGAAGATCGACAACCTGACGGCTGCGGGTGCCATCTCATTTGATCTGCTCAGTGATAACACGACTGCCGTCAGCGTATCAGCCAGTGTGACTTCAAAAACTGATTTGAGCGCGCTCGCTGAAGCAGTAAACAAGGTGACGGCACAAACCGGTGTTTATGCAACGGTGTCAGACGACAAAGCCGCCTTGATTCTGACCAACGAGCAAGGTGCCGACATTCGAATCAATAACTTTACCCATAGCGCCGCTGCCACAACGATGGACTTTACCATGCTCGATTTTGATGCCGGTTTCGACGCGGTTTCCGAAGTCGGGACGGCGGCAACGATTGCCGGCAACGGCACGACAACGGCGACATCACCAGGCATGCTGCAGTTCAACTCGTCGAGCTCGTTTACCGTTGCCGCCACCGGTGCCGGCGACTACTTCAACGGCGCTGTCACCGCTGGCGGTGGTCTGAATAGCGTTTCACAAATCAACATCGACACCGCAAGCGGCGCCCAAAAAGCGATTTCGGTCTTAGACAATGCGCTGCAAATGATTGATCGAGTACGGGGAGATCTGGGTGCGGTGCAAAACCGTTTCCAAAGCACGATCAGCAACCTGAATAACGTCGCGGAAAACGCCTCTTCAGCCCGTTCACGCATTCGCGACACTGACTACGCCGCCGAAACGGCACATCTGGCGAAAAACCAGGTGCTGCAACAAGCGGGCTTGGCGGTTTTGGCTCAGGCTAATGCTTCGTCGCAAAGCATCCTGTCGCTGCTGCAATAAGCCAACATTATCCGACTACCCCACCCCGCTTCGGCGGGGTTTTTATTTCTCGGACAAAACTCTGTCAGAAAATTGTCGCAAACTTTTTTTTCATTCGGAAGGTGCTGCAAGCGATTGTATTTGCTCGATTAGTAGCGAATGGGTACAGATGTTCTCCATTTTTCGCGATCATTCTCGTTAAAGAATCCTGCGGCGACGGCCGATACAAGCCCTGAGCAGGTCGCCTCTCAAGCGATCTGGCGTTTGTCACACCACTTTGTAAGCCCAGCATTCTCAGTGAGGGGCATCGAAGGAGACCTATCATGGGTAACACTATTGCGACTAATGTGTCGTCGCTAAATGCACAACGGCAGTTGACCGGTACGAACAATGCGCTGCAAACCACGTTTCAGCGTTTGTCTTCCGGTTTTCGTATTAACAGTGCCAAAGACGATGCGGCCGGTCTGCAAATCAGCAACCGTCTGACCTCTCAGATCAGCGGCCTGGGCGTTGCCGCCCGTAACGCCAACGATGGTATTTCCCTGGCACAAACCGCTGAAGGCGCGTTGCAGGAATCGACCAATATCCTGCAGCGTATGCGTGACCTGGCGATTCAGTCGGCCAACGGTTCGAACGGTTCCTCGGAACGCGCCGCGCTTCAACAAGAAGTCGCGCAGTTGCAGGCGGAATTGAACCGTATTGCCGATACCACCCGTTTCGGTTCACGCACCCTGCTCGACGGTTCGTTCGGCACGCAGACCTTCCAGGTCGGCGCGCAAGCGTTCGAAACCATTACCGTTGCCACCGGCAATGCTCGTGCTAACGCCGTGGGTTCGTATCAAATCAACTTTGATGACACCGCAGCCAACGCCTTGGGCGGCACGATTCACACGCCAGGCGCCAACTTCAAAGCGCAAACCACGACGACTAACGGTCTCGGTGGCACCACGCTGACGATTAGCGGTTCGCTCGGTAAATCGACGGTAACGTACGCGGCCAACGCTACGGCCAAGTCGATTGCCTCTAGCATCAATGCCGTCACCAAAGACACGGGGGTGTCCGCTAGTGCCCGCACCAACATGAAAATTGACACACTGAGTGCCGTAGGTTCAGTGTCGTTTGATTTGGTCAGCGACAACAGCACCGGTATCTCGATTTCTGCGTCGATTACCGACAAAGCCGATTTGTCAGCCCTGGCAGAAGCAATCAACCGCGAAACCGCACAAACCGGTGTGTTTGCAACGGTTTCGGAAAACAAGGCGGCGATCATCCTGACCAATGAATCCGGTTCGGATATCAGCATTCGCAACTTCACTCACAGCACAGCAGCCTCAACGATGGAATTCACCACCGTTGATTTCGATGGTGGCTTCGATGCCAACTCGGAAGTCGGTGCCGCAGTATCGATTGCCGGTAGCGGCGCGACCAACGCGACAACGGCCGGTGCGTTGCAATTCAACTCGCAGCGTTCCTACACCGTCACGGCTGGCGCCAACACCGATTACTTTGGTGTCACCACCGCCGTCGGTGGCGGCTTGAATGCCGTGTCGTCGGTCAACATTGACTCGGCAGCCGGTGCACAAAATGCCATCGCCGTGCTCGATAACGCCCTGCAAGCGATTGACAGCATCCGCGGTGATCTCGGTGCCGTGCAGAACCGCTTCCAAAGCACGATCAGCAACTTGAACAACGTTGCTGAAAATGCCTCGGCCGCGCGTTCGCGTATTCGTGACACCGATTACGCGGCGGAAACGGCGCAGCTGGCGAAAAACCAGGTGTTGCAACAGGCCGGTCTCGCTGTGTTGGCGCAGGCAAATGCCTCGTCGCAGAGCGTCCTGTCGCTGTTGCAATAAGCAGCAAGCGTTACGCGTAATGCGCAACGTCAGTAGTCATCAGAAAGCACGCGCTCGGTTGAGCGCGTGCTTTCCATCACGTGGCTGGGAGTAAGTCGCCATGGCATCCGATACGTCGATCAATTCGCCGAGTCTGCCGGTGGCAACGGCCACGATTACGACATTGCCGCGCCCAGAACCCGAACAAAAGCTGGTTGAGCAGGCAGTTTCCGAAGCATTGGCCTCCAACACAGAAAACGGCGAATCACTGTCTGAACAGCAGTTGATCGAAACCATCAATGCCCTGAATGACAACGCCTTTGTTATCAAGCGTTCCCTGCAATTCAATGTTGACGAACAAACCGGCACGACGATCATCACGGTACGCAACAGCCAAACTGATGAAGTCATTCGGCAGATTCCTTCAGAAGCGTTGCTGAAACTAGCACAGCGCATCGAAGCCCTCAGTGAAACGCAGAAAGAAGCACAGGGGTTGTTTCTGCAATCGGAAATATAGAAGCCACCTCAAAAACGCCTGGAGCTCGATGAGTTGCGCCCAGACGATTTTGCGTTGACTTCTAGTCGCTTCAGTAACGGTACATGTGCGCCGGTTTATTGGTGCCCGGCTTCCAAGTCAAAAAACCGGCAGTTGATCAAATACAATAAAACTCCATTGCTAACTTATTGAATTTATTACCGCTGCAACACGCTCTACTCCCCTTTCCTGTTCCTGTTCTCATCGGCCAAAAAATTTGGCTAAAGATTAGCCTTTCGCCGTCGATAACCTATTGGAACAGGCCAATTCTCAAATGGCTCTGTATTCGTTGTACCACTTTGTAAGCCCAGCATTCTCAGTGAGGGGCATCGAAGGAGACCTATCATGGGTAACACTATTGCGACCAATGTGTCGTCGCTGAACGCACAACGTCAGCTCACCGGCACCAACAATGCGCTGCAAACCACGTTTCAGCGTTTGTCTTCCGGTTTTCGTATTAACAGTGCCAAAGACGATGCGGCCGGTCTGCAAATCAGCAACCGTCTGACCTCTCAGATCAGCGGCCTGGGCGTTGCCGCCCGTAACGCCAACGATGGTATTTCCCTGGCACAAACCGCTGAAGGCGCGTTGCAGGAATCGACCAATATCCTGCAGCGTATGCGTGACCTGGCGATTCAGTCGGCCAACGGTTCGAACGGTTCCTCGGAACGCGCCGCGCTTCAACAAGAAGTCGCGCAGTTGCAGGCGGAATTGAACCGTATTGCCGATACCACCCGTTTCGGTTCACGCACCCTGCTCGACGGTTCGTTCGGCACGCAGACCTTCCAGGTCGGCGCGCAAGCGTTCGAAACCATTACCGTTGCCACCGGCAATGCTCGTGCTAATGCCGTGGGTTCGTATCAGATCAACTTTGACTCGGTGGCGACCAACGCCATTGGTGGCACCATTGCGGCTACCGGCGCTAACGTCAAAGTCAACACCGGCGCCGCCATTACCGCGAACGCATTGGCCGGAACGACACTGACCGTCAGTGGTTCGTTGGGTAAATCAACGGTCACTTACGCCGCTGGCGCCACGGCAAAATCGATCGCCTCCAGCGTCAACGCCGTCACCAAAGATACCGGCGTATCAGCCAGTGCCCGCACCAACGTCAAGATCAGCACATTGACTGCCGTGGGCAACCTGTCGTTCACATTGGCCAGCGAAAACACCACCGGCATTTCCATTTCCGCCAGCTTGACCAGCACCTCTGATTTGAGTGCGCTGGCTGAAGCGGTGAACCGCGAAACGGCGCAAACCGGTGTTTACGCCACCGTTTCCGACGACAAAGCCTCGATCATTCTGACCAATGAATCGGGTGCTGATATCGGTATCACCAACCTGACCCACAGCGATGCCACCAAAGGTGTCAGCTTCACGCTGGTTGACTTCGACGGCGGCTTCAACACTGAGTCGGAAGTCGGCGCGGCTACAGCGCTGGTTGGTGATGGCGCCAACGACGCGTTTGCTGTTGGTTTGCTGCAATTCAACTCGCAACGTTCGTACACCGTTACCGCTGCGGCGGCGACTGACTACTTCAGCGTCACGACGGCAGTGGGTGGCGGCTTGAACGCCGTATCAGCGGTGGATATCAGTTCGGCCAACGGGGCGCAGAACGCGATTGCGATTCTCGATAACGCCTTGCAGGCCGTCGACAGCATCCGCGGTGATCTCGGTGCCGTGCAGAACCGTTTCCAAAGCACGATCAGCAACTTGAACAACGTTGCCGAAAATGCCTCGGCTGCGCGTTCACGTATCCGCGACACCGATTACGCGGCGGAAACGGCACAGCTGGCGAAAAACCAGGTGTTGCAACAGGCCGGTCTCGCTGTGCTGGCGCAGGCAAATGCCTCGTCGCAGAGCGTCCTGTCACTGTTGCAGTAAAGTAGAGCGTGAGGCGCGCTAATGAACACGTTCGCTCCTCATTATTCAGGGTGCGTCATGCGTGGCGCACCCTGCCTCTGCTTAGCCAAAGGAGTACGCGGCCATGACGTCTGATATCCAGGCGCTCGCCAATCAAGCCCGTGCTCTCTCGGCTTCGAACGTGACGTCCTCCGGTGCGGCAACGAAGGTGGTTAATCTTCGCCCTGCCGAGCGGCAAGAAATTGCCGCTCCTACCGGAGAGCGCACAACCGTAACGAACGCGGTATCGGAACCTCCGCAAGAGGAGCAACCGGAACAATCCTTGCTCGAAACGGTTAATGCGTTGAATGAAAACCACTTCAACGTCAAACGCTCGCTGCGCTTTGAGGTCGATGAGCAGACCGGTGTAACGGTGATCACCGTCAAGGACAGCCAGACTGATGAAGTCATTCGGCAAATTCCGTCCGAAGAACTGCTGAAGCTGGCGCAACATATTCAATCCATTACTGAAGAGTTCAACGAGGCCAAAGGAATGTTTTTGAGCACGGAAGCCTGAGCTCGCCCGGCAATCCGTATCTGGCATACGGATTGCTGGTTTTTATGTTCAAGCATTTTTTACTGTTATGTACTGAGGCAGACAATGGGACTTATCACTTCTCCAGGCCTGGGTTCGGGTCTCGATGTCAGCTCGATCATTGAAGCGATCGTCAACGCCGACAAGGCTCCGGTTGAGTTTCGGCTCAATCAGCGCGAAGCCGTTGCACAAACGACGCTGTCCGGGCTCGGCTCGCTGAAATCTGCACTGTCCAGCCTGAAAACTGCCGCCGAAAAGCTCGACACAGTAGGCGATTTCAATCAGCGCAAAGTCAGCATCAGTCAATCCGGATTTTTCACCGCGACCGCCACCAGCACAGCGGCGTTATCAACCTATGCGATTGAAGTCGTGCAGCTCGCCAAGGGCTCACGGGTCGAAAGCGCGATCATTGCCGGTGGCAGCAGTCAAACCTTTGCTGCCGACACGCTGAGCTTTTCGGCCGCGGGCTCATCCTTCAATGTCGATATTCTCGCCACCGATACGCTGGCCGATATTCGCAACAAGATTAACAATGCCGAAGGCAATAGCTTCGTCTCGGCGTCAATCATCACCACCAACGATGGCACCAAGCTGGTTTATAACTCAAACAAAACCGGTCTCGGCAATGATCTGGTCGTTACCAGTGGCACCGCGGCGCTTGATGATTTGGCGCTGAATGCCACCACGGCACAAGCCGCGCAAGACGCCGTAATAAAACTTGATGGCGCCACGGTAAACAGCAGCACCAATACCTTCAGCTCGGCGATCTCCGATGTTTCGATCACCGTGCAAAAAGCCAACGCGGCCAATGAAACCAGCGACCTGACCGTTTCCTTGGACACCGCATCAACAAAGAAAGCGATTGAAGATTTCGTCAAAGCCTATAACACGACGCTGGAAGAACTGAACAAGCTGACGCTGAACAGCGATACCGAAGTGGGCCTGCTGGTCAACGATGGCGCCACACGCGGCATCATTACGCGCTTGAAAAATATCATTGCCGAAACCGTCGGCAGCGTCACCGGCGATGCCAAATCGCTGGCGGCAATCGGCGTCACGACGACCCGCGCCGGCACACTGGAACTGAAAACCAGTGTGCTCGACTCAGCGCTATCGAACAATTTGCAGGACGTCATTGGCCTGTTCACCAACAGCGACGGCGTCGCCGCCAAGCTGAAAAGCTATGTCGATCAACAGGTCGAAGGCAACGGCGCCATTCCCAGCCGCGAACAAGGGATTCAGAATGAACTGAATCGCATCAGCAAAGAGCGGGAAACGCTGGCCATTCGCACCTCCAAGCTGCAGAGCCGCCTGCGCTCGCAGTATGCCGCGCTCGACAGCATCGTTTCCTCACTGAACAGCACCTCTTCGTTTATCGCCCAAAACCTCACCCGCATTCCGAACTATTCCGGAAGCAAGGAATAACAGGATTTATCGATGAATACTTTTGCAAAGCAGTATCAGCAAGTTGGCACCAGCAGTGAAATCGAATCGGCCGATCCGCATCGACTGATTCAGATGCTGATTGATGGCGCCATTTCTCGACTGGTGGTCGCCAAAGCGATGATGGAGCGTCGAGATCTGGCCAAGAAAGGCGAAAACGTCAGCATGGCCATTTCCATCATTGGCGGTTTGCAAGCCAGCCTCGACATGAACAAAGGGGGTGAAATTGCCGCCAGCCTGAGCGCCCTGTACGACTATATGAACATGAAACTAGCCCAGGCCAATGCCAACAACGACCCGTCCGGTGTCGATGAAGTGATCAGCCTGATGCGCACGATCAAGGAAGGTTGGGACGGCATTCGCGAAAAAGCGCGCGCCAAAGAAGCCAACAGTTCCGAAATCCGCTGAGCAAAATTGTGATTAGCGATCTGGTCGAACAAATTCGCGCGCATACCGCGCAACTAGAACAGTTGATGGAGCAAGAACGCTGGAGCGATGCTCTGGAGTTGTCGAATGCCCGGCACGTGCTGATTGAGCGGGCTTTCGAGAACCTGGAGCAAAGCACCCGCAATCCAGAGTTTGTTTCCGTCATGGAGCAAGTTCAACAATCGAATGCGCGCCTTGGTCAACAAACGGAAAAGCGCATGCGCTCGCTCGGCGATCAAGTCGTTGACCTGCGCCGTACCTTTGCCCAGACGCAAGCCTATCAACGCGTGTCCGACTTGACCCGCTAATCGATGCCAGCCCACTCCCCGATTCCGCTGCGTATTTCCACTCTCGATGACTTGCCTTTTTTGCTCAGCGGTTTTCAGTCCATTTCTGAGATGGAGCAGTCTGATACGGGCCTGAAACTTTCCCCGGACTTTGTCGAACAGGCGCAGGATTATCTACACAGCCTGCTTGACCGCAGTGATTGCCTGATATTGATCGCTGACAATGGCGAACAAGCCGGCTTTCTTATCGGCCAATTGCTACCAACACCGAACGCTTTCACCACCGTGAAACTATACGGCCTGATCCAATGCCTTTATGTGCCGGAAAAATTTTCTGGCCAAGGCATCGGTCGGCAACTGGTTGAAGCATTTGAACAGACGGTGGTCCAGCACGGTGCCGAATACGTCGACGTGCAGCATGTCATCAGTAACGAACGAGCATCGGAATTCTGGAACAAAAATGACTATAAGGCCGTCGGGACGCTGAGAAGAAAATCCATAGGGAAAACGAGCGCCAGCTGATTCAGGCGCGCTGCAACTTCTCTACCGCAGGTTTACAAGAATCTGAACAAACTCAAATTCTGAATTCGGGCAAAACTCTGTTGGGCCGCTTCGAGTGCTACCTGTTGCTGATTGAATCGGGTAATCGCTTCGGCGACATCCAGATCCTCCAGCGCTGACAGCGTCGTTTGCGCGCTCAAGGAAAAACCGGAGTTGGCGGCTATTTCGGTTTCGATGGTATTCAGGCGCGCGCCGACCTGGGCGCTGATGTTGTCGATGTTCTCCATGCCGCGATCCAGCGACTCCAATGCCTGATCGATGCCCATCCGAAACTGGGCGCGGTCGGCGTCGTTGTCCTGCGGCAGACGCATGGCAGTGACCATCCGTTGAATCGTCGTGAAAATATCCTGCGAGGTACTCGGCTGTACGGTAAAGCTATCACCGGCCAGAGGCGCACCGGTCAACACCACTTGTGCACCATTGAAACTGATCGCGCCGTTCTCGACATAAGTGGGGGCATTCAACACCGGGTTAGCTGGTAGAGCAGGAATGATTTGGCCGTCAACGCTACCGAAGACGTTATAGGCCAACTCGCCGGCGGCATTGGTGACCATCGTGATCGTATAGGTTTGTGGTGTGGCAGCGTTGAATACCGGTGCGTTGATTACTGAGCCTGGTGACAAAACACCGGAACCGGCATTGGCGGCGTTGGCGGCCGTCGTGAAACTGCCGTTGCCGTTTTTGATGTTCTGGAAAACGGCGAAACCCGAATCATTGATGCCGACCGCAACATTGGTGCTCAAATCAAGCTGGCGCTGACCATTGTCACCGTTATAGATGTAATTGCCTGCGGCATCCTGGGTAAATGGCAACACATCGGTTTTGAAACCGGAATACAGGTACTCGCCTTCGGCGTTCTGGGTATTGGCAATACCGAGCAACTCACTCAAACGTTGTTCGGTTTCCAGTGCAATCGCCTCGCGTTCGGCATTGGTATAGGTGCCATTGCCGACCCGAATGGCAAGCTCTCGAATGCGTTGCAACACGGTCGTCGCCGAACTCAGCAGGCCGTCGCTTTGCTCGTTATAGCCTTTGGCCTTCTGACCGTTCTGGTTGTAACGTTCGATAACCGCGATGTCTTTTTTCAATGCGGTGATCGATGTGCTGGCAACCGGGTCGTCTGATGGTGTCAGCACGCGTTTTTGCGTGGCCAGCTGCAATTGTGTTTTGGCGAGGCCAGACTGTTGGTCGAGTATCGCCCTCAAACCCGCCTGATAAAAACCGGGAGTGGAAATGCGCATGGTTTACCTCACGGACTGGAACAGCGTATCAAACAATTCATTGGCCACCGCAATGACCTGTGCCGAGGCTTCATAGGCCTGCTGAAACTTGATCAGATTGGCCGCTTCTTCATCCAGATTGACGCCGCTGATTTCCTCGCGACGTGCCTTGCTTTGTTCCCATAAGGCATTGGTGGCATTGTAGTTGATTTCGGCGGCATTGGTGCGAGTGCCGACCTCTGCAATGAAGCTGCCATACAAACCGGAAATCGTTGCACTGCCACCATTGAAAATATTGGTCGTTTGCAGCCCGGCGAGCTCCTGCATATTGCGGTTGTCGCCAACGCCACCAGTGTTATAGCGAACATTGAAGGTATCACCGGCACGCGGTGCACCGGCCAGTGTCACCTCATAACCGGGATTCAAACCGGCCAGTGCCATCAGGTTATTATCCTGATTCGGCGTGAACGCCACCGCAGCCGCGACAACAACGTTGGTGTTGGCGTTGACGACGTTGAATGTCGTTGTTGACGTGAACTCAATCCGGTAAGGTGGATTCAATGAGCCATTCAGAATCTCGCTAGGCGGCACCGTCGTTGTACTGGTATTGGTGACATTGACGCCTTTGATAATGCCGGAGCCTGTATTGGCCAAGACGGACTCAAACGCGACCGGTGATGCCGCCGCAATTTTATTGACATCATCAATCACGCGACGAAATTGTGAAGCCATGTCTCGCGTCGGTGCGATCAAGAAACTGTCGCCATTGTTGGCGTTGGCATTGATCACCAGTTCCAGACCATCACCAAGCGCAACGGTCGCTGGTACAGCACCCGGTGCGGCGAAACTGTTGATCACCTGGTTGTCGCTGAGCCGGGTGACCGTGTAGGTACCGCCAGCCAAGCTGAGGCGATAGTCACTGGCGGTCATTTGATTGACACCGGTGATATTGACAGCAAAATTGCCGGGGCCTGCGTAGCCTACTGGAGAAATCACTCGACTCGCTGGCATTGTGCCGGTATTGAAATCGGTGAAAAACAAACCACCCAGTTCGTTGTTCAAGTCCATGCCAAGCGCGTGCTGATCATTGAAACTTTCTGCCACACCGATGGCGATTTTGCCGAGCTGATTGGAGCCAAACGAAAGAATATCCTGGCGGAAAGTCAGCAAACCGCCAATTTCTCCCCCTTGCAATTGTGGCGTCACATCGATTTGCACCGTCGAGCCCGAAGCACGCAAATACAAACCGAAGTTTCGGCTGTCATTGGCGAGCGGCGCGGCAACCAATGAGTTCGCTTGACTACCGACCACCAGCGTCTGGCCGGTGCCGATGAACACACTCAAGGTACCATCAGCCTGATCGATGGTGCTGACCTGGGTAAGCTCGGATAAACGATTGACCAGACGATCGCGCTGGTCGAGCAGATCATTGGGTTGCGGTGAATTGCCTGATGAAGTCACCGAAAGAATCGAATTGTTCAGTTCGGCAATACCCGCCGCCAAGGAACTGATCTCCTTGGCGCTGGAGTCAAGCGTGTTGTTCAGCGTGTTGCGTTGTTCGGTGAAATAGCGGTCCAGCGTTTGGAAACGATTGGCCAGCAACGCCGCCTGGCTCAATAGCACCTGTCGAGCCGGAATCGATGAGGGATTATCGGCAACGCCATGCAATGCACTGAAAAAAGCTTGCAGCGACACATTCAGGCCGGTATCGGAATCCGCCGTCAGGCTGTCCAGCCGCTGCGCGGCATCCAGATAGGTTTTCTGCTGCATCGTCGCGGAGGCGTTGGCACGAATCTCATTGATGACGGTCTGATTGAAAATGCGATTGACCGCGGACAGCTGCACGCCGTTGCCGAAAAACCCGTTGCCGGAAAACTGCGGCAAACGGGTTTCAAACTCGGCACGCTGACGCGAGTAGTCGGTCGTGTTGACGTTGGAAATATTATGGGCTGTGGTCGAGATGGCGCGTTGCGCCGCGCTCAACCCCGATACGCCAATATTGAAAATATCCGTCATCGCCTTGTGCCTTCAGTTCGGTTGCCGGTCAGTCACGATCAAAGCCGTTTACCTGATAACATTTCCCAGCAATTTGCGTGCCTCACTGAGTGCAGATTTGAACAAATCACCATCGTAGATGCGCATGACCTTGTCGGCATACTGCGGATCGGTGGCATAACCGCCTTGTTGCAAACCGGAGATATACTGTCGTGCATCTGGCTGGCCACTGATCGCCTGCTGATAGCGTGGCGATTGCTTGATGAAATTGACGTAATCAGTGAAGGCATCATCACGATTGGCATAGTCGCGGAACAGCGCTGATACCGATTGCGGTTTTTGCTCCACATACTCCAACGTTTGCTGCTGCACCGCTTCGCCTTGCCAGCGCCCATCGGCCTTGATGCCAAAATAGCGATGGTTGCCCTGCCCGCTCTGCGTACTGCGACCCCAACCGGTTTCCAGTGCCGTTTGCGCCAGCAGAATTTCCGTTGGTACGCCCAAGGCTTTTGCTGCACGCTCGGCTTGCGGCAGAACCGATGCAAAGAATTTTGCTGGTTCAGTCGCCTGGCTCGGCTCAGTATTGGTAACCGGCGCGACCGCAGCCCGTTTCAGCAGCATCGGCACCGCTGGCGCGGGTGCATTTTCAACGCTCTTCTCATTGTTGTTCAGCGGAAAGCGCGGCGCTTTCGGTGATGTCGTCGTTGGCATGCTGAGTTGACGAATCATCAAATCGGCAAGGCCAAGCGAATTTTGCGCTGACAGCGTGGCGGCCAATTGTTCATCATGCATTTCCTGATAAAAATCGACGGATTCGCCGCCGAACAATTCATCATCACCAAGCGCTTCGTTGGCTTCGCGCATGGTTTTAATCAGGGTTTTCAGGAAATGCGATTCAAATTGGCGAGCCGCGGCTTCCAGCGCCGCATCACCATCACGTCTGCCGAGTGAACGCAGCTCGTTTAGTGACTTCAGATCATGATAACTGGCATTAGCTTGCGTACTGGCATTCAGCAAACCGGGCAATGCCGACGCATCCTTGATCATCAGATCACCACCAGCTCAGCCTGCAAGGCACCGCTTTGTTTCAACGCTTCGAGAATGGCCATCAAATCACCGGGCGCGACACCAACGGCGTTAACGGCCCGCACGATTTGATCAAGCGTAGCACCGCGCGGAAACAGGAACATTCTGCCTTCTTCCTGTTGCACGCCGATATTGCTTTGCGGCGTCGCGACGGTATCGCCGCCGGCCAATGGATTGGGTTGGCTGACATTGATATTTTCCGAAACGGTGACCACCAGATTGCCGTGTGCGACGGCCGCTTCACGAACGCGAACATGATTGCCAATGACAATCGTGCCAGTGCGCGAATTGATCACCACTTTCGCCGGCGGCTCGCCCGGCTCCATCGTCAGATTTTCCAGCACCGACATGAACGTCACGCGCTCAGCCGGATCGCGCGGCGCACCAATGCGAATCGAACCGGCATCAAGGGCGGCAGCGGACGCCGGCCCAAGCAAGCGATTGACTTGATCGACCACGCGTTTTGCCGTGGTGAAATCGGGTGCATGCAAATTTAAGGTAATCGAATCGCCTTCGGCGAAACCACTCGGCGATTGCCGCTCGACAATGGCGCCATTGGGTATGCGACCGGCGGTGGGAATATTGACCGTAACACGCGAGCCGTCATTGCCTTGCACGCCGAAACCACCCACCACCAGATTGCCCTGGGCAATGGCATAAACCTGACCGTCAATACCGCGCAATGGCGTCATCAGTAGCGCTCCGCCACGCAATGATTTGGCTTCGCCCAAACTGGAAACGGTGATATCGATCGTCTGACCGGGTTTTGCATAAGGTGGTAACTGCGCATGCACGGCGACCGCCGCTACATTCTTGAATTTCAGGTTCTGACCTTCCGGCACCGTGATGCCGAAACGTTGCAGCATCGAGCGGAAAGTCTGTGCCGTATACGGCGTTTGCTCGCCGGTACCATCAAGACCGACAACCAGCCCGTAACCGACAATCGGGTTCGAGCGCACACCGGAAATACTGGCGATATCTTTCAGGCGCTCCGCTTCGCTAGCGCAGGAGATGATCAGGCAAAAACACAGCAGCAAGACACGCATGATCTACCTCTTAAAGTGGCCACCAGGACGAGCTGAAGAAACGCGACAACCAGCCCTGACGATTGGCCTCGGCCAACTGGCCGGTGCCGCTATAGGAAATACGGGCGTTGCCAACACGAGTCGATTCAACCGAGTTATCAGGATCGATATCTTCCGGACGAACAATGCCGGTAACGCGGACAAATTCCTGACCGGTGTTGATCGTCACCCACTTGTCGCCACGGACAACGAGGTAACCATTCGGCAACACATTGGTGACCATTACGGTAACGGTACCGGACAAGGAATTGCTCTGCTTGCTGTCGGCCTGGGTGCGGAATTGGCGCTTCATGTCGATATCGGTTTCGAACGTGTAGTCGCCTTTCAGTGACGGACTGGTGCCGAAAATAATCGGCGCATCGAGTTCGTTCTTGTCATCCTTCTTGATATTGGTATCGGCTTTCTTCTGCGCCTGCATGTTTTCCACCAGACGAATCGTGATCAGATCACCAATACGCACCGCCTTTTTATCTTCAAACAAATAATTGGCCGTCGAAACGTTATAGATTGCGCCTGGCGTGCCCGGCTCGATCGCCGGGATATCCGGCAATACCGGCGCGAACATCGGGTCATCCGGTTGCGGTCCCTGCAATGCCTGGCAACCTGCCAAACCACTGAGCAAAACGATGAGACCAATACGCAACATAATCATTCACCTTGTTACAGAGTCTGGCTGACGTACTGAAGCATGGCGTCAACGGTCGAAATCACTTTTGCGTTCATTTCGTAGGTGCGCTGGGTTTCAATCATGTTGACCAGCTCTTCGACAACATTGACGTTTGAGGACTCGAGTGCGCCACCACGAAGCAAACCCAAACCGGTCAAGCCGGGCGTGCCGACAATCGGCGCACCGCTGGCCAGGGTTTCCAAATAAATGTTGTCGCCGGATGGCTGCAAGCCGGCATGATTGACGAAGTCGGCAATCGTGATGTTGCCGATGATCGCCGGTGCGGCCTGGCCCTGCAGTGTCACCGAAACGGTGCCATCAAGACCAACCGTTAAACTTTGCGCATCAGCGGGTACCGTGATTGCTGGCTCCAGCAAATACCCTTCACCAGCGGTTACGACTTGACCATCCTGATTCAATTGAAAATGACCGGCACGGGTATAACCAATCGTGCCATCCGGCATTTGCACCTGAAAAAAACCACGCCCTTGAATCGCCATGTCCAGCGCGTTGTCCGTGGTTTGCAGCGTGCCTTGGGTAAACTGTTTTGGGTTGGCCACCATTTTCACGCCAGTACCGAGCATCAAACCGGTAGGCAGTGTGGTTGCTTGTGTGGTCGCAGCACCCGGCTGACGAATGTTTTGATACAGCAAGTCTTCGAATACGGCGCGGTTTTTCTTGAATCCGACCGTGCTGGCGTTGGCCAGGTTGTGCGAAATCACACTCAGGTCGGCTTGCTGCCCGTCCAATCCGGTTTTGCTGATCCACAGTGCTGGATGCATGGTGTTACCTCACTTCACGAAACAACTGTTGATTACAGTTGCATTAATTGTTCCAACGAGCTGTCGTTTTCATCGGCGACACGCATCATTTTCACATTCATTTCAAATTGCCGGGCCAAGCTGATCATGTCGACCAGTTCGGCGACCGCATTGACGTTGCTGGACTCCAATGCACCCGGCACCACCGATACATTCGGATCGGCCAGCGCAATGGCGCCATCGATCCGACGAAACAAGCCGTCTTCACCTTTGACCGTTTCCCGGACATCGGGATTGACCAGCTTGATCCGGTCAATGACCAGCACGGCGTTGGCCGGTGCGCCCTGCGGTTTGATGGAAATCGTACCGTCACCACCGATATCGAGTTTCTCGTTTGCTGGAATGGCAATTGGACCACCATTGCCGAGCACCAGACGGCCACCGGAGGTTTCCAGTAAACCGTTGGCGTTAACGCGCAGCTCGCCACCGCGTGTGTAGGCTTCTTGGCCATTGGCATCCTGCACGGCAAGAAAACCATCGCCTTTGATCGCGATATCCAGATCGTTGCCAGTGGTTTGCAACGAGCCAAACGAATGATCAGTTGCCGGCCGCTCGGTCATGACAAACGCGCGGCTCGGCAATCCCTGATTGAAGATCGGCATCGCCCGCATTTGCGCCAAATCGGCCTTGAATGCCGTGGTATTG
This sequence comes from Permianibacter aggregans, assembly GCF_009756665.1. Classification (GTDB taxonomy): domain Bacteria; phylum Pseudomonadota; class Gammaproteobacteria; order Enterobacterales; family Permianibacteraceae; genus Permianibacter; species Permianibacter aggregans. The sequence continues at coordinate 194,441 of NZ_CP037953.1, forward strand.
GCATTGGCCAAATTGTTGGCGGCTTTGGCCTGCGCCAGTGATGTTTCTCTGGCGCCGGTCATCGCGATATAAAGCAGTCGATCCATAGCAAGGCTCTCAGTTCAACTCACGCCGATTAACGAATCTGGACAATCGTTTGCGTGATGGCATTTGAGGTTTCGATGCTGCGGGCGTTGGCCTGGAAATTCCGCTGTGCGGTGATCAAGTCAACGAGTTCACGCGTCAAATCGACGTTGGAACTTTCCAGCGCACCGGAACGCACCAAACCAAAATTCGATGTTCCTGCTTCACCAGCAATGGCCGTGCCGGAATCAATCGTCTCGGCCCAGTTGGTGTTGCCAAGCTGATTCAGACCTTGATTGTTCGGGAAACGCGCCAACGCCACTTTGCCAAGCGCCTCTGATTGGCCATTGGAGAACGTAGCGCGCACGACACCGGTGTCACTGATATTGATACCAGTCAGTCGACCAACACCGAAACCATCCTGACTCAGGGTGTTGACGATAAAAGGTGACGCGTATTGCGTTGTGGTGTTGCTGCCGAAATCTAGTGTCAGTGTTTGCGCCGGGTCGGCACCATTGGTGAAGCCGAGCGGCGCCGTGGTGAAAATACCGAGCGGCGCAGCCGGTACTGAACTTTGCAAGTTACCGTTATTGTCGAAGGTCAATCGACCATAAAGCTGACCGCCGGCACCGGCAGTGCCGCCGGCGATATCGACCGGGTTGCCATCAACCGAGTAGTACACCGCCCAAGAGTTCGGTGTCGCCTGATCTTTAACGAAATGGAACGTGCCAATATGCGTTTGACCAAGCGAGTCGAAGAACGACAGCGAGGTAGATGACGAGAAAGTTGTCGGTTGCAATGGGTCAAACGAGTTGACGTTCAAACCATTGGCCGACGCCGACAAGTTGGTGCCGATTTCCACTTCACTGGTCAACGATGGCGTGCCCGCCGTTTGCGGCAATTGCAAAGGAATGGTACTGAACAATGAGGTGGCGGTGACGCTGCCATCCGGATTGACCGGAAACGCCTGCAAAACCTGGCCGGACGCGTTGACGACAAAACCGTTGTTATCGACACCGAATGCACCGGCGCGAGTATAAATACGCTCGGAACTGGTCAGGTTCGGCGTCAACACAAAGAAACCTTCACCACTTACAGCCATATCCAGAGTGTTATTGGTGAAATTCAAATTACCTTGGGCAAACTGTTGCGACACGCTGCTCAGCAAAACACCAGAACCGATCGCTGTGCGGGCACTACCGAGCGCCGAGGTGGCAAAAATATCGCCAAATTGCGCACGCGATTCCTTGAAACCGGTGGTGTTGACGTTGGCGATATTGTTCGAGGTGACCGACAGGTCCGATTGTGCGGCATTCAGGCCGCTCAGTGCTGTATTAAACGACATAATTACGCTCCAGGCTTAACCGCCAATCTGTTGAACTTGTGATAAAGGAACTGAGCCAAGACCGGCCAGATTCAAAACGATTTCTCCGGTACCGCCAGCCAGATTGACACTGCTGACCAATACCCGCATATCCGTTGCCACCTGCTCGGTGCGATTGCCATGCGAGGCGAACACGGCAAAACTGTACCGCCCTTCCGGCATCCGGTTGCCTTGTGCATCCAGTCCATCCCAGAACAAATCGGTTTCACCTGCGCCCTGTGGTCCCATTTCGATATTGCGAACCAGCGCGCCGGAACTGTCGCGCACTTCCAACACCACGCGCGACGCATCCGCTGCAAGCTCCGCTGATCCAAGCATGCCGCCTTCATGAAAAAGGTAAGCGGTATCCGACGGTACCGAGACAATCTGACCAACCAACGACGAGGCCTGCAGCGCCTGATTCGAGGTCAGCGAATTGGCCAAGGAATCGAAACGGGTATTGAGTTGCTGCAAGCTGTCGAGCTGGGAAAATGTCGCCATTTGCGCGACAAACTCGGTGTTGTCGAGCGGTTTGAACGGATCCTGGTGCTGCAATTGCGTGGTCAGCAACGCCAGAAAATCTTCCTGACCGAGTTCTTTTTTGTCGTTGGTATTTTCCGTCCGGGTCAAGCCCAGTTCGGCATAGACATCGGCGACATTACTGATTGACATGACGTTTTCCTCGCGACCGAAGCTTCAAGGCTTGCGGTAAAAAATCAGCGCTGTTGATCAATATTTAATCGGTGTTACTGAAACTTTGAATCGACGTTACTGACCTAATTGCAAAGTACGGACCAACAATTGTTTGGCGGTGTTCGCCACCTGAACATTGGTCTGGTAAGAACGCGACGCCGAAATCATGTTGGCCATTTCCTCGACGACGTTGACGTTCGGTTGGTAGACATAGCCCTGCTCGTCGGCCATCGGATGATCTGGTTGGTAACGGGGCCGGGCCGGCGCCTGGCTTTCAACGATGCCTTCGACTCGCACACCGCCCAAACCGTATTCGTTGTTCATCGCTTGCTGAATCGCCGAGAACACCGGATGACGCGCTTTGTAGGTTTGATCGATGGAGCTGGAAATGCTGTCAGCGTTGGCCATGTTCGAGGCCGTGGTGTTCAAGCGAATTGATTGCGCTGACAATGCCGTGCCAGCGATATCCATGACGTTCGACAAATCCATCATTACTCTCCTCTGATCGCCGTCATCAACGAACGAAATTTGCCGCCGAGAAACTGCAGACTGGTTTGATACTGCACGGCGGCTTGCGCGAACGCGGCTTGTTCAATGGCCGGGTCAACGGTATTACCGTCACCGGTATCCGGTTGCAGCGGCACCCTGTACTGCGCTTCCGAAGACAAATAGCGACTCTGCCCATTCAAATGCCTGGCATCAGTGCGGGTCAGTGCGAAATTCGACTGTCCTTTCGACGCTTGCTGCAGCGCCTGACGAAAGTCGATGTCCTGGGCCTTGTAGCCGGGCGTATCAGCGTTGGCGAGGTTATTCGCCAATAACGCAGTGCGCCGTGATTGCAGGGTCAGCGCCTGTTCGTGAATGCCCAATGCCTTGTCGAAATTGATGCCCATTGCCGTACTTCCGGTGAATTGCTCTAACCGGTTTATGGCAAAAGCTGTGCCAAGCTGGAATCAAGTGAATGTGAACGGGATCGCTACGCACAGTGAACGCGAGCGGCAATTCTTTGCCGCCTTCAGAAACCGCTTGCCGGATCGGCAAAAACAAAAAGCCGGCATTTGCCGGCTTTTCGGTGTTCATTGTTACGGTTTATTTGCGTCGGTAAACAATTCCCGGAGAACAGCGGATCATCTCAAATCGGCTACCGGCATCGCCGAGCGATTCTGACCCACCAACAAATAAGTAGCCGCCTTTTCTCAACCGTTCACCGAGCGCATTCAACACCTGGTTTTTTACCTGCGGATCAAAATAAATCAGCACGTTGCGACAAAAAATCACATCGAATGGCCCCACCGAATACGGCATGTTCAACAAATTCAGGCTTTGGAACATCACCTGTTGACGAATGGCCTGGCGCACGCGCAGCCGCCCGTTTTCAACCGGTTCGAAATATGTTTTCTTTCGCACTTCCGACAGCCCGCGCGCCATCGCCAGCGAGTCGTAAACGCCCTCTTTTGCCGACGCCAACACCGATGAAGCGATATCGGTAGCCAGAATACGAACGCCAGCAAAAGGCTTCGCCCGGTTTTTCTGCCGGTATTCATCGGCCACCATCGCCACCGAATAGGGTTCCTGGCCGGTCGAACAGGCTGCGCACCAGATCGACAGCGGCGCCATACCACCCGCTTCCGGAAAGATTTGTTTTTCCAGCACATCGAACGGGTAGTTGTCGCGAAACCACATGGTTTCATTGGTGGTCATCGCATCGATAACCGACTGCAGCAAAGCACTGGAGAAACCGCCTTGCAGCTTGTCGACCAATTGCCCGAGCGAATCCATATTATTGTCGCGCATCAGTGAGGTCAGGCGACTGGTCACCAGGTATTGCTTGCCTTCACCCAATACGATGCCACTGCGCTGTTCCAGCAGTTGGCAAAACCGCGCGTAATCCGATGACTCGTTGGCCTTGGGAGTCGAAGCAGAAGTCATCGCCAATATGCCGCTCATTTATGCCTGTTGGTTCATTTGTTTTTGTACGGCCTGCGCCAACTCATCCGGGTTGAATTTCGGAATGAAATCGTCGGCCCCGACTTTTGCTACCATGGCCCGGTTGAAAACGCCAGACAACGAGGTGTGCAGCAGAATATACAGCTCCTTCAGCTTGGCGTCGTTACGAATTTCGGCGGTCAGCGTATACCCGTCCATTTCCGGCATTTCGATATCGGAAATCAGCATCAGAAATTCGTCATAAATGCTGCGGCCGGCATTGGAAATTTCACGAAGAATCTCGAGCGCTTCGGCACCATCTTTGGCCAATACGGTTCCAAAGCCGAGCTGCTCGACGGTTTTCTTGACCTGATTACGGGCAACAACGGAATCATCAGCAATCAACACTTTGCGTTTGACGGCGGTGCTGCCAGCAGTCTTGTCGAGCACTTCTTTACTGACGGCCGTTGATTTTGGTGCGATTTCGGAAAGAATTTTTTCGACATCGATAATTTCGACCAATTCTTTTTCGATCTCGGTAACCGCCGTCAAGTAAGTATTTTTACCGCTGCCTTTCGGTGGTGGGTGAATCGCCGACCAATTCATGTTGACGATGCGTTCAACCGAGCTGACCAGAAAACCCTGCACCGCGCGATTGTACTCGGCAATGATAATGAAACTGTTTTGCAAATCTTGCACTGGCGGTCCACCGATCGCCATGCTCAGATCGATGACTGAGATGGTATTGCCGCGAATGTGGGCGACGCCGCGCACAACAGAGTGGCGTCTCGGAATTTCGGTCAGTGAGGGGCACTGCAGCACTTCCCGCACCTTAAACACGTTGATGCCGTAACGCTGCCGACCGCCCAGGCGAAACAACAATAGTTCCAGGCGGTTTTGACCCACCATCTGCGTGCGTTGATTCACGCTGTCCAAAATTCCGGCCATACCCTGTTCCTCGTATGCCTCTCTGATGAAGGCATGATTTCTGCTTTGACCTGGCTCAAGAAGCAGGTCTTCCCCTGTTCTTCCTGTAGAAGCATAGGTCAAGCCAATGAAATTGCGTAATTCCCTGAACAAGGTTCTGATGCTGCTGGCGACGGCATTCTGGCCGCTGCTTGCCGGTGCTGATTTGGCGCCCACGGTGCCTGAGCCGGAATCACTGACCGAACTCGCGCGGCAATTCATTGCCAGCCAGTTGCCGCCGGCATCTGCCGATGTGGAGCGTCGAATTGACGTCGCCGATCCCGACCCACGTTTGCGACTGGATACTTGTCGCAGCAAAATTGAAGGCTTCTGGCCCGGTAATGGTCGGCGCATAGGTCATACGGTCATCGGTTTGCGTTGCATTGACGAAGGCGGCTGGCAGGTGTTTCTACCGGCGGAAATCGCCGAATGGCGCACCGTGGTTGTGGCCGCCCGTCAGCTGCCGCGCGGTAAACGACTCGATGAAAACGACCTGCGACTGAAAAAGGCGCCGGTCAGCCAACTGCGCGGCCAGCAATACACCAGCAAACGTCAATTGCTTGGCGCCTCGTTGCGCCAGGGCGTCAACACCGAAACACCGATCACCAATCAGCTGGTTTGCGTCATTTGTCGTGGCGATACCGTCACGATACGGGCCGAAGGCAACGATTTCGCGATCAGCGCCAAAGGTGAAGCGATGAGCCATGGCAATCCCGGTGATCGCATTCCGGTGCGCAACCTGAACTCGAGACGGACGATACAGGCGACGGTCAGCGGCCCAAACCAGGTCAGCGTCGCCCTTTGAGCGAGTGGCCCCGTTTTTGCACATCTTGTTGCAGATCCTTGCAGGCGGCAGATGCCAACACGGCAACTCAAATTAAGGCTAAAGAATTCCGGGATAAGGCCGATATACTGGACATAGGGTAAAGCGATGCGGGCACTAAACAGGCTAAGTTACATGGACATCAAGCAATTAGGTACCACCGGTACCCCGTCGGTAGATAGCAAACGAGCAGAACAGCGCGCGCCCATTGAGCGTGAGCCGTCGCCCCAGCCTGCCGGCAAGCAAGACGTTGCCCGCACACAGCCCCCGGAGTTGGAACTGTCTGCCGAGGCCAAGACCTTGCAAAAAGCCATCGCCAGCGCCAGCACCCAACCGGCCGTTGATCAAAACCGCGTTGAACGCCTGCGGGCGTTGGTCAACAGCGGTCAGTATCCGGTCGATGCGCAATCGCTGGCCAAGAAAATCATCCAGTTTGAACAGCAATTCAAGGATCGCTGATGGCTGCTATCGACATGACGCCAGTTGAACTGCAGACGCTGCGTCAGGCACTGGAGCAGGAAACTGAACTGGCCCAGCGGCTTTACGAAGTGCTGGCGCAGGAACAGCAGGCGCTGGAGCAAATGGCGTCGGAACAAATCCACGAACTGGCCAAATTGAAAACCCAGCTGCTGATGCAGATGGACGAGAAAATGGCCGTTCGCCAAAAGCTGATGCCGAACGCCAATCCGCAAAACGGACTCGAATCCTTTCTTGAGCAGGCACCGGAAATGGTCGCCCGCGTGCTGCGCCCGGTCGTTGAGCAGTTCCGTGAATGGTTGTATCGCTGTCACCGCCAGAATGAAGTCAACGGTCGCATCATCGCCGGCAGCCGCCGCAGCGTCGAACGCTCACTGAACCTGTTGCGCGGTCAAAACCCGGATATGGTGTTGTACAACGCCAAAGGCGCAGCGCGACCAATGGGTGCTTATCACCGCCACGCCACGGCTTGAGTTTTGCTCTTTGCAAAAAAAGCCCGCCTAAGCGGGCTGTTTTATTTGTGCTGAATCATTTGTCTTTATTGAAATACTTTTGCCAAAGCGACAAACCGCGAGCATAAGCGTACAGCAGAATTGCCGCGACCAGCGTAAAGCGGCCAAGCTGGAACTGCCAGCTTTGCGGGTCGCCCGAACCATGCCACCACATATAGCCACCGACCAGAAGAATCACCACGGCAAACATTTGCAGCATGTTCTGCCGATGCAAACTGTCGCGCCGTTTTTTCGCCTGATGTTTCTCCAGTTGCTCCAATCCGCCTTCCGGATTGAAACCACAGTGCGGACAAGCCGGCGCCTTGCTCGACTTCTGTTTGCCGCAGGCACCACATTTCACAATTGCCATCTTTGTTTTCCTGAGTCGTTCACTTCTGCAGGCCAAGGCCTGACACCACCCCACAACCGGTATTGTCGACACGCAAACGCATTGTTTCTACGTGCTTATTACCAAACACTGTTCAATTAGGCCTCGACCGACTTGCTGACGATCTCGAATACATCCGGCGACAGACCCGATTGCGTCAACAGCGCCTTCAGCTCTTTCAACATCAATTGCTGACGGTCATCGTCATAGCGTTTCCAGCGGTTGAAAGCGCTGACCAGGCGCGCCGCCAATTGCGGATTGCTCTGGTTCAGCCGCGCCACCCGCTCGGCAATGAACTGGTAGCCGGCGCCATCAGCGCGATGGAAACCAGCAGGATTGGCGTGTGAGAATGCCATCCACAAGGCACGCACCTTGTTCGGATTTTTCGCGTCGAATGCCGAATGCTGCTCGAGCTTTTGCACCTCCTGCAATGCCGACGCCAGAGGCGCTGTCGCCTGCACCGTGAACCATTTGTCCATGACCAGCGCTTCGTCGACATACCAATGAGTAAAATCATCGAGCGCCTGCTGCCGATTCGGCGCGGCGCTATGCGCCAATGCGCGCAACGCGGCAAAGCGATCGGTCATCGTTTTTGCTTCATGCAATTGCGCGTGAGCCAGCTGATAGGCTTCGGCGTCGGTGCTATCGACCAACAAGCCCAGACAGGTATTGGCCAGCGCTCGTCTGCCGGCCGAGTCGCCGTCCAGACCGGTGGCACCGCGCACTCGCTGGAAACAATCGCGCAGTGGCTGGTACAGCGTTTCCGCTACTCGACGCTTAATGAATTGCTGAGCCGCCACCAAGGCATCGATATCAATTTTTTCCACCAGCTCCTGCAGATAACCGATATCCGGCAATTGCAGCAAGCGCGCGCGCAAAGCGTTGTCGAGCTGATGATTATCGAGCACGGCCGCCAGCGCTTCGGTAACGATGGCCGGCAAACGCATTTCTTCGCCGGCACGGAATTGCTCGGCAGCATTCAACATGACCCGGCTGACCAGTTGCTGTGCGGCATCCCAGCGGTTGAACAGGCTGCTGTCGTTGGCCAGCAGAAACGCCAGTTGTTCATCGCTGTAGTCATAGCGCAATTTCACTGGTGCAGAAAAATCGCGCAGCAGCGACGGCAACGGTTTTTCGCCGATATGTTCAAACACAAACTGCTGCTCGGCACGCTGCAGCGGCAACACCGCTTCACGACCGTAAATAGCCTGATCGTCAGCGTCCTTCGATTGCCAATTCAGCGGCAAGTCATTGCCGGCTTTATCCAATAAGCCAATCTTGAACGGAATGAAAAACGGCTGTTTTTCTTTTTGCCCCGGCGTTGCCGGGCAATGCTGTTTCAGCGTCAAGGTGTAACGTTGATTGGCGGCATCATAGTGATCACTGACATTGATAACCGGTGTGCCGGCCTGTGAGTACCACCGCTTGAATTGTTCCAGATCGCGCTGATTGGCGTCAGCATGAGCCTGAACAAAATCGTCGCAGGTAACAGCCTGGCCGTCGTGACGCTCGAAATACCGATCCATGCCCTTACGAAAACCGTCGGCACCAAGCAAGGTATGCAGCATCCGGATCACTTCGGCACCTTTGTTGTAGACGGTTACCGTGTAGAAATTGTTCATCTCGACATAGCTGTCGGGGCGAATCGGATGCGCCATCGGGCCAGAATCTTCGGAGAACTGCGCGGTGCGAATGACACGCACATCATCGAGCCGCTTGACCGTCGGCGAGCCCATGTCCATCGAGAATTGTTGATCGCGAAATACCGTCAATCCTTCCTTCAGTGACAACTGAAACCAGTCGCGGCAGGTCACCCGGTTGCCGGTCCAGTTGTGGAAGTATTCGTGCGCAATGACCGCCTCAACACCATCGTAATCGGCATCTGTGGCAGTCATTTCGTTGGCCAGCACATACTTGGTGTTGAAGATATTCAGGCCCTTGTTTTCCATGGCGCCCATGTTGAAGTCGGACACCGCAACGATTTGGTAGATATCCAAATCGTATTCACGGCCATAGACCTCCTCGTCCCATTGCATCGCTTTTTTGACGCTGCGCATCGCGTGTGCGCACTGATCGAGCTTGCCTTTATCGACATAGATCTTCAGCGCCACCGGGTGGCCGCTCATCGTCGTGAATGAGTCCTCGAGCAGATCAAAATCTCCGGCGACCAGCGCAAACAAATAACAAGGTTTTGGAATGGGGTCATGCCAGCGGGCCCAATGACGTCCTTCAGGCAATTCACCACTACCTGCCGGATTACCATTACCGAGCAAGGCTGGATAAGCGTTTTTGTCAGCGCGAATGGTTACGTCATAAACCGACATGACATCGGGCCGATCGAGAAAATAAGTAATGCGGCGGAAGCCTTCGGCCTCGCATTGGGTGCAGAACTTACTGCCACTTTTATAGAGGCCTTCTAGCCGAGTGTTGTCCTGCGGCTTGATCTGCACGACGGTTTTCAGCGTGAACGATTCCGCTGGTTGGCGAATGACCAAATGGGCGTCCTGCAATTCATAGCCAGATAGCGGCAGCGCCTGGTCGTTAACGGCAATGCTCTTCAGCTCCAACTCTTCGCCATCGAGCCGTAATTCCTCAACCGCGCCCGTGAACAGCGGGTTACGGCGTAGCGCCAGGCAGGAATGGATTTCGGCATGGCTCTCGAACAGCTCGACAAGCATATCGACCCGATCAATCAGGTAACTGCTCGGCTGGTATTGCTCGCGGTATTTCGTGGTTTTGCTGACTTCGCCTTTGGCCATGCGGGGCATCCTATGCGGAAAAGAGGTTAAGAATAGTCGGCCGCCATTGTACTGAAGCTTGACCGTCACACCCACCGGGCCGACGCATTTGCCCTGTGAAACAAGTGAGAGATCACTTTAAATCAACATTAAAATTTAATTCTATTTATTTGTTTTAATTGCGCTTTTCCTATTTCGCACTATGTTCCACGAAACCCGCTGGCGGTGCCAGATGATAAGCATGGCCCCAACATTCTTCGGCTGAGTCAGCGTCGTCCAGCTCCCAGTCCAGCGGTCTATCCGGGTCGGTATTGAAGGTAAAGCGCCATTGCCGCTGCGGGCCAGACTCGACGATTTCCATCACAGCCCCGCTCTGCCTCCACTGCCCGTCAGACTCGGAAATCACTAGCCAACGTTCAGACTCCGGCAGCCATTCCGAATCGGAAAGCCGTGCAGAGCCATCGCCACGGGTATAGATATCGGTCAGAAATTGGCCGCAGGTGACTGAAAATTGCAGCCTTTCCTGATCGGCGATCTCCTGAGTCAATGGAAAATACAGCACGACGTTATCAGCCGTAGCTCGATGTCCGGGGGAACGGTTCAGCTGCAGCTCAAACTGCGGCACGCCGACTTCCTGTAGCAGCGTCGAGATATCAAGCGGATCCACTCCAGCGCCGTAAACCACCAGCGGCAGCGTCGTTTTCGGCGGATTGAAACGATTACTGAAATATTCGACGCGCCAGTTTTTATGCTGGGCCAGCGCCTGCTCAAGCCGTTGCTCAAACCCTTCCGGTTGCCCCTGCTCGGCAACAAACAAGGTGTGTGAGGCACAACCCGGTAAAACGATGAAAACTAAAAGCCATCTCAAAAATTGTCTGGACGATGGCGAGGTGCGCGAAGAGGAGCACAGGAACCGGAGTTTACAAGTAGTAAATGAGGATTCCGAGCACCGCATTCGCGCAGATCGCCGAATTCCAGGCATTTTTGAGATGGCTTCTCGCAACATAAGCAAACTACGCACAGATGACTCCCTTCCGCCGGCTCGGCATCGGCACAAAGGTAGCATCGGAAAAGCGGCGAAAACGCCGATCGGGACTATTCACCTGAATGCCGATCACAAGCTGGAGTTTGCTGCTGCGCAGCATAACAATCCCGGTGGTCAGGCTTTGGGCTGTCATCAGCTTTGTGTACAATGCGCGCGCTTTCCGTTTGCGTAAAGGGAAACTGGCGCTCTTCCTATAAGATAGCTAGCCTTTTGCACTCGCCTGACTGAACCCTTTGGGAGGATGCGTCTTGTCGACCACCGTCGCAAAGTTTGCCATTGAAAAGGTCCAGTACCTGGACAAGAACGGCAAACCACTCACGAAAAACCTGCCCGAATTCGCCAAAGACAAAGACCTGTTGCGTGAGATGTACCGCAACATGGTGCGTCTGCGCGCATTCGACGCCAAAGCCTACGCGCTGCAGCGCACCGGCAACATGGGTACCTACCCGGCCTCGCTCGGCCAGGAAGCCATCGGTATCGGTTACGGCATGGCCATGACCAAAGAAGACGTGCTGGCGCCCTACTACCGTTCGACCGGTGGTTTGCTGATGCACGGCGTCACGATGCTGGAAATCTTTTTATATTGGGGCGGTGACGAGCGTGGCTCCAACTTCTCGGTCGCCAAAGAAGACTTCCCGATTGCGGTGCCTATCGCCACTCAATGCCTGCATGCGACCGGTATCGCCACCGCGATCAAATACCGCAAACAGCAACGCGCTGTGGTGACGGAAATCGGCGAAGGCGGTACTTCCGAAGGTGACTTTTACGAAGCGATCAACGTCGCCGGTATCTGGAATCTCGGCGTCGTGTTTTTCGTCAACAACAATCAATGGGCGATTTCGGTCCCCTCCGCGATTCAGACCAACTGCGAAACCTATGCGCAGAAAGGTATCGCCGCTGGAATCGAAAGCGTGCAGGTCGATGGCAACGACATTATTGCCGTGCACGAAGTCTCTCGCCGCGCAATGGAAAAAGCCCGTGCCGGTAAAGGCGCGACGTTGATCGAAGCGGTTTCTTATCGTTTGTGCGATCACACCACTGCTGATGATGCTTCCCGCTACCGCTCGAAAGAAGAGCTGGAAAAAGGTTGGGATGCCGAGCCGGTGATGCGCCTGCGCAAATACCTGGAATCGATCAAAGCCTGGACTGAAAAAGAAGAAAAAGCGCTGCAAGAAGAAGTGGCGGCGGAAATCGAAACCGCGGTTCAAGCCTATAAGAACTACCCGGCACCCAAGCCGGAAGACATGTTCGACACCCTCTATGCCGAGCTGCCGAAACACATTCTGAAGCAGCGTGAACAAGCCATTGCCCGTGGAGCAAAGCATGCCAGCCATCACGCTCATTGAAGCCGTTAACCTCGCGCTCGCGCACGAACTGAAGCGCGATAACGATGTCGTCATTCTTGGTGAAGACGTTGGCATCAACGGCGGCGTATTCCGCGCCACCAACGGTCTTGCCCAGAAGTTTGGTGAAGATCGCGTTATCGACACGCCACTGGCTGAATCGATGATCGCCGGTCTCGCCGTCGGTATGGCCGCACAAGGTTTGAAGCCGATCGCGGAAATGCAATTCGAAGCCTTCATGATGCCGGCTTACGACATGATCTATAACCACATCGCCCGTATGCGTCTGCGTACCCGCGGCCGCATCACGCTGCCGATGGTGATTCGCGCACCGTGGGGCGGTGGCATTCACGCGCCGGAACATCACTCCGATTCGCCGGAAGCGCAATGTGCGCACATTCCGGGTTTGAAAGTGGTGATTCCGTCGAATCCGTCGCGTGCTTACGGTTTGCTGCTCGCTGCGATTCGCGATCCGGATCCGGTATTGTTCTTCGAACCGAAACGCGTTTACCGCATCGTCAAGCACGAAATCGAAGACAACGGTGAAGAGTATCCGCTCGGCACCTGCTTCGTGGACCGCGAAGGCACCGACATCACGCTGGTGTCCTGGGGCGCGATGATGCACGAAACGCTGCAAGCGGCTGACAAACTCGAGCAGCAAGGCATCAGCGCCGAAGTGATCGACGTCGCCACGATTAGCCCGCTCGATATCGACACCATTCTGGAATCAGTCGCGAAAACCGGTCGCCTGTGCATCGTTTGCGAAGCGCCACGTTCCGGCTCCTGGGCGTCGGAAATCGCTGCGCAAGTATCGGAAGAAGGGCTGTTCCACTTGCTGGCGCCGATCGGCCGGGTGACCGGTTACGACACGACGATGCCGTACTACAAGCTGGAAAAACAGTTCATGCCGTCGGTCGATCGCATCATTGAAGAAGCGCGTCGTCTGGTGGAATACAAGTAACGGTTATTGAAAAGAGTGAGTCATGCCCGCTGCGGCGGGCATCCAGAAAATTCAGTAACTGGATTCCCGCCCACGCGGGAATGACATAGCCAAATTTGTAGAGCAGAGAGGGAATGATTTATTCCGATCCATGCTCACCAACAAGGAATTATCCGGACTATGGCATACGTTTTTGAGCTACCTGATCTCGGTGAAGGTTTGCCGGATGCCACCATTGTCAAATGGCTGGTCAACGAAGGCGACACGGTAAAAACCGATCAGCCGATTGCCGAAATGGAAACCGCCAAAGCGGTCGTCGAAGTGCCCTCGCCTGTCGATGGCACCGTGCTGAAACTGCACGGTAAAGCCGGTGATGTGATCATCACTCATGCGCCGCTGGTTACCTTCGGAGAGGCCGGTAAAAAAGCGGCGGCACCTGCACCGGCTCCAGCTCCTTCGATGCACGCGCAAGTCGCGGCCAACGCCGAAAAAGCCAGTGCTACATCGGGTGGTGGCGAAGTGTTTTATCTGCCAGATTTGGGCGAAGGTTTGCCGGACGCTACCATCGTCAAATGGCTGGTGAAAGAAGGCGACACGGTAAAAACCGATCAGCCAATCGCCGAAATGGAAACCGCAAAAGCCGTCGTCGAAGTACCATCACCACACGATGGCGTCATCGCCAAACTGCATGGCAAAGCTGGCGATGTCATTATCACGCACGCACCGCTGGTCACCTTTGCCGGTAAAGGCGGCGCCGCCAAGGCTGAAGAAAAATCCGAGCCGGAAGCCAAAGGTGGTGATGCCGGCACCGTTGTCGGCGCCGTGCAAGTTGGCAACACCATTGTTGCTGAATCGAGCGATGCGGTTGTTCGCGCACTGGCAAAAAAACTCGGCGTCAATTTGGCGTCGGTAAAAGGCTCTGGCGCTGGCGGCAAGATCACTCAGGCCGATGTCAAAGGCGCAGCCGGCAAATCAACCGCAAGCGTTGCCGCATCCGCGAGCACGATGCCGTCTGCCAGCGTCAGCACCGATAATCCGCTGGCGTTCCGTGCTTCTCCTGCGGTGCGCAAACTCGCCAACGAACTTGGTGTTGATTTAGCCAACTGCGAAACATCCGGCCCGAAAGGCACAATTACCCGTGACGACGTCAAAGCAGCCAGCAGCGGCAAACCTGCTGCTCGAACCGCTGCTCCAGCAACCGTACAACCGGCAGCAAGCGGCGGTCGTCTGCAACCAGTCAGTGTCACCGTTCACCCGGAAGCCGTTCGTGGCGTTCGCCGCGCGATGGCACAAGCGATGACCCATTCGCATCAAACCGTAGTGCCGGTCACGCTGATGGAAGACGCCAACATTTCCCGCTGGAAAAAAGGCGAAGATTCGTTGGCGCGTTACGTCCGCGCACTCTGTGCGGCGGCGAAAGTCGAACCGGCTTTGAACTGCTGGTTCGATGGCGAAAACATGGAGCGTCTGGTGCATCCAGCGGTGCATGTTGGCATCGCGGTTGATACACCGGATGGTTTGTATGTGCCGGTCGTTAAAGACGCACACAACAAATCGATGGCAGACTTGCGCGGTGACGTAGAAATTTTGCGCAAGAAAATTGCTGAGAAAGCGATTAAGCCAACCGACCTCAGCGGCGCAACAATCACCTTGTCGAACTACGGTTCGATTGCCGGTCGTTACGGCACACCAATCGTCTCGCCACCGCAAGTCGCGATTCTCGGCTGCGGTCGCTTCCGCAACGAACTGAAAATGACCGAACGCGGCATCGAAAACCAACGCATGCTGCCATTGTCATTGTCGTTCGATCACCGGGCCTGCACCGGTGGCGAAGGCGCACGTTTCCTGGCGGCGGTTATCGCCGATTTGGAAAAGCCTGAGTAATACGTTTTTGCTTTGTTCAAGGGCGCTTCGGGCGCCCTTTTCTTTTTCGATATTTTTTAGGAAATTTGCAGTATCGCTTTAATCCTTTGCGGCTTTCTCGACTCCCACCAATGCCGGTTCTCGGACCGGCAACCGAGGTAGTTTATCTTTGCTCGTGCAAAGAAAAGTACCCAAAAGACAAATTTGTCTGGAACAAATTTGGACGTCGTAGACGCCCGAAGGGTGAATGCCTGGATGGCATGAATCCACCACGCCCCGAAGCGCCAGGTGAGTTGTGCTGCTTCGACCAGGCCGTTCCGGCAACGAGCATTCTCCGGCTCGGGCCGCACTGACGCGGCATCCATGCCTTGACAGTGCTACGCCGGCTATCCTTGCTGGCGTACCCGGCCTACGAATGCTCGTTGCCGGCTGGCGCTTACGAGGGCCCCGTTTTTCCTTTTCGAGAATTTCAGCTTCGATTTAAAACCCGTTTCACGCAGCGCAGAACTGCCGGTTTATTTTCAACGCCAATCCAAGGCCCTTGGAGTCTCAAACCCATGGAGCCTCAAAACCCACTGTGATAAGGTTCGCCTCATCCTACGATAACAAGACTCGCAAGGCGCTTTATGGACGCGATCAATAACTTCCTGCTTTTGTTGGACAGCTATCTTGGCTCCGCCGTGTTCTTCCCCTATGTGCTGCTCGGCACCGGCGTGTTTTTCACGATTTACCTCGGATTCCCGCAAATCCGTTATTTCGGTCAGGCGCTGCGCATCGTCACCGGTAAATACAGCAAGAAAGATGCTCCGGGCGACACCTCGCACTTTCAAGCACTGACAACAGCGCTTTCCGGCACGGTCGGCACCGGCAATATCGGCGGTGTCGCGCTGGCGCTGTTTATTGGTGGGCCGGCCGCGCTGTTCTGGATGTGGATGACCGCCTTTTTCGGCATGACGACCAAGTTCGTCGAGGTCACACTGTCACACAAATACCGCGTCAAAACCGAAGAAGGCACGATGGCCGGTGGCCCGATGTATTTCATGGAGCGCAAGCTTGGCATGAAATGGCTGGCGGTGACGTTTGCGATTGCCACCGTGGTCTGCTCGTTTGGCAGCGGCAACATGCCACAGAGCAATAATATTGCTGCCGGAATTCACGATACTTTCCACATTCCGCATTGGGTAACGGGCGCCGTGTTGTCAGCACTGTTGTTCCTGGTGATTGTCGGCGGCATTAAACGCATCGCTCAAGTGGCGGAAAAAATTGTACCGACGATGGCATTTTTATACGTCGGCGGCGCGCTCTACGTCATCGTCATGAATGCAGAAAACATCATTCCGTCATTCGTTGCCATCTTCTCTGATCTGTTCAATGGCAGCGCTGCTGTCGGTGGCTTCCTTGGCGCTTCGGTCGCGCTGGCTTGGCAAAAAGGCGTCGCGCGCGGATTGTTCTCGAACGAAGCCGGTCAAGGTTCAGCAGCCATTGCCCATTCCTCGGCGCGCGGCAATGAGCCGGCGTCGGAAGGCATGGTCAGTCTACTGGAACCATTTATCGACACGATCATCATCTGCACGCTGACCGGCCTCGTGATTTTGTCCACCGGTGTCTGGAATCAGAAACACGAAAACACGTTCACGCGCACAGACATGACATTCATCAATGGTGAATACAGCGATACCAATCCTGCGCATGTCGCCATACTCGGCCAGTATCTTGGCGCCAATCCCGCATCCTCAGGCATTACCGTGTTTAATGGTGAGCTGCAAGTCGACAATGGCAAGATTGTCGGCGGTGACTATACCTTGCTGAACTCCCGCTCAGTTGCGGAAGATTATCAGGTGTTAATCACTAATCAGGCGGGTGAACGCACGCCCTACTCCGGTCCGCTTAAAATCAGCAATGGCAATATTGATAACACCGGTGCCGGACACGAAATGCTGCTCATCCACGGCAAATCACTGGTGCACTCGGTGCCGCTGACCATCAAGGCGTTCAGCGCCGAACTTGGCATTTATGGCGAGTACATTGTAGCCATTGGTTTGATGCTGTTTGCGTTCACGACCGCCATTGCCTGGTCGTACTACGGCGATCGCGCGATCATCTACCTGGTCGGACAAAAAGGTGTGCTGCCGTATCGCATTCTGTATGTTCTCGGCTTTATGAGTGCTTCGATGATCGATACCACCGTGGTCTGGAATTTGGCGTATGTCACCGTCGCGTTTATGACCTTGCCAAACTTGTTCGGCATTCTGATGTTGCACAAAGATATGAAGCAAACAGTCAAGGATTACTGGACACACTTCAAGGCAACGGGTGCAGATTGATGCAAGAAAAAGGAGCTCGATCGAGCTCCTTTTTTGTTATTGACGAATGATTCACTAAACGCCGTAACCAGGAGTTCCAAGATGAAACAACTGTTCAAAGCTACAATAGCCGCCGTCGTTCTGGCTCAGGCGTCTTTTGCACAGGCAGGTATTTACACCGATCAATTGTCACAATGTCTGGTTGAATCGACAACGGTTGAAGACCGCAACAAGCTCGTCACCTGGATGTTTGTTGCCATATCCAGCCATCCTGCCGTTCAACATATTGCCACCGTAAAAGATGAGGACCGGGAGCAGGCCAATGCATCGATGGGGCGCTTGATGATGCAGTTGATGACCGAGTCCTGCGGTGAACACACCAAAAAAGCGATCAAATACGAGGGAAATGCAGCCGTCGAGGCGGCCTTTTCTGTGCTGGGTCAAGTTGCCGGCCGCGAAATATTTGCCAGCCCACAAGTTGCTGCCAGCCTGAGTGGACTGGAGAAACATGTTGACGCCACGAAGCTCGAAGCGCTTTTGAAATAACGCCTGCAACAAATAGAAGTCTGATGAACGAATCGTTCCGTTACATCGACTTTCAGTCGAACAAAATCTGATAAAGAATCACGAAAATGGCGACATCAGCCAAAATATGGCTGATGTACGCCGGCCAGATATTGCCGTAGCGTGCGTAGAGCCAACTCCATACCAGTGCTGCGCTGAACACCCCAGCCGTCGCCAGCAAGACTTCGCGCAAATCCAGAAAGAACGATACAACGACGGTGTGATGAATGGTGAAAATCGTCGCTGATAACACGACAGCCATCATCCGTCCCAGATGCGGCAGGCTTTTCTCGATGATAAACCAGCGGAAAACATATTCTTCAACGATGCTGTTGATGAAACACCAATACAACGCCATCGTCAGATAAATGAACGGCGAAACAATGCCAACATCACGTAATTGGTTCTGCACCAGTTGTTGTTGACTGTCATTAACGCCAACCAGCCAGAACGCAACAACGATCGCAGCCGCCATCAACAGACCGCTTCCAGCGCCAACAAGTAAAGAACTGACGGTTGGCCGACTGATGCAGACGCGCTGGCGATCAACCCAAAACCACCAACAGAGCGGCAATAGCAGCATCCAGGCTTTGGCAACCGCCCATAACACCGAGCCCAGTAGCGATTCGCTGAATAGCAGCGCGGACAATACGCCGAATGTGGGTGCCGGTGCCAGTAACGCAACCGCCGTTAAGTCACGAGCCTTGTTGTTCATGTGTTTGCCGTAAACTCGCGGATGATCTGGATAGTTTTCTGGATTTGCTCGCTGCGGATATCCAGATGCGTCACAAAGCGCAAACGATAAAGCCCCGTTACCGCTACGCCCTTTTTTGCCAGATACTGTTGGAATTTATCGGCTTGTTCTTGCTTGATATCGACAAACACCATATTGGTCATCGGCTCGTCGGCTTGTAGCCACGGCAAATCTTTTATGCCATCAAAAAGCTGTCGTGCGCGTTGATGATCGTCGCGCAAGCGTTTTACATGATGCTCCAACGCATAGAGACCAGCAGCGGCAAGAATGCCTGCCTGTCTCATGCCACCGCCGAGCATCTTCCGCCACCGTTTGGCTTGCTCGATATAGGCTTTCGAGCCGAGCAATACCGAACCTACCGGCGCACCAAGCCCTTTCGACAAGCAAATCGAAACGGAGTCGAAATGCTTTAATAGCTCATGCTCGGATTGCTGACTCTCAACCGCTGCATTGAAAAACCGCGCGCCATCAAGATGCGTAGCCAACCGATGTTCACGAGCTAAGGAACAGGCCTGTTCAACATAGGATTGCGGCAGAATTTTTCCACCAATGGTGTTTTCCAGCGCCAGCAAACGGCTGCGGGCAAAGTGCGCGTCATCCGGTTTGACAGCCTTGCGGATTTTTTCCAGCGGAATACTGCCATCGGCGGCGTGTTCCAGCGGTTGTGGTTGAATGCTACCCAATACGGCGGCACCGCCGGCTTCGTATTTGTAGGTATGGGCTTCCTGACCGACGATGTATTCATCACCGCGCTGACAATGGGTCATTAGTCCAATCAGATTCGATTGTGTGCCGCTGGCAACAAAAAGCCCGGCCTCAAACCCCAAACGCTCGGCCAACACCGCTTGCAGGCGATTAACCGTTGGATCATCACCGAATACATCATCCCCTACTTCGGCATCGTGCATCGCCTTGCGCATGCCTGGCGCTGGCTTGGTGACCGTATCGCTTCGTAAATCAATCATGTTGGTAACCCGTCGTGGCCATCCCGGATACAAGAATGGATTCAAGGATACCGCAACACGCTATCGTTGAGCGATAATCAACCGCTTTCGTCAAGGAGCAGAAAAATGCCTATCAAACGCCTGGGTACTACGGTGCGCTGGTCCGATGCCGTCATTCACAACGGCACGGTTTATTGCGTGGAAGTCGCAGAGAATACCGACAGCGATTTGCCCCAGCAAACGCAGCAAGTGCTGACGCAACTTGAAAGTACATTGAAAAACGCCGGCAGTGATAAAACACGCTTGTTGTCGGTAACGATTTTCCTGAAAGACATCAAGCAGATTGGCGAGTTCAATGCGATCTGGGATCGCTGGGTGCCAACCGGTACCGCACCATCCAGAGCCTGCGTGCAAGCGGTGATGGCCGACCCAGGATATTTGGTCGAGCTGCAGGTAACGGCTGCCACCGATTAAAAAAAGCCGACCAAATGGTCGGCTTTTTTTATGTTGTAGTGTTTTAGTTTTGCGCGGCTTGCTGCGGCGCTGATGACGCATGACGAACATGCGTATCCAGGAATTTCAGATACGCTTCTGCGGCCGCGATGCGGTTGGCTTTCTTCGAGAAGCCGTGGCCCTCATCGGGGAACAAGACGTATTCCACCGGTACACCGTTCTCCTTGATGGCCGCGACGATCTCATCACTCTCGACCTGCAATACCCGCGGATCATTGGCGCCCTGCACGACCAGAACCGGTACCTTGACATTTTTCGCGTGGAACAGTGGTGATATGCGATGCAGGCGTTCTTTATCAGTCGCTGGGTCGCCCATTTCGGCGTACAGTGAATCACGGAAACTTGCCCACCATGGCGGAATCGATTCCAGCGTGCGCAACCAATTGGTCACACCGAAAATATTGATGCCGGCCTGGAACTCATTGGTGAACGCTAACGCCGCCATCGTCAGGTAACCACCATAGCTGCCGCCCATGACAACGATCTTGTCATCGTCAATCCAAGGCAGCGATTGCAAATAGGTTTTCGCTGCGACGATGTCTTCCAGATCTTTCTCGCCATGCTTTTTATCATCAAGATGAAAGAAAGTTTTACCGTAACCGGAGGAGCCGCGATTATTGACGCCAAGCACCGCGTAACCATGATTGACCAGATGCTGAATGATCGGGTTGTACCCCTTGCGGGTCTGCCCGCCCGGACCACCGTGAATATAGATGATGCCCGGTACTTTCTTATCCGCGCTGGCCTGATGCGGCTTGAACTGTAGGGCCGGAATCTTCAGCTTGTCGGTGCTGTCGTAGCGAACCACTTCACTGGCGACCAGATCCGATTCATCAATGGCGGCGCTCAAGGCATTGGTCAAACGGCGCACATCGTTTTTCTCCAGATCATAAACATAGAGATTCGATGGTGAGGTATCGCCGTTCAGGTAAAACGCCATGCGCTTGCCGTCATCAGAAAAACTGACGCCACGCATATCGCCTGCGGGCATCGCTGGCAGATTCAGCGGTTGTGAGACTTTCATGTCGTAAATGGTGATTTGCGTTGACGCATCGGCATTGATGCCGTGAACACGAAAACGACCGTCATCGGAGAAATAAATGAAGCTGATATCCCAGTCGGCGGAAAGATATGGCTTGTGCGCCGCCGTATTCAAATCAAATTGATAGGCCTGAAAAAACTCACCTTCGGCGTCCGTCGTGTAAATCAACGACTGGTTATCCGGTGTGAATGATTCAGGCGAATACTGGATAAACCCTTCGTGTTTGCTGATCAGCGTCGGCGATGGCGTTTTGCTTTGCAGATCAACAATCAGGATATCGCTGTCGGCATTGTTGTTGGATTTGCTCAGCGCCAGCCAGCGGCCATCCGATGACAATGCTGTAGGCTGCAGGCCATCCTTGTTCTGGTAAATCATTTCGCGCGCATAGGTTTTGCTGTCGTAACGATAGACGTCGAAAAATTTCGGATCGCGCTCATTGGTGTACACATAAAAATATTTACCATCGACCGAGAAGCGATTGAACATCGCTTTCAGATTCTCGCCTGGCGTCAAATCCTTCACGTTGCCATCCAGCTCAAGCACGTAGAGATGGTCAAGTTCATTGCCGCCTTTGTCGGCGCTGTACAGCACCCGATCATCCTGCGGAAAGAAGCTGACGGCGAACAGACTTTCCTCGGTCGATTTCGTCAGCTGGCTGCGACTCCCATCCACCAGCGACACTTTGTAAAGATTGAAGACGCCGGTTTCATCGGAATGTTGCAACACGGCATCTCCGGTATGGTTGATTGAGCTGCCGCCATACGTGACGGTTTCGTAAAAGGTTTTGGCATCATATTGGCTGGGTGCTTTGGTTTGCTCGGCTGCACCAGTTTTTTCCGTTGATACCGTTGAAGCTTGCTCTGCCGGCGCCTGCTCCGATGAGCAAGCGGCCATGATCAGCGCACTGGCCAACAGACTGGACAATACCGTAAGTCGATGAAGTTTCATGATTTTGCTGTCCTTGTTATGGCGAATTCAAACGTCTCGAAGAACGATGAAGCGCCAAGACAGTAGCACAGCTCAGTTGGGCGGAGAACCGCCTGACATGGGGTAAATTGTTACGTTTTTTATATCCTTACTGGACGTAGTAGAACACGATATAAATGGTCAACAACACGACCAGCAGCAATACCGTCACGCCAATCGACCAGGTTGCAGCCAGAACGCCGCCCTGACTGAACAGCGCACGAGTGGCGTTTTTCCAGCGGTCCAGGCGGCGCGACTCATCGCCAACAAACTGCTGCAGTGCTTGCCAGCATCGCAAGCACCATGCCGCGCACGCATTCAATGCCCGCCGATAAAGCCAATCAGTATCGAGTGTGATGGTCAATGTCCGCTTCATCCATGGCAGCAACAGGAAAAACGCCAGACCAGAGAACAACAGCAACTGGAAATAGAAAATCAGCTTGTCGGCTTTGTAGGGTTCATAAGCAACCGGGTAAGGCAGATGCGGATAAATCCATTGTGGAAATAGGCCGAGCAACAAACAAATCGCTGACATGATCAGCATCGCCACCGACATGTTCAGCGGCGCATCTTTTGGCCGCATGCCGGAATCTTTCTGGAAAAAGACAAACCACGGAAACTTGATACCGGCATGCAAAAACACACCCGCAGATGCCGCCGCCAGCAGGAAGTAAACCACCATCATGCCCTGCTCTTGCGCGGCCACGCTTATCAACGACTTGGTCGTATAACCAGAAGTAAACGGAAAACTGGAAATCGCCAATGCACCAATGACGCCACACCACATTGCCAGCGGCATCGTTTGATACAGACCGCCCAAATCCGAGCACTTGCGTTTGCCGGTGCGCAATAGCACAGCGCCGGCACTCATCATCAGCAAGGCTTTATAAATGATGTGAGCAAACGCGTGCGCTGC
Organism: Permianibacter aggregans; assembly: GCF_009756665.1. Taxonomy (GTDB): domain Bacteria; phylum Pseudomonadota; class Gammaproteobacteria; order Enterobacterales; family Permianibacteraceae; genus Permianibacter; species Permianibacter aggregans. Next base: position 217,562 of record NZ_CP037953.1, read on the forward strand.
AGCGCCGTTGATGGCGGTTTCGGTGCCAATGCCAATCGCGCAAACCATAAAGCCGACCTGGTTGACGATCGAATAAGCAAGGATGCGGCGCATATCATTTTCCAGCAGCGCGTAAATGATGCCGTAGAACACCATGTACAAACCGACCGGAATCAGTATCGTCGCGCCCGGAAAAAGCAGAATCAAACACAAGACGGCGGTTTTCGTTGTGTAAGCACTCAGGAACACGGTGCCACTCGGACTCGCCTCGGGATAGGCGTCAGCAAGCCAGGCAGAAAACGGCGGCGCCGCAGCGTTGATCAGCACACCAATCAACATCAACCAGGTGCCGGCACTACCGAGCGTCAGCGCTCTGACTTCGGTAGAGCCGGTTTCGTTAATCAGCAGAATGATGCCGAATTTCAGAATGACGCCGCCGAGCAAATGCACCAGCGCGTAGCGAATGCCGGCCTTGCGAGATTCCTCGGTATTGCCACACCAGACCACGGCAGTGGAAAAGATCGCCATCATTTCCCAGAAAACAAACAGTGTGATCAAATCGCCGGAAAAGCACACACCGAGCGCACCAGCCGCATAGGCAAAAGCAGAAGCCAGCTCGGTACGACTGGCATGACGATACGCATAAACGCCACCTACCAGCGTCATCAAACAGAACACCGTTGCGAACAGCCGGCGCACCGTGGAAGCTTCTACCCACTGCAGTTCAAACTGCAGCAGTGAACCGGTCAGCTGCACGCCGTCTGGCAACTGCCAGGCAAAAAACCAGGCGAGCGCTGGCCAAATCAATACGGCGGGTAAACGCAACCGCTCCGGCAGCAGGCAAAAACTTAACGCACCGGCGAATAACCACAAAGCAGGTGGCAGCGTTTCAATCACGGTAATAATCCTCATCGCGTTTCAACAGCATGCCGAGCAATTTGGCAACAAACACCATCGCCACACAGGAAAGAAAACCGTACAGCGCGGCAAAGGCAAACAGCGAATCGACACCGAAATACCCTTTCACCGGCACCCAGAACTGGGCAATGACCGTCAGCGCCAGCACACCAGCGAATAGCCACCAAATGCGTCGAATGGTGCTTGGCCGCATCAACCAGTGCACGTTTTGATCGTTGTCACTCATGACGAAGCTCCTTCCAGAAATTGCCAGGCCAGCGTCAGCAGTGGCGAATGGAACCAGAACAAGGCCAGCGTCAGCAACGCCGTGATTGACAGCGCCAACACTGCTGGCCACGGCGCCTCACCATGGCGATCGTTTTCCGCTGCCGGCAACCAGAACGCGCGATAAACTACCGGCAGAAAATAACCGGCGTTCAAAGCCGTGCTGAGCAATAGCGCTGTCAGCGCGACGACACTGCCGGCTTCCAATGCGCCGCTGATCATGAACCATTTCGAAATAAAACCAGCCGTTGGTGGCACGCCGATCATCGACAACGCGCCAATCGCAAATGCCACCATCGTTACCGGCATCAGACGGCCAATACCGTTCAACTGGTGCAACTCGGTTTTGCCGGAGGCAACATAAATCGCACCGGCGGCAAAGAACAAGGTGATCTTGCCGAAGCCATGCACCACCAGATGCAATGCGGCGCCGGCCTCGGCCGTGCGCGTGGTCAGCAGCGCCGCAAGCACGACATAGGCCAATTGGCCAATCGTCGAGTACGCCAACAGTCGCTTTAGATTCTGCTGACGCAGTGCGACGACACTGGCGGCAACCGTGGTGAACGAGGCCAACCAAATGGCTAATTCACTAACTGGCAATGCGGCCAGGACATCGATGCCGAAAATCAATACGACCACTTTGATGATCGTAAAGACACCGGCCTTGACGACCGCGACTGCATGCAGCAAAGCACTGACCGGTGTTGGAGCCACCATTGCTGCCGGCAGCCAGCGATGTACCGGCATCACCGCCGCTTTTCCGATACCGAACAGATAAAGCAGCAACAAAACGCTGAGTACCGTCGCACTGACTGTTTCCGGGAAAATGCCGCCAACGCGAAAATCACTGGTGCCAGCAAGCACCGATGTCCAGATAATCGCCGGCAGAAAGAGCGCGATGGAACTGGTCAGCAGAATGCCAAGATAGACACGGGCCGATTTGACCGTGCGCTCATCGCCTTTGTGAGTAACCAAAGGATAGGTCGATAGCGTCAGCAACTCATAAAAGAAAAACAGCGTCAGCAGATTACCCGCCATCGCCACGCCCATCGTCGCGGCAATCGCTACCGTGAAAAAGAAATAGAACCGGGTTTGATTAGCCTCTTCGTTGCCGCGCATGTAGCCGATGGAATAAATGGAATTGACCAGCCACAACAGCGACGCCAAACCGGCAAAGATCAAACCCAGCGCGTCAAAACGAAAATAAAAACTCAAACCCGGCAACCAGTCATAACGCCATTCTGGCAGCAACTCCTGCGCCCACCAGCTCTGCAATATCAAGGCTAGCTGAGCAATCAACAGCGTCGCCGTGATTAAGGTAATCGATTCGCGCAGATTGGGGCGGCGATTGGCCAGCAACAACAACACACCGCCGAACAGCGGCGTCAAAATCAACAGAAACAGGCTGGTGGCGGTCATGACAAATGCCCCAACAAGCTCACGGCCGCCGCATTGGCCAGCCTCACCGGATAGCTGGGGTCAATACCAAAATACAAGGTCATCAACACCATAATCCAAAGCGGTATACGCATCATCAGCGGCGCTTCGCTGACGCGCGACAAATCAGCAGTCGCCGGTTTGAAATAAGCCAGCTCCACCACTTTCCACACATAAACCAGCGCCATCAACGAACCAATCAGCACGACTGCCAATAACAGATAGCCGACAACCCCAGCTTCCAGCGCCGCCTTGATCAGCAGCCATTTCGAGGTGAATCCGGCGGTAAACGGCACACCAATCAATGCCACACCCGCGAGCACAAATGCCGCCATCGTCCACGGCATTTTTTGCGCAATGCCGGCAAAGTCTTTCAGCTCGGCACTACGCACCCGATAGAACACACAGGCAACAGCCATGAAAAGTGTTGCCTTGATCAGCGCATGATTGAAAATATGGAGAATGCCGCCACTCAAGCCGAGATAGGTGACGAAACTCGCGCCCATCAGGATATAGCCAAGCTGCGCCACGGATGAGTAGCCAAGCAGGCGCTTGATATTGTTCTCATTGATGGCGACCGCGCTGCCGAAAATAATCGCGATCGCGGCGAGCGGCATCAGGAACCAGGAAAACTGGACATCGTGGCCGGCAAGATTCTTCTGAAATACAAAGAAATCAAACTTCAACAGAATAAACAGAGCAATTTTCGTTGAGCAGGCCGACAGGAATACTGCAACGGCACTCGGTGCATAGGTATAGGCATTCGGCATCCAGACATGCAGTGGGAAGATCGCCGCCTTCAACGCCAATCCAACAGTGATAAACCCAGCAGCCACCAACACTGGCCGCAAATTCTCAACATCGGCAAGGCGTATTTCCATATCAGCGAAATTCAACGTTCCGGTCATCATATAAACGAGGCCAACGCCGATCAGGTAAAACGTTGCCCCTATCGTGCCCATGATCAAATACTTCAGCACCGCCGTCAGCGCCCGCCGATCCGGACCGCCGGCGATCAGCACATAGGTCGCCAGTGATGAAATTTCCATGAACACAAATACGTTGAACGCATCGCCGGTGACGGCGATGCCGAGTAAGCCGGCCAACACCAGCATCCAGGCGGCATAGAAATAATGGGCGCGTTGTTCACCGACCTCGACGTAAATGCCGTAACGGCCAAACCACAACGCCATCGTCGACACACCAGAGACAATCACTGTCATCATCGCAGTCAAGGCGCCGGCGCGTAGCTCAATGCCGTAGGGTGCTGGCCAGGAGCCGAGCGCGTACGTCACATCACCGCTATGCAGCACGCTTTGGGTAAGCTGGATACTCAACACAAAAACAAACAGGCTGGTGATGCAGGCCATCAGCCAAGGCAGGTGACGTACTCGCAATAGAGAAATAACTGGCGCGACAGCCAGCGGCACTGCCACCAAAAAAATGATTACATGGTTAGCGAACGACATCAGGGCGTTTCCATCTCCAGAATGTCCTGCTCTTCAATGGAGCCGAACTGCTCGCGAATGCGCACGACGATGGCAAGGCCGAGTGCCGTCGTGGCAATACCGACGACAATGGCGGTCAGGATCAACACTTGTGGCAGCGGATTGGAGAAGATTTGATCGGCGCCCGCATCCAGAATAATCGGCGCCGTCCCTCCTTCAACCTTATCCATCGATATATAAAGCAGGAACACGGCCGACTGAAAAACATTCAGACCGATCAGCCGTTTAATGTAATTGGATTTGGCGATAATCGTGTACAAGCCAATCAACAACAGCACGATAAACACCCAATAATTGAACAGGCCGAATAATTCGGCGAACTCGGACATTTCGGTCATTTGCTTTCCCTCGCGGCGAACGCCAGAAAAATCGACAACATGACTCCAAACACGGTCACGCCAACACCGATCTCAATCAGAATCAAACCGATATGCTGACCGACAACCGGGTTGCTGTGCAGCACCGAGTAATCAAGAAAGTTGCCCCCCAAAGCCAAGCAGACAAATCCCACCAGCGCGTACAGCAAGGCACCTGAGGCAACAAACCACGGTAATACTTTCGGCGGAAATTTCTGCAGCGCTTTGTCGACCCCCTCAAGCAGACTGTAAAGAATCAAACCGGCAGCAAATATAGCGCCGGCCTGAAAACCACCGCCCGGCCCATATTCGCCGTGAAATTGCACATACAACGCGAACAATAAAATCACCGGAATGAAAATCTTGCCGATAATGCGCGGAATAAGATGATGCCGTATGCCGCGCGCCTGCTGCGCCAGCTCGCCGCCGGAAATGGCCGCCTTGCGTTGATGCACGCCAAATACGAACAACACACCGATACCCGCGGTGAAAATGACGAACACTTCTCCCAGGGTGTCGTAACCACGAAACGAGCCCAACACCGCCGTTACCACGTTGGGAATACCGATCAGTTCGGGAGTTTTCTCCAGATACCAAGGGGCAACATGTTGATGCACCGGCGCATTCGGATCGCCGAGTCTCGGCTTGTCGAACGTCGCAAAGATAATCGGCGCCGCAGCGATGGCGAGCACCAACAACGGCACACGGGAGTGGGTTTCGCGCTGCTCGGTTTCGCGGGTCAGAGCCAACGCGGCAAGAAACAACACCGTGGTGATGCCAGCGCCAATCGCTGCCTCGGTCAACGCCACGTCGGCAGCATCGAGAATGAAAAAGTTCGCTGCCATCAGCAGGCTGAAAATACCTGACAACATAACGGCCGAGAACAAGCTTTTTACTCGAATAATGGCAATCGAAATGATGATCAGAAATGTCAGCAAAAACACCCCGAACAGGATGAACATGCCCTACTCCTTGTTATTGGTCTTGGTCTCAGGACGCAACCCGGCTGTCCAGGCCGCATTGGCCAAGGCATAACTCGCCGCAGGATTGGTAAACAATAAAAACAACAAAATGGCAGCGATTTTCAGCGAAGCCAGACTCCAGCCCGCTTGCAGAACGATGCCCCCCAGAATCAACAGCGATGCCAGCGTGTCAGTGATGCTGGCCGGATGCAGACGTGAGTAAAAATCCGGCATGCGCAGAATACCGATGCCGCCAATCAGCATGACCAAACCGCCAAGTGACAACATCATCCAGGTGATTACATCGAGCACCGTCGCCATGCTCATTCTCCTTTCGCCGCACGCTGGGCCTTCTCACGAATGCCGCGGTTTTGAATGAACTCCAGTACGGCCAACACCCCAATAAAATTGATCAGCGCATAGGCGAGCGCCAAATCCAGAAAATCCGGTCGGCCATACAGGAACGCGATAACCGCCAGCAGCAAAACGGTTTTGGTGCCAAACAAATTGACGGCCAGAATCCGATCGTAAACGGTTGGTCCAAGCAACGCGCGGGCAATGGCCAGCGTCATCGTCACCAGAATAGCCAGCGAAGCGGCGATGTACATCAGCGATGCTCCAGTTTCTTGACATGCCTCAGCATTTGCTCGGCCTGCAATTGCTGAGCGCCTTCTTCGGTCAGGCAATGCACCAGCAAGGTGTCCTCCTGCAGATCGATGGTCGTCGAACCCGGCGTCAGCGTGATCGAGTTGCCGTAGATAACGTTCAGCATTTCCGAGCGACTACCGGTGTGCAACTCGATCACCTGCGGAGAAATCGGCAGCTTCGGATCGATAACGATTCGAATGACCTGAATATTGGCCTGGATGATTTCCTTCAGCAGCCACGCCCAATACCACAGAATTCGGCGCAGCACTTCCAGCGGCACACTTTCGTCATCGACAGCACGCAGATGGCGCATAATCAACACCACCAGCAAGCAGGACCCCAGTCCGAGTGAGATCAGCAGCGGCTGATAAATGCCTGACCACAACAGCCATGCCAGAAATAGCGTCAGATACAACGCAATCGAGCGTTTCATTGGCGTCTCTTTAATGTTTGTTTCGCGCTACTTGCACGGAAATTGACTGATCAACGCCGCGTACAAAATGTCACGGGCACCCAGGTTCCTAATATCCGGATGAGCTTTCAGGTGCTGTTGCACACCGTTGATCACCTGGCCAATATTGACGCCCGGATCAATGCAGTAGTGCGCGTAAGACGTAGCACCAAAGCGCTTGCGTCGTTCGCCGAGACGGGTCTTCATTGCCCGCTTTTCGTAACTGCTCAGATCTTCCTGATACTCGGCACGTACGGTCTTTTCGACAATGGCATCGGTTGCTTCAGCACCTTCGAGAAAACCCTGCACGTAGCTCGCACAAAACATGCTTTTTTCATCATTGCTGTTTTGCTGATAGGCGCTACAGGAGTCGACCAGCTTCTGACCTGACATCCAGTTCAGCGCGAACGCAGATTCGGACAGCACAAAACCGCCAATCAATAATATGAAGACAGTAAACCGATGGCACATAGCAACCTCCTGGTCGACAAAGTCACCTCAGGTTGCAAGCATTGACGAATGATAAGTCGATCCGCCAATCGCCTGCATACCTAGACGCAGCAAAACGAACGGACTGGATGATGAGTTCTTCGACGGTCAGCGGGCGTAGCAGTACTTCAGCGGTCTGCGCGCTCTACGGCTGATATGACTGAACGTTAACGGAATGGATGCGCTGCGGCACGCCGAAAAACAATGAGAGATTCAGACAGCCGGGTCACGGCTGCTGTAAGGCGCTTTCTTCAGTGCCCCAGCATGAAAAAAGAGTTGGCAATGTAGTGAACGTAACACGGTTATTCTCTCACTACCCGGATAAGCAATAGTACCAGTATAGACGGTTCCGAAAATTTGTGCCGGTAAACACAACCGAAACCGCCGCGATTGTCCAGTATATACGTACTATATTTTCATTACGGATCAAAGTAAAAAGCAAAAAATTTATTACCGATTGCTGACAATCGAAAGTGCCACCGCTTCAGCGACCTTGATGCCGTCAACACCAGCCGAGAGAATACCGCCGGCATAACCTGCGCCCTCGCCAGCCGGATAAAGGCCCTTGGTATTCAGGCTTTGCAGGCCCTCACCACGAGTGATGCGCACGGGCGATGAAGTGCGGGTTTCAACACCAGTCAGTACTGCATCATGCATCGCAAAGCCATGAATCTGGGCATCGAATGCCGGCAACGCCTCTTGCATCGCTTTGATGGCGTATTCCGGTAGCGCTGGTAACAGCGAAGTCCATTTGACGCCGGGTTTATACGAAGGCTCGACCTCACCAACTTGAGTTGAAGCCACGCCTTGCAAAAAATCGCCAACGCGCTGTGCTGGTGCCGAATAATCTTCGCCGCCGAGCACAAATGCCTGTGATTCCAGCTGTCGTTGAAAATCGATGCCGGCCAGCACACCGCCCGGATAATCTTCGGGGGTAATGCCAACGACAATGCCGGCATTGGCATTGCGTTCATTGCGCGAATACTGGCTCATGCCGTTGGTCACGACGCGACGCTCTTCCGAGGTTGCCGCGACGACGGTGCCGCCAGGACACATACAGAAGCTGTAGACCGCACGGCCGTTGCTGGCGTGATGCACCAGCTTGTAGTCGGCAGCACCCAGCAACGGGTGGCCAGCGAATTTACCGAAGCGCGCGTTGTCGATTAGCGACTGCGGGTGTTCAATGCGAAAACCAATGGAAAACGGTTTTGCTTCCATGAACACGCCGCGCTCAAACAACATTTTCATCGTGTCGCGGGCACTATGCCCGAGCGCGAACACGACATGATCGCTGCGCAGTTGCTCGCCATTTTCCAGCACGACACCGCGCACCTGGCGATCATCGAGTACGACGTCGGTGACTTTTGATTGAAAGCGGATTTCGCCGCCAAGCGACTCAATGGTCGCGCGAATATTCTCAACCATCGTCACCAAACGAAACGTGCCGATATGAGGTTTCGACACGTACATGATTTCTTCTGGCGCACCGGCCTTGACGAACTCAGCCATCACTTTGCGGCCGTAGAATTTCGGATCTTTGATTTGGCTGTATAACTTGCCGTCGGAAAACGTGCCGGCCCCGCCCTCACCGAACTGCACGTTCGATTCGGTATGCAGAATGCGCTTGCGCCACAGACCCCAGGTGTCCTTGGTGCGCTCGCGCACCACCTTGCCGCGCTCAAGGATGATCGGCCGAAATCCCATTTGCGCCAGGATCAGCCCGACAAACATGCCACAAGGCCCCATGCCAATGACAATCGGGCGGTGAAACGGCGTGCTGGGTGCTTGCGCAACAAACTTGTAGGCCATATCCGGTGACGGCAGGATATGGCGATCCTGGCGCAGTTTGGCCATGACGGCTTTAGGATTCTCGACCTCGACATCAACGCTGTAGATCAGCATCAATTGCTGCGACTTTTTGCGGGCGTCGTAACTGCGCTTGAACACCTCGTAGCGCTTGATACGAGATTCCGGCAGTTTTAGCCGCTTGGCAACTTCGGTCAGCAGGGCCTCGGGTGAATGGTCGATCGGCAGGCGCAGTTCATTGATGCGAAGCATGGTTGGACCTCTTGGCGGCGGCAGGCTGGTTCCTGGTTTTGGAACACCTCAAGGGCCATGCGCCGAATGCCGGCAATTTTACCGTTGCTCACAGGAAAATACAGAAAAATCAACCATCTATCGTTGAACAGACAAGTTTTGTAACGATGTTGGAGGCAAAGCCGAAAGCCCGATCGCGTAGTATCCAGCGGCGAATTTTCTGCGTCGGGGCGCTTTGGCGCCCGTATAACGACGACTACAACGAACTATGAGGAAAATCTCATGCAAGCAAAACGTTTTGTCCATCTGGCGGTTGCCGCCACGATGGCCGTGACGATGGGAGCAGCGATGGCGCACGGAGACCATGGCCCGGAACAGCGGCCAGCAATGCTCGACGAGTGGACCGGACCGCATGGTGGCGTACCGGCCTGGGATAAAGTGGTCGTCAGTGAATTTGTGCCGGCGTTTGAAATTGCCATGAACGAGCAACGCGCGCAAATCGAGGCCATTGCCAACAACGCCGAGAAACCAAACTTCGCCAACACGATTCTGGCGATGGAAAAAGCCGGCGGTGCACTGGATCGTTTGTTTACCTATTACGGTGTCCATGCCGGCACGCTGAATGTCGGCGACATGCCGAAAATCCAGCAGACGCTGGCACCAAAGTTTGCCGCGTTCCAGGATGAAATTACCCAGAACGAAAAGCTGTTCAAACGCATTGAAGCCGTTTACAACAGCAAAGAAAAAGCCAAGCTGACGCCAGAAGAGCAGCGTTTGACCTGGCTGTACTACACCCGCTTTGTACGCGCTGGCGCCAAGCTCGATGAGAAACAGAAAGCCAAGCTTTCCGAAATCAATCAGCGCCTGGCCACGCTGTACACCCAGTTCAGTCAGAACACGCTCGATGATGAGAACAATCAGTTCACGGTCATCGACAGCAAAGATGATCTGAAAGGTTTGCCGGACGACTATATCGCTGCCGCCGCCGCAGCAGCCGAAGCACGCGACATGAAAGGCAAATGGGTCATCAACAATACCCGTTCCGCGATGGAGCCGTTCCTGACCAACGCCGCCAATCGCGAGCTGCGTGAAAAAGTCTGGAACACCTACTACAACCGTGGCGACATGGGCGGCGCCACTGACAACAACGCGCTGATCACCGAAATTCTGCAACTGCGTTTCCAACGCGCCCAATTGCTCGGCTACAAAACCCACGCCCATTGGCGCCTGGAACCACAGATGGCCGGCACGCCAGATCGCGCGGTTGAACTGATGGAAGCGATGTGGAAACCGGCTGCCGCTGCCGTCAAACGCGACGTTGCCGAAATGCAGAAACTGATCGATGCCGAAGGCGGCAAATTCAAACTGAAGCCTTGGGATTACCGCTATTACGCCGAAAAACTACGCAAAGCGAAATACGATCTGGACTTCAGTGAAGTGAAACCGTACATGCAGATGGACAAACTGCGCGATGGCATGTTCTGGTCAGCCGCTCAGCTTTATGATCTACATTTCACGCTTCGCCCGGACATCAAAACCTATCATCCTGACGTCACGGCCTGGGAAGTGAAAAATGGCAAAGGCGGTCATGTTGGTTTGTGGTATTTCGATCCCTATGCACGCCAAGGCAAGCGTTCCGGTGCCTGGATGAATGCCTATCGTGGTCAGGAAAACCTCGATAATTTCGTGACGCCAATTGTCTCCAACAATTCCAACTTCCTGAAGGGTCAACCCGGTGAGCCGGTGCTGATCAGCTGGGATGATGCCGAAACCATGTTCCATGAATTCGGCCACGCCCTGCACGGTCTGCTCAGCAACGTCAAGTATCCAACGCTGGCCGGTACCGCGACCGCGCGTGACTTTGTTGAGTTTCCGTCACAAATCAACGAACACTGGCTGTCGACGCCGGAAGTGCTGAATCAATTTGCCCTGCACTATCAAACCGGCAAACCAATCCCAGCTGAACTGGTCGAGAAAATCGATCGCGCACAAACCTTCAACGAAGGTTTCCGTTCGATGGAATATCTGGCCTCCGCGATGATCGACATGAAACTGCACCTGGCCGGTGGCAAGAAAATCGACCCGGATAAATTCGAGCGTGAAGAGTTGAAGAAACTCGGCTTGCCGGAAGAAATTGTCATGCGTCACCGTACGCCGCATTTCGGTCACGTGTTCGCCGGTGACGGCTATTCTGCTGGCTACTACTCCTACCTCTGGTCAGACTCATTGACCGCCGATGCCTGGGAAGCATTCATGGAAGGCAAAGGTCCGTGGGATAAAGAAGTGGCCCAACGGTTTGTCAAAACCATCTTGTCGGCCGGTAATACCAAGGACCAGGCAGAGATGTTCCGCGAATTCCGCGGTCGCGATGTCAAGACAGATGCCTTGATGCGCAAGCGCGGCTTCGACTCGTCGAAATAAATCCTCGTGTAGCAAGAAAACGGCGTCCTGGCGACGCCGTTTTTATTTGCGCCGTCTAAGAAACGCTGTGTCACAGAAAGTTAGAATTGCTTGCACTGGCTTGTCCGACTACCATTTAGCGCCGAACAGAAAATGATAATTCCCGCGTTGCCATGCCGATTCGCTTTATACGTTCCTTGACCGCTCCTCTGCCACGGGCGCTGTTGTTATGTAGCATGCTTGTGGCGCCATGTTCAGCCCTGGCAGCTGAGCAAGACGCGATCGTGGTCGATGGTCTAGCCTCGGAAAGTTTCTGGCAGCAAGCGCAAGTATTCGATCAGTTGGTTGCTGTCGAGCCGTTCACCCGCGAAACACCGAAACACCAGCAACGCATTCGTGTTATCTCGCTGCCAGCTGGCATCGCTGTCCATTTCGACATTGACCAGCCACCGGAAGTGCTGCGCACCAAACCCAATACCCAGCGTGATCGAGCCGGCCCAGCCGACCGGGTCAATGTCGTTATCGACTACGACAATCAAGGCCTCACTGCCTACAACTTCACTGTGACCTTGGCCGGCAATATTGAAGACGGCATTGTCGGCCGCAACAGTTTCAATGCGGATTGGGATGGCGATTGGAAATACGCAGTACAGGAAACCGAGCAAGGTTGGACCGTGGAAATGTTGCTGCCGTGGACCATTACCGCAATGGCTCCGGTTGATGGCGATACGCGTACCATCGGCATTTATCTTGATCGGGTATTGAAAAGCACCGGTGAGCGTTTCGCTTACCCGGCCATTCGTTATTCACAAAGTGATTACGTCAATTCGCTGGCCGAAATTTCGGTGAAGAACTACGCGGCGACTACCTCGAACTGGTTTCCGTATGTCAGCATGGTTTATGACCAGGTCAATGATGATGTCGATCAGAAAGTCGGACTAGATTGGTTTTTCCGCTACTCCAATGCCTTTCAGCTCATCGCCAGCCTGAATCCGGATTTCGGTCAGGTCGAAAGCGATGATCTAGTCGTCAACTTCTCGGCCATCGAAGTATTCTTTTCTGATAAACGACCGTTCTTCACCGAAAACCACGACGACTTCAAACTGCCTTTGCCGGACGAAGGTGAACTGATTTACACCCGCCGCATGGGCGCCAATCGCGACGATGGCAAAGGCGTCGCCAATATCGATGTAGCCAGTAAACTGCGCTTGGCCAGCAGCAACAGCTCGCTCAGTTATCTGGTGGTGCGCGAAGAAGATTTCGGCGACGATATCGGCCGTCAGTTTCAAGTGTTGAGGCCACGATTATTGCTTGGCGATACCCTGATTGGCGCGGCCATCATGCGCACCGAGAAGCCCTACTTCGATCGTGTTGCCGATGTGCTCGCTGTGGACGCTGAGCAAAGCTTTGCCAGTGGTTTGAAACTCCGTGGCCAATGGCTGCAAAGCGAAATCGATCAATCGCTGACCGAAAAGGAAGGTGGCGGTGCTTGGTTGACGCTTGATTACAATCCGGTTGCGGAATGGCAGCACACGCTGGAATTTCTGCACTATGACGACGACTTGCAATTGTCCGATCTGGGCTTTGTCCAACGGACCAATCTGGAACAAGGCGCTTATTTTGGTCGCCATGTGCAAACCCATGAAAACTGGAACATGCTGAAAGAAATTGAATGGGTCACCAGACTATCGAAGAGCCGCAATCAGCAAGGAGAAGACTTGCCTGACTGGTTCCGGCTTTCCGCGAATCTGCGCTTTGCCAATGCCGATCAGCTTTATCTTTTCTACCGTCACGAAAGTGCTGGTGTCGACGATTTGATTTCTCGTGGCAACGGTTTGTGGAATAAACCTGCCGTCAATCTGGCTATTCTTGAATACATCGGCGCCCGGCGTGTTGATATGGCGTGGGGTGCGGTGTATGAACAAGGTCAGGAAGGACTAAGGGACTATTATCGCGACTACGCCATCGGTCTGACCTACTTTTTCGCCGACCAACTCAGCACCGAGTTCTGGCTTGGCTATCGCGACAGCCAGGATTGGTTAATCTGGCAACAAGCGAACGAATTCAGCCGTTACCGCAGCCACCGTGGCAGCGTCGATTGGCAACTCGATTGGTTTCCGGATGAGCATCAGGAACTGCGCCTGAAATTCCAATGGCTGAATATCGATGGTGTTGACGGACAACGTTATACGCTGTTCGACCGGCGCATGAACGCCAGCGGCCAAGCCGTAGAGGATTTGCATATCAATACGCTAGGCTTTCAGCTTCGTTATCGCTATAAGCTGAGCTTGCTGTCGGATATTTTTGTTGTCTATTCACGCGGCGGTTTCGAACAGAATAATGACACCAGCGAGTCGACCGGGCAAACCTTCAGTGACGCCCTGTCGCTACGCGACGCCGATCAGTTGTTGTTCAAATGGCGCATGCATTTTTAAGAAAACTATTTCAGCCAGCGGCTTTCAGTGCTTCCCCTTCACTCAGCCATTGCAAAGCCTGCTGTCGCTCGCTGAATACTCGTGCGTTCCACGGCAAAGGTCGTGGTGTCGCCAACCAGACCTGACAGGAAAGCTCGGTCAATGGGTGTTCAGCCCAGAAAGCCGTTGCGATGATTTCTGGCATGGCGGCAAATCGCTGCTGCCCTTCGTAATTAAACAAGAAACGGTGTTGGCGATTGACCAACAAACGAATTGGCAACTGAAAATGCTGCAACAGATAATGGTGGACGCGCGCCACTTTGTCGCCATCCAATTCGACGCGATCATTGACGATCAACTCAGCCAGGTCCGGCTTGTGCTGAAGAATCGTGGCGAACGGCAAATCGTCCTGCTCCATGCCGGTGTACCTCTTTTCTGCTCTCCCTGCATCAGTGTAGAAGCAAAAGGCGTTTTGCGATCACACTGTTACGGATTGGTACAAATTTCCAGTTCGCCCCGACTGATTTGCACTAAACACCGTTCAAATTCCGGCCACAATTCAAGCGGTAGTTCCAAATCGAACTGCACTTGCTCTCGATGCTGACAGCCAACCAGATTAGCTTGGTATTGTGGTAGCAGATAACGCAACTGAGGTTCCAACGGATAAGCAAAACGCAGGCTGACGGTCATCATCGTTTTGTACGCCTGTTTCTCAACCTGCTGCACGGCGAGTTGCGCGGCCTGTTGATAAGCACGCAACAGACCCCCTGTGCCCAGCAACGTACCACCGTAATAGCGGGTAACGACGAGCACCACATTGGTCAATGGTGCATGTTGCAAGATATTCAGCATTGGTCGACCAGCGGTACCCGACACTTCGCCATCATCAGAGCAGGCCGATTGCGCCAAATTTTTTCCACCGATGGTATAGGCATAGGTGTTATGTGTGGCATCGGAAAACTGCCGACGGCAATCGGCAATAAATTGCTCTGCTTGATCGATGGAATCTGCCGGCGCCAGGCTGGCAATGAAACGACTTTTCTTGACTTCGGTTTCGAGACGAACGCTGCTGGTCGGTGTCTGCAAACTTATGCCCTCGGCCCGCACAGCGCCAGCACCGCTCCCGCCGGATCGCGTACCACGCAAAAATGCTGACCCGCCAGCGGTTTCGGGCCGTAAACGATTTCCCCGCCCAGCGATTTGGCTTTGCTGATGCAGTCATCAAGATTTTCCACCTGTACGTACTGCAACCACTGAGACGGAATGCCTTCGTTGACGCCTCGATGATGACAAACACCGGCGACACATTCGTCATCGGCCGCCAACATGCTGAAATCGGAATAATCCCCCATATCACAGGCTTCGATTTTCCAGCCGACCACGGCTTGATAAAAGTCACGCACTTGCTCAGCGTTGTTGACGGTCAAATCGCGCCACACAATGCTGCCAACCGCAACGGGCGGCTGACGCACAAACTGTCCCTGCAAAACCGTTTGCCAGCTTTGATCGCTTTGCTGCATTTCCGTGCGGCTGTGCATGCTGTCACCGTGGACTTCTACTGTGGTGCGCATCGCGCGTTGGTGCATGCTGCCAACTAGAACCAGGTTGCCGTTACTGATCGTTCCAGTGAAGCGAACCGGTTCTGGATCGAGTTCATCGTACCAGTGCATCAGCAATGCTGGCGGTTCGTGCGCGACACGGTAAACCGCCATGCCACGATGCGATGGCGCCTCATCAAAATGCTGATGGAAATGCAATGTCGCCAATTGTCCATCAAGTTGCAGCGTGCATTCGCTGCGGGTTTCGGCGTCCATTTCCCGCTCAGAAATAATGCCCGCTGCAAACGTCTCACGACCGCGCCAGCGCCCTTCCATGTTCGCCAGAAAATCCAGATAGTCCTGCGCGGTCGTGTTCATTCCATTCTCCTTAAACTATTCGCCTCAAGCGCTCGATTTCACCAGCAGATGTTTGGCCAGCTTGCCGTGCAGTTGACCAACCAGCCGGACAAGATGCAACACCAGTGTCAGACCAATGATACCCAGTGGTACAAGCAACAGGTTTTCCGGCCAAGTCAGATAATAATCGCCGTTCAGATTGATCTGAAACTCGTTGGAAAAATACTGCAGTATCGGTGCGAAGGTAAAAATCACCGAAACGATCAAGCCGGTAAACGCGAACGTGAAGTACGCAATCCCCAATGGCAGCATAGCTGCCATATAGACCAGCGTCGTCCAGGTGCGCCAATCGGTCAGCATTTCCTTGATTTTTTCCATCAAGGTCTGGCCGGCAACACGCTGTGGTCGACGCGGCATCCGTTCACCGAGCAGCACTTCGATGATGCGGCCTTCGACCAGCGAGAACAAACGTACCGATGCCATGAACAGCAGGAAGAATGGCACACCGAAAATCAGAATCGCAAAACCAACCGACATCGACAAACCGGTTACGGCCCAGGTGAAGTAAATGATCCCGGTCGCCAAGGTCAGCAACATGTAGAACAGGCTGCTGTAGGTTTTCGGATCGCGATAAACCTGAAAAATCCGGCCCAGCAACGAGCTGGATTTGCGCACATCCGGCGAGCGCGTAGCGCGACTGACCACCGCTTCGGTTTGCAAGTAAGCGGCAGCCACTTCTTCCGGTGTACCGTAGCTGTCTTTCAGTTTCAGCAGCAGCTCGGCCTCACTCAAGTCCAGGTGCTCTGCCCGCTCCGCACGCAGATATTCCTCGGCATCGTAGACGGCGTCCTGAATCACGGCCGGATCGGCGTCCTGCATCACCTGACGCAGTTCCGCCAGAAACTCAGCGATGGTGCTGGGATAGGAAGTGCTCGAATTTCCGTTACGCATGATCGGCCTCCGACAAAATCTGATCGACGAAATTTTTGGTTTTCTGCCAGGCTTGCTGCCATTCAACGAGCACAGCCCTGCCTTGCTCGGTAATCCGGTAGTAGCGGCGTGGTGGGCCGCTGACCGAAGGCTCGACGTAGCTGTCGAGCAGGCCATTGGCGCACATCGTTCGCAACACCGGGTACAACGCGCTCTGCTTGCCGGCGACCACACTCTCGTCCGCCTGCTCCAGCGTTTTGGCGATTTGATAACCGTACAGCGGCTGGCCAGCCCGTTCGATAATGGTCAGCATGACCAGCGCCACGGTACCGGCGTTCAACTCGCGCTGCAGCTTTTTGACGTGCGGGTTTTCCGTCGCACTGAAATTTTCCTGATCCATACCTGCTCTGCCTCGCATCATGTCGATGATGTGGGCTTAGTATGGATTAAACACTATTACTAATTTAACAGTAGTTGTGTACAGATGTTTCTGCGCACTTTAGGGCCCTTGCACCGGCGGAATGGCCTTCAAAACGATGATCAGTCCAATCACCATCATGACGGCCGCCAGGAAAAACGGCGCGCCCGGCAAATGGAGAAATGCCGCCTCACTGATAAACCAGGCAAATATCTGGGTGAACAGCAGCGGCGAGAACGTGCCGGCAATACCCATCATGCAACTATTGGCGCCCTGTAATTGCCCTTGCTCTGAAGCTGAAACTCGCCGTGTCATCAGCCCTTGCAAGGCCGGACCGATAAAACCCATGAACGCAAAAATCGGGATGCCGGCCCAGAACCAGAGTGGCCCCGGTGCCAGACCGTAAATGACATAACCGGCGCAACCGGCGACCAGCGCCACCATCAACATCTTGCGTTCGCCAATCAGCGCCACGGCTTTTTTCACCAGAACGGCCTGAACGATCACGTTGCAAATCCCCACCGCAGCGAGCGTCAAACCCGTGACTTTCGCGTTCCAGCCATAGCGGTAACCGACATACAAGACAAACGTGCTTGGCAGCACGTAATGGGCAATATGTTGCAGAAAACTGATCGAGGCCAGTGACGCTAGCTCCGGATGGGAACGCAGCAATTTCAGTGAACCGACTGGATTGGCTCGACGCCAGGAAAACTGGCAACGTTTCTCTTCCGGCAAAGATTCCGGTAAAACAAAAAAACCGTAGGCAGCGTTAATAAGCGCCAGAATGCCGGCAACCCAGAACGGCAGTCGTGAATCGATATCGCCAAGTACACCGCCCATCGCCGGGCCGACAATGAAACCAATACCCCAGGCCGCGCCCATCATGCCGAATGTCGCGGCGCGTTTTTCCGGCAGCGTCACGTCGGCAATGTAAGCACCGGCCGTGGAAAAACTGGCAGCGGTAATGCCGGAAATCACGCGACCAATAAACAACCAAGCGAGCGTTGGTGCCAAGGCCATCAGCAGGTAATCAAACCCTAAACCGAAACAAGAAATCAGAATGATTGGCCGACGGCCAAAGCGATCCGACAAAGCACCAAGAAACGGCGAAAACAAAAACTGCATCAAGGCCCAGGCCATGCCGAACACACCATAAATCTGCGCAGCATTGGCGGTGTTGCCACCCATGAATTCTTCAACGAGCTTCGGCAACACCGGAATGATGATACCGAGCGCCAGCACGTCGAGAATCAATGTGATAAAGATAAAAACAAACGCAGCGCGGCGCGGTTCGGCCATAACGGTTTCCGTCTACTTCAAAACAAAAAACACTGGCCGGCGAGGTGCCGGCCAGTTTTATCTATCATTCAATACTTAGCGCAAGTTCGGCAGCAGTTGCACAATCGGCTGCAACACCGAAGCGCCGAACTGGCGGCTGCGTTCGCTGCTCCAGCCAAACTCTACATCCGGCAGATTGGCGTTATCCTTGAACGGCATTTCAATCGTGTACGACAGGCACTTGAACTGCTCGCCGATCCAGCTGGTTGCCATTGAAAGATTGGCCTTGCCCGGCTCGTCTTTATCATAACCATAGATATCCTGGAATTCGGGTGATGCAATATGCCAGGCATCCTTGAACTGTTTTTCCAATCCGGCATGACGTTCATCGTAGCTCGGCACACCTTCGCAACCGGCAACAAAGTTATACGCTAAACCCTCGTCGCCGTGGACATCCAGCGCCATATCAACGCCAATACGCTTCATTGCTTCACGCACATGAAACACTTCCGGGCTGCGCTCGACGGTTGATTCCAGCCACTCACGATTCAGGTTGGCGCCAACGGCGTTAGTGCGCAAATTGCCACGCACAGCACCATCCGGATTCATGTGCGGCACCACGTAAAAAACGGCATCCTGCAATGCCGCGCGCGCCATCGCATCATTGCCATCAAGCAAACGCTCCAGAAATCCTTCAACAAACCATTCGGCCATCGTTTCACCGGGATGTTGACGGGCAATCATCCATACTTTGCGCTTGGCTTTCAGTTTTGCGGGCTTGGCTTCTTTGTCTTCGATGATCAGCATCGTCATATCGCGACCATCAATCGTTTGGCCGAGTTGGCGGACATTGACCAGAGGCGATTCGTTGGCCCAGCCAATCAAATCCAGATGACGCTCATAGGAATACGGCTCGAAGTAGGCGAAATACACTTCATCGCATTCGGCCGTCATCTGCACTTCCATCGTTTCACCATCGAAACGGGTGGGCACACGGAACCATTCGCGACGGTTGTAACTGGCGACAACCTGATAATCTTCCCAACCTTTTGGATAAGCAGTTTTGCTCAACTCAAGAAAACGTAAGCGCAGCTCCTGACCTTTGGTTTCATGCACACGGAAGAAAAACCACTGGGCAAATTCCGACGCGTTGTCCGGGCGAATCTTCACTTGGATATCATCAAATTTTTCTGCTTTGACCACGCTGATGGCGCCGCCATCAAAATTACAACTGATTTGCACCGACACGGAGAACTCCTCGTTGGTTGAATAACTATTGACTGGTCCGCGTTCTATCGAACCGAAAGATCACGCACGAATTGGGGTGAGCAGTGTATAAAAAATGGCGTCGACTGCCGAGTCCAACGGGCAAATTACCGCAAAACGCTCAACGCTTCTTCGGCCGAAATCTCGGCAAAACGCGGCAGCATCTTGCCTTCGACCTCGACCAATTCATGAAATACCGACGCATAACGTGACCAAAGCGTGCCATTGCTGGCCCGGTAGATGATCATCGGTTGTTTGTCGGCCTCGAACGTCACCTCCAACAGCATTTGATAGATGCCACCCTTGTAGTGACGAAACCAGCGCACCGGTTCGCTCGCCTCAGCAAGCGCAAGATATGCCATTGCGACAGGGCGTGGGAGGTTCACCGTATCACCCGGTTGTTGCAAGGCTGACTTCAGGGTTGTGGACAGTGCTGATTCCGACATGATGTGCACCTCATTTTTGCAGCCGGCCACCATAACGGCTGTACGCATGTTCGGCAAGAAATGCTCAAGACTTGGACAATTTGGTTACAATACGCGGCCTCAAACTACCCTGCCCCAAATCATGCGTTTGTTGTTGGCCCCGATGGAGGGCTTGCTCGATTTTATGCTGCGCGATGTGCTGACCCGCATCGGCGGCATCGACCACTGCGTGACCGAATTCATCCGCATCACCAATACCGTACTGCCGAAACGCAGCATTCTGCGTATCGCACCGGAACTACAGAACGATTCCAAAACTGCGGCAGGCGTGCCGGTGAAAGTGCAAATCCTCGGTTCCGATCCGATCTGCATGGCCGACAACGCCGCCCATATCGCCAGCATGGGCGCCTGGGCGATTGATTTGAACTTCGGTTGCCCGGCAAAGACGGTCAATCGTCATCGCGGTGGCGCCGTGTTGCTCGATGAGCCAGAATTGATCTTCGACATTGCCCGCGCCGTGCGCTCAGCGGTACCCGCCTCCATTCCCATCAGCGCCAAAATGCGACTCGGTTGTAACGACACCGGCAAGATGCTCGACTGCGCCCGCGCATTTGCCGATGCCGGCATGCAGGAATTGGTCGTTCACGGCCGCACCAAAGTGCAGGGCTACAAACCACCGGCCTATTGGCATCACATCGCGGAAATCAAACATGCCATCAATATTCCCGTGATCGCCAATGGTGAAATCTGGAGTATTGAAGACTATTGGCAATGCCGCCGCGAATCCGAATGCGATGACATCATGCTCGGTCGCGGAATGGTGCAAAACCCGGCGCTGGCACTGATGATTCGACAGGGCGAACAGGAAAAATTGAGTTGGTCGCAAATGCAGCCCTGGTTGCTGCAGTTCTGGCTACAAGTGCAGCAGCATGTCGACGCCCGCCATCAAGGCGGACGCCTGAAGCAATGGTTCAATTACCTGCGTGATGAATATCCGGAAGCCAGTGAAGATTTCGCCATGATTCGCACGATGACCAAAGCAGATGAGATTTCCGCGTACCTGTTTGCCGATCGAAAAGCGGCGTGAATGGCTTCAGGCCGATATCGGTAATTCGCTGGGGAACGGAATCACGGCAAACAGCACGGCGAAAAAATGCAGCACCGTGCCGCCAAGAACAAATAGATGCCAAATCGCATGATGAAATGGCAAGCGGCGCCAGACGTAGAACACCACACCGGCGGTATAACTGATGCCACCTGCAATCAGAAAAATCAACGCCAGTGATGAAATATTGGCCAGCAACGGTTTGAACGCGATAACGATAAACCAGCCCATCAGCAAGTAAATCGCTACCGAAACTTTACTGGATTTACGGCCCAACCAAACGCGACTGACAATGCCGATAATCGCCAGCGTCCAGATGGCTGCGAAGATTCCCCAGCCCCAGGCACCTTCAAGATTGACCAGACAGAATGGTGTATAGGTGCCGGCAATCAATAAGTAAATTGCCGAATGATCCAGCGTACGCAGTATGTCTTTGACTTTCAGGTGCGTGACGCTGTGATACAGCGTCGATGCCGTGTACAGCAAAATCATCGACAGCCCGAACACCGACACACCAACGATATGTTTGGCGCCACCGTAAACAGCGGCAAATCCCACCAGCACGGCCAGACCGACAATACCAAGCAGAATGCCGACGCCGTGCGAAATGCTGTTGGCGAGTTCCTCAGCAAAACTGTAGCGTGTCGACGAGGTTGCGCCCGCATCGAGTTCTCTGCCCATTGTTTTGGTCATGACTCACTCCATCTGCGCAACAGACTACTCATAACTACCATCATCACGTTTCTTCAACTCGATGACATCTTCCTGATTTGACTGCTCAGGTCGTTGTCCCGGTTGCCGGCGCTTGCGTGGCGGCGCAATGCCAAATAAACGCAGAGCCGCGTAGAACAAGGCAATGGCGATCATGGCGCCGACCGCAAACAGAAAACCCCAGAAAAACAGCACGGCACCGACGATAACGAGCGCCAGATAGATCGCTGCGCCAAAAAAGCGGGACAGTGCGTTTTGCCAATTTCCGGATGCCATGCCTACTCCGTTTCCTTGTCGTTAACCAATCTTCGTCGTGCCGCGCATATACGGCTGCAAAATTTCCGGAATGCTGATGCTGCCATCTTCATTCTGGTAATTCTCCAGAATCGCGACCAGCGTGCGGCCAACGGCGAGCCCGGAGCCGTTCAATGTATGCACCAATTCCGGTTTGCCGGTTTCCGGATTGCGATAACGGGCCTGCATACGGCGCGCCTGAAAATCTTCGAAGTTCGAACACGAAGAAATTTCGCGATAGGCTTGCTGGCCCGGCAACCATACTTCCAAATCATAGGTTTTTGCCGAACCGAACCCGATATCGCCGGCGCACAAGGCCATGACCCGATACGGCAAGCCGAGTAACTGCAGAATGCGTTCAGCGTGACGAGTCAGATCTTCCAAGGCTTGATAGGAATCTTCGGCGCGGACAATTTGCACCAACTCGACTTTTTCAAACTGGTGCTGACGAATCAAACCGCGGGTGTCCTTGCCGTAGGAACCGGCCTCGGAACGAAAACACGGGGTGTGCCCGCAATATTTCAATGGCAATTGTTCAGCGGCAACAATTTCATCGCGAACCATATTGGTCACCGGTACTTCGGCTGTCGGGATCAGGTAAAGCTGATGACCATCCTGGGTCGAACCGCCAACCGAGAACAAATCTTCTTTGAATTTTGGCAACTGGCCGGTGCCACGCAAGGAATCACCATTGACCATGTAAGGCACATAGACTTCGGTGTAACCATGTTGCTCGGTATGAATGTCAAGCATGAATTGAATCAATGCCCGGTGCAGTTTGGCCAATTGGTTTTTCAGCAAGCTGAAACGAGCACCCGCGATTTTGCTGGCCATGCCGAAATCCAGCTCGCCATTCAATTCGCCCAGTGCGACATGATCACGCACCGTGAATGAAAACTGTCGTGGCTCACCCCAGCGACGCACTTCTTTATTCTGCTTTTCATCGCTGCCATCCGGCACCGAATCGTGCAAAAGATTCGGTGTCGACAAATGAATGGCGTCGATCTCAGCCTGCACTTGTTCGTACTGCGCTTTGGTAGCGTCGAGTTCGACACCAAAAGCCGCAACCTGCGCCATCAACGGTGCCACATCCTCGCCTTTGGCTTTCGCTTGGCCAATCGATTTTGACGTGGTGTTGCGCAGGTTTTGTAATTCCTGGGTTTTCACTTGCAGCGCTTTACGTTGTTCTTCGAGCGCGCTGATTTTTTCGACATCCAGCGCGTAACCACGACGAGCCAGATTTTTTGCCGCGACCTGAATGTCTTGCCGCAGATATTTTGCATCAAACATACACTGATTCTTCCATCAATTGAGCAAGCTGCGCGCCAGAGCAAAACCGAGCGCCACCGCCACCAGACACAACACCATATTGAAACCAACATTCAGCAGCGCTTTAATCAATTCGCCCTGCTGCAACAGCGTGACCGTTTCGACAGCAAAGGTCGAAAACGTCGTCAACGCACCACAAAAACCAACGATAACCAGCATGCGCACCAGCTCGGAGAACTGGCCGCGGCTGATCGCCAGCAATAAATACCCAGCAATAAATGAGCCGACAACATTGACCAGTAAGGTCGCCAGCGGGAATCGATCGCCGTACCAATGAAACATCGCAACGCTGGTCAAATAGCGTAACAGAGCCCCTGCAGCGGCACCACCAGCAATCGCGGCCAGTACGCTCAACGAAAACACAGGATTCACGGTTTGCTCCGGCCACTCTGGCGGGCTTGTTGGTTCAGTTGCTTCAGCTTTTGCAGTTTTTCCCGAATCTGGATTTCCATGCCGCGCTCAACCGGCCGGTAATACTGTTGTTCCGCTTTGCCTTCAGGGAAATAGCTCTCGCCAGCGGCAAACGCGTTCGGCTCGTCATGGGCGTAACGATAAGCGCGTCCATACCCAAGCTCTTTCATCAGCTTGGTCGGCGCATTGCGCAGGTGAACCGGCACTTCCAGCGAGCCTTCGTTCTGCACATCGGCGCGGGCTTCGTTGTAGGCCATGTAGGCAGCATTACTTTTTGGTGCACACGCCAAATAAATAACCGCCTGCGCCAGCGCCAACTCCCCTTCCGGCGAACCGAGTCGCTCTTGCACATCCCAGGCATTCAGGCACAAATCCAACGCCCGCGGGTCGGCGTTACCGATATCCTCGATGGCCATGCGCACAATGCGACGCGCCAGGTAAAGACCATCGCATCCGCCATCAAGCATTCGGCATAACCAATACAAGGAGGCATCCGGATCGGAACCGCGCACCGATTTATGCAGCGCGGAGATCTGATCGTAAAACTGCTCACCGCCTTTGTCGAAACGGCGGGTTTTCTCGCCGAGCAAGGAGTGCATTGCTGACTCCCCAACGACCAGATTTCCTGCTTGTTCTTCAGCCAGATCACTGGCGATTTCGAGCAGGTTCAGCAAACGCCGGGCATCACCGTCAGCCAGCGCGATCAATTTTTCGGTGACCTGGTCTTCGAGCTGCAATGGCATCGAGCCCAAGCCGCGCTCAGGGTCAGTCAGAGCCCGTTGCAACACCAACCGCAACTCATCGTCGGTCAACGATTTCAGCACATAAACACGGGCTCGCGACAGCAGCGCTGAGTTCAATTCAAATGAAGGATTTTCGGTCGTTGCGCCAATAAAAATCAGCGTGCCGTCTTCGACAAATGGAAAAAATGCATCCTGCTGTGATTTGTTGAAGCGATGCACTTCGTCGACAAACATGATCGTGCGTTTGCCCATGGCCAGGCGCTGTTGTGCCCGTGCCACCGCTTCGCGAATGTCTTTGACACCGGCCAGTACCGCCGAAATATTCTCGATATCGGCATTGACGGTATTGGCAATCATCGTCGCCAGCGTGGTCTTGCCGGTGCCTGGCGGCCCCCACAAAATCATTGAGTGCGTGTGGCCCTGTTCCAGCACCCGGCGCAGCGGCTTTCCCGGCCCCAACAAATGCGACTGGCCGATGTACTCGGCCAGTGTGCGTGGCCGCATGCGCGCAGCCAGGGGTTGGAAAGCGGGGTCGGTTTTCACGCGAGGACTCTGTTATCCGGGAACTTCGTTATTCCGTATGCCGCCGATTATCAATCAAGTCGGCGTTTTCTGGTGGCGTAAATTGAAAGCGCGAGTCATCGAGTTTGATATTGGTTTTCGCATCCGTGAACAGCACCTGCGTGTGACTGCCAAGACTGTCCTGCAGATTCAATTCAACCAACACGCCATTGGCAAAGCGCAATTCGATTTTCTCGAAATTGGCGCCCAAGTCTTTTGGCGTCAGCACGTATTCATTGGCGCTCTTGGCGTTGATATGAAAACTGTTGATCAGTGATTGCCGATCGGACGATAACAATAACGCCGGCGTCGCGCCCAGTTGTTGCTCCAGATCATTGACGGTGACGCTGTCGATATCCGGCTCGTAAATCCACAGCTCTTTGCCGGTGCTGATCAGCAGCTGCTGATAGGGCTTGTTGACCTCCCAGCGGAATTTACCTGGATGGCGAAGCTCGAATTTGCCACTGCTTTTTTCCCCTTTCTGGCCCTGGGCATGGCTGACGATCTGCTGGAACTGGGCCGAATAGCTGTTGGTTTTGTCGAGGAGTGTCGACAGTTGATCGGCGGCCGATTGCGCCAGCAGCGAGGCGCTGGTCAGCAGCGCCAATCCGGCAACGAGTAAGCGATTCATGAAACTCCCTGATAAACCTGTGGAGGTAGCCAAGAGACTATCCTCTCGGCCTGAGTACCAACTGAACGGCAAAAGCCATCTCAAAAATGGTCTGGGCGATGGTGAGATACGCGAATAGGAGCGGAGGAACCGGAGTTTACAAGTAGTAAATGAGGATTGTTAATCACATCCATATGATTTCCCCTCCGGGTTCCACGAAAGTCCGCTCCTGGCGGACTTTTCCGAGCACCGCATTCGCGTAGATCACCGAGTTCCAGGCATTTTTGATATGGCTTCTATTATACCGGCGGTGGCGCCAACACTTCACGATTCCCGTTCGAGGCCATTGAGCTGACCACGCCCTGGGCTTCCATTTCTTCGACCAGACGGGCGGCGCGGTTGTAGCCGATTTTGAATTTGCGCTGGATTAGCGATACCGACACCCGGCGCTGCTCAGTAATGAAATACACGGCCTCGTCGTACAGCGCGTCACGATCTTCACTGCCACCGCTACCACTGTCGCCCACGCCATCAAGGCCAGTCAGCGATTCGCTATCGACACCGCCCTTGGTAATGGCATCGATATAATTCGGCTCGCCACGCTTGCGCCAATCATCAACAACGCGGTGCACTTCCTCGTCAGCAACATAGGCACCGTGAACACGGGTCGGCACCGAGGTGCCCGGCGGCAGGTACAGCATGTCGCCCTGACCGAGCAGTTGCTCCGCCCCCTGCTGGTCGAGAATCGTACGCGAGTCGATACGCGAGGATACCTGGAAGGCAATCCGGGTCGGCACGTTGGCCTTAATCAAACCGGTAATGACATCGACCGATGGACGCTGGGTCGCCAGGATCAGGTGAATGCCGGCCGCACGCGCTTTCTGGGCGATACGAGCGATCAGTTCTTCCACCTTTTTGCCGACAATCATCATCATGTCGGCCAGCTCGTCGATGACAACGACAACAGCCGGCAGGGTTTCCAGCGTCGGCGGCGTTTGGTCGAAATTCTGGTCAGGTTTAAATAACGGATCAGTAATCGGTTCGCCGGCTTTGATCGCGTCTTCCACTTTACGATTGAAACCGGCCAGATTGCGCACGCCCATCGCCGCCATCAGCTTGTAACGCCGATCCATTTCGGCAACGGCCCAACGTAGCGCGTTGGCGGCATCTTTCATGTCAGTGACGACCGGCGCCAGCAAATGCGGGATATCGGCATAAACCGACAGCTCAAGCATTTTCGGATCGATCATGATCAGGCGCAGTTGTTCCGGCGTCGATTTGTACAGCATCGACAACAGCATTGCATTCAAACCGACTGATTTACCGGAACCGGTGGTACCGGCCACGAGCAGGTGTGGCATCTTCGCCAAATCGACAACAACCGGCTGGCCGGCGATGTCTTTGCCAAGCGCCATCGACAGCGGTGATTTCGAGTCGTCAAATTCGCGCGAGGCAATCACTTCACGCAGGCTGACCGATTCACGCTGCTCGTTCGGCACTTCCAGACCGACAGTCGATTTACCGGGAATGACCTCAACGACACGCACCGATTGCACCGCGAGTGCACGCGCCAAGTCTTTCGCCAAATTGGTGACACGCGAGGCCTTGATGCCCGGCGCCAAATCCATTTCAAAACGGGTGATGACCGGACCCGGATTGACCGCTACGACTTGCACGTCGATGCCGAAATCACGCAGCTTCAATTCGACCAGCCGCGACATCGCTTCCAACGCGCTTTCGGAAATGCCTTTCTTGTTCGGGCCGGCATCACGCAACAAATTGACTGATGGCGTTTCGCCTTCGACCGGCTCTTCAAACAGTTTTTGTTGTTTTTCTTTGTGTTGCTGTTTCTCGACCCGTGGCGCTACGGCGATTTTCTCGACAACCGGCTCAATCTTGACTGGTTTGCGTTCTTTCAAACGCTCCTGCTCGCGCCGGAACAGATCATCGCGCTCTTCGCGGGCAACGGCTGCCGCGCGCTTGTCTTCATAATCTTCATCGGCTTTCGCCATCTTTGACCACAGCGCGCCAACACCGGACAGCACCGCCCGCCCCAAGGATTCCATCAACCGAAACCAACTCAGGCCGGAAAACAACGTAATACCAATGATGAACAGCGCCAACGCCACCAGCGTGCTGCCGGAAGAAGCCAGATGTGCGGTCAATTCGGCATCGAGAAAATGGCCCAGCACACCACCGGATTTGTAAGCAGCGATCGAGGCCGGATCATCAAAATGGCGGGCGCACAGCATCGTCGCGCCAAAAAACAACAGCACAAAGCCACCGGCCTTGGTCAGCCAAACCGAGCGGCTTGGCAGATCGTGACGATTATCGAACAGTACCCAAGTAATGAATGCCAGCGCCAGCGGCAACAACCAAACGGCGTAGCCGACCAGGAACAGGCCAACATCGGCAAACCAGGCGCCGAACGGGCCCATCCAGTTATCGACCTTCGGCGTCGAGCTGCGAAAACTCCAGGCAACATCGGTCGGGTCGAAGCTGAGCAGTGACAGCAGTAATACCAGCACCAGCAGACCCAGACTCAGTATTCCCGCCTCAAACAAGCGAACGCGCACCGTTTCCGGCAGCTTGATGCCTTCGGAGCGCGCGGGCTTGGATTTACGGGTTGCCTGAGACATAAGGGCTGTTTACCTTTAAGATTTTTGATGAGATAAAGATGCTATTTTACTGATTTATATAGTGATTGTTCGTTAAGTTATCACAGTTTAAGGCGAAGTCCTACGGCCAAACAGAAAGAGCAGCCTGAAGCTGCCCTTTGCTGATTCAAGCCTCTTTGCCGGCCGGTTTGTCCTGGCTTTCCGTGGCTTCTGGCGTCGGCTCAGATTCGACCCGCTCCGGTTTGGCCGCCGCTTTAGCCTGCGATGGCATCGCCTCAGCCTGCTCAATGATCTTGCCGTCACCGTAACGCAGCACACCAACGGTCAGCAGCAGCGCAGACATCAAGACCAGCAACATCAGCGTACCGCCCGGCAGATTGGCGATTTTCTGTGATTCGGGAATAGTCAGGAACAACAAAATCGTAATCAGTCCGCGCGGAGCAAACCAGACCAAAGGCTCCAGCGACTTGCCGCCACCAAAACTGCGCACCAGCAAAGGCCTTGGCAGGAAGCAGCAGATCAACAGCAGACCGGCGTACAGCCAGACTTCAAACGATACCAGATCAGACAGCAGGGTCTGATAACCAAGCAATACGAAGAAGAAGGTGCGAACGATGAACGTCGCCTCGGCGGTCAGGTGTTTGAAGGCATCCAGTTCGACGTTGAATTCCGGGTCATGCATGCGCTCGAACATCGGGATCCGGCGTAGCAGGAAGGTATTGTTCAGAATAAGGCCCATGACCATGACCAGGATCAGCGGCGCCAGGCCCATCAGCTTGCCACCAGCATAGAGCATCGCGATACCGGCAATCATCGGCACGAAGCGCACGTGGGCTTCGATACGGTTGATCAGCCAGTACAGCGCGACGGCGAAAATCACGCCAACCGCCGTCGAAACGATGATATTGCCGATGGAAAACAGCGCCGTGAAGCCAAAACCGCCCTTGCCATCAAGCAAGGCATAGAACAACAGCACGCCGAGAATGTCGGAAATCGAGCTTTCATAGACGACGAATTCACGGAATTTCGGCGACAGGTTGCGTGCCGCCGGAATCGCTACCGCGCTACTGATTACCGCCACCGGCACCGCCGACAGCCAGGCCATCCGCCACTCGGCGCCAAGGCCATAGTGGAAAACGCAAGCAGCCAGAAAGCCGGTAATCGCCAAACCAATCGCGGCGCTGGCCACAGCCCGGCCCATAATGCCCATCTTGTCGCGGGTCAGTGAAAGATCCAGCGCGCCTTCCAGCACAATCAGGATCAGACCCATGGTGCCAATGACCGGCAACAGGTTGCCCACCAGCGGGATTTCCCAACCGACCGAATCCATGCCGATGCGAATCAGAATACCGGAGCCGATCAGCAGCACAACCGACGGAATCCGAACGTGCTTGGCGCCCAGGTCAAACACATAGGAAATCAGCACGACCAGCGTTAGCGCCAGCAGAATAATATTGTTATCCAATTAAACCTTCCTCCAGCAGGCGAAACGGCAGATATGCCGTGTCACCTTCAGATGCGGCGCGCACTTTCGCAAAACTACTCCGTGCCTGCAAGGGCCAATGCGGCTCAAGAGGCATCCGGAATCGGTATCGACACCGTTTCCTTTACCTCCTCCATGACCACATAGGAACGCGAGCCGGCGACATGCGGCAAAGTCAGCAGGGTTTCGCCGAGCAGCTTGCGGTAAGCCTGCATATCAGCAACCCGAGCCTTGATCAGGTAATCGAAATCGCCGGAAACCAGATGGCATTCCAGCACCTGCGGCAGCATGACCACGGCCTCCTTGAACGAAGCGAACACATCGGAGGCGGTGCGAGTCAGGCGAATTTCGACAAACACCAGCAGACCGGCCGAGAGTTTGGCTGGCGTCAGTTTGGCGTAATAGCCTTGAATATAGCCCTCGTCTTCCAGGCGTTTGACCCGTTCCAGGCAAGGCGTTGGACTTAAGCCCACCCTTTTCGCCAGCTCGACGTTGGCCAGCCGGCCATCACGCTGAAGCTCGCGCAGAATTCGACGGTCAACTTTATCTAGTTGATTAATCAGGACTTTTCTTGCTCTCACAGGATTTTATTCTGCCAAACGTTTAAAAAGGCTTACGGATACTGCCAAACAGTCTATTACAGAGCAATATTCTGGCAAATAACAATTAAAATAGTGAAATCTGTTGCTTATGCATTTGTTGTCAGACCATTTCTACTATTCAGCCCCCCCAACAACCGGCCCAGTCCGGAGGAGTCAGAACCATGTTGATTGGTGTACCCAAGGAAATCAAAAACCACGAATATCGGGTAGGTATGGTGCCTGCCAGCGTGCGCGAACTGGTTGCCCACGGCCATAGCGTCGTGGTTGAGCACAACGCCGGCATCGGCATTGGCTTCACTGACGCCGACTACGAAGCCGCTGGCGCCAAAATCCTGGCCACCGCCGACGAGGTATTTGCCAAGGCCGAGATGATCGTCAAGGTCAAAGAGCCGCAAGCCGTTGAGCGTGCCCGTCTGCGCGAAGGCCAAATCCTGTTCACCTATCTGCACCTGGCGCCGGATCTGCCGCAGACCGAAGACTTGATCAAATCAAAAGCCACCTGCATCGCCTATGAAACCGTGACCTCCAATTCCGGCGGCCTGCCGCTGCTGGCGCCAATGTCGGAAGTGGCCGGTCGCATGTCGATTCAAGCCGGCGCCACCGCGCTGCAGAAAGCCAATGGCGGTCGCGGCATGCTGCTCGGCGGCGTACCAGGCGTTGAGCCGGCGAAAGTGGTGATCATCGGTGGTGGTGTCGTCGGTGCCAACGCCGCGATGATGGCCGTCGGCATGGGCGCCGAAACCATTGTGCTGGACCGTAATGTCGACGTGCTGCGTCGCCTGATCACCCAGTTCGGTACCAGCATCCAGACCGTATTCTCCAGCCAGGACGCCATTGAGCGTCACGTACTCGAAGCCGATTTGGTCATTGGCGGTGTGCTGATTCCAGGTGCCGCGGCGCCGAAACTGGTCACCGCCGACATGGTCAAGCGCATGAAGCCGGGGGCGGCAATCGTAGACGTTGCCATCGATCAAGGCGGCTGCTTTGAAACCGCCAAGGCCACGACCCACGCTGACCCAACTTATATTGTTGATGACGTCGTTCACTACTGCGTCGCCAACATGCCGGGTGCGGTGCCGCGCACGTCCACTTTTGCGCTGAACAACGCGACGCTGCCATTCATCATCGAGCTGGCCAACAAGGGCGCGAAGAAAGCATTGGCTGACAACGTTCACCTGCGCGCTGGCTTGAACGTGCATCAAGGCAAAGTGACCTACAAACCAGTCGCCGAAGGCTTTGGCATGGAATATGTGCCGGCCGAGAAAGCGCTGGGTCTGTAATCCGCTTTACGCCACACAAAACCCGGCCCTGTGCCGGGTTTTTATTTGTTTGCGACTAACCGATTCAGATTGAAATTTGACCAGCTTCGTAACGAGGCTCGTCTATCATGACCATAGTTCTTGCTTTGCACGCGTGAGCCACCATATCACGTACAATGTGCGCCATTTTTGGAGTTGAGGATAGAGTATGAGCCGTAAGCATGTGCGTCTGTTGATTCTCGGATCGGGTCCAGCCGGTTATTCGGCAGCCGTTTACGCCGCCCGCGCCAACCTGAATCCGGTGATCATCACCGGTATGCAGCAAGGCGGTCAGCTGATGACGACCACCGATGTCGACAACTGGCCTGGTGATGACAGTGGCGTGCAAGGTCCGGAGCTGATGCAACGGATGCAAAAGCATGCCGAGCGTTTCGGCACTGAAATCATCTTCGACCATATTCACACGGTGAAGCTGCAGGAACGCCCGTTTGTATTGGTGGGTGACAGCGGCGAATACTCCTGCGATGCGTTGATCATTGCGACCGGAGCCTCAGCTCAGTATCTCGGCATGCCGTCTGAAGAAGCGTTCATGGGCCGCGGTGTCTCCGCCTGCGCCACCTGCGACGGTTTCTTCTATAAAAATCAAGTGGTCAGCGTTATCGGTGGTGGCAACACCGCCGTTGAAGAAGCACTCTACCTGGCCAACATCGCCTCGCATGTGCACGTTGTTCACCGCCGCGATAAATTCCGTTCGGAAAAGATTCTGCAGGATCATCTGTTCGAGAAAGAGAAAGCCGGCAAGGTCACGATTCACTGGGATCACGTGCTCGATGAAGTGCTCGGCGATGACACCGGCGTGACCGGCATTCGCGTCAAAGGCACAAAAACTGACGAGACGAAAAATATCGATTTGGCCGGCGTGTTCGTCGCCATCGGCCACAAGCCGAATACCGATATTTTCCAGGGCCAACTGGAAATGAAAAACGGCTACATCATCGTCAAGAGCGGTACCGAAGGCAATGCCACAGCGACCAGTATTCCGGGCGTTTTTGCCGCCGGTGACGTTGCTGATCATATCTACCGTCAAGCGGTCACCTCGGCCGGTTCCGGCTGTATGGCAGCGCTTGATGCCGAGAAGTATCTCGACGCTCAAGGCAAATAATCGTTCCGTATAATCGATAGCAACCCCGTCGCAGCTTTATGGACTAAATTAAAGCTGCGGCGTGTTTCCCCGCCGTCAGCGAACCGCTATACACTGACGATATGAAGCAACGACTGACGCTGATTGACGGCGATATTCCCTTCCCTGCCCCGGCCAATGCCATGGCTGAACCGAACGGCCTGTTGGCTGTTGGCGGTGATTTGTCACCGAACCGACTGCTTGATGCCTATCGTCATGGCATTTTTCCCTGGTATGGCCCGGACGATCCGATTCTTTGGTGGTCACCGGACCCACGGGCGGTATTTCAGGTCAACAATTGGCAGCCGAACGTCTCACTGAAAAAAGCGCTGCGCAAACAGCAATTTGATGTCTCGCTCAATCAGCAATTTGATCACGTCATTGAAGCCTGTGCCCGCACTCCGCGCCCCGGCCAGGACGGCACCTGGATCACCCGTGATATCCAAGCAGCTTATAAACGGCTGTTCCGTCGTGGCTCAGCATTTTCAATTGAAGTGACCGCCAACGGTCAATTATTCGGCGGCATGTACGGAGTACATATCGGCCGTATGGTCTATGGTGAATCGATGTTCAGTTGGCAAACCAACGCCTCAAAATATGCGCTCGCCGCGCTGCTATTTTGGATGAAACAGCAGGCGTTGCCATTGTTGGATGCACAAGTGGCCAATGCCCATACAACGATGCTCGGCGCCAGCCAAATGGCGCGCGAGGAATTCCTCGATCATGTCGCGACACTCTCCACGCAAACCGTGTCGAATGAATGCTGGCAACCCCGTTCATTAACACCATTGTTGTGTGGTGATTCACGATGAATGCACCGGAAAAACAATGGCGTTTACCGCTGCTGCTGACCATGGAGTCGGAATGCCCTTACCTGCCGGAGCAGCAGTCGCGGAATGCTTTTGTCGACAGCGCCATAGCAATCTCCACCGATTTGTATACCGTGCTGCTACACAACGGTTTTCGCCGTTCAGGAACCGATATTTATCGTCCCTACTGCAAGCAATGCCAAGCCTGTATCCCGCTGCGCGTCGTCGTCGACGCATTTCATGCCAACCGTAGCCAGCGACGCACCGCCAAGCGCAATCAGGATTTGCAGTGGCGTATCGAAACGCCACCACTGACTGACGCCCACTACCAGCTTTATGCCCGCTACCTGGAAGCCAGGCATGCAGATGGCGGCATGTATCCACCGGACCGACAGCAGTTCGACCGCTTCCTGACTGCAGAATGGGCTGATACCGAGCTGGTTTGCCTTTATCAGGATCAGCAGCTTGTCGGCGTCATGGTTGCCGACCGGGTGTTTGATGGCATATCGGCAGTGTATTCGTTTTTCGAACCGGAGCTGCCCCGGCGCAGCCTGGGCGTTCAATTGGTGTTGAGCCTGATCGACTACACCCGCTCACTGGGACTGGCGTATTGTTATCTCGGTTATTACATCAGCCGCTGCGCTAAAATGAACTACAAGGCGCAGTATCAACCGGTGGAAGCCCTGCTTGACGGCAAATGGGAGCCGTACCAAGTTTGACGATTTTACAATCAGTCGGCTTTCGGGCATCATAGCGCGCCTTCAAGAGGACACTAATTCAGGTTATGGCAAGAGAAGATTGTATTGAGATGCAAGGCACCGTTACTGAAACGTTGCCGAACACCATGTTCCGGGTGCAACTGGAAAATGGTCACGTGATCACCGCCCACATTTCCGGAAAAATGCGCAAGAACTACATCCGCATTCTGACTGGCGACTCGGTGACCGTGGAAATGACGCCATACGATCTGACCAAAGGCCGCATTATTTTCCGCGCCCGCTGAAACGAGTCCAATAAAAAAGGGGGAATCATTCCCCCTTTTTTCGTGCCTGCGTTTTTTGCCAGATCGCTGGCTCAGGTTATGCTGAGCTTTTCTTCCGAGTCGTGGGTGTTTTCATCAAAGACAAATTGCAAAGCATTGTCTTCGAAGATCACTTTCACTTCACCGCCTTTGGCCAAACGACCGAACAGCAATTCGTCGGCCATTGGTTTCCGCAGTTTCTCACGGATGATACGCGCCATCGGTCGAGCCCCCATGGCCCGATCATAACCCTGCTCGGCGAGCCAAGCCCGGGCATCGGCTGACACTTCCAAACTGACGCCTTTGGCATCAAGCTGCGCCTGCAGTTCAACAATGAACTTGTCGACCACCGACAGAATGACGTCTGGCGGCAACGCCTTGAACTGCACAATCGAATCGAGGCGGTTGCGGAATTCTGGCGTGAACATACGCTTGATCGCTTCCATGCTGTCGGTCGTGTGATCGTTCAGCGTGAAACCGATTGACGACTTCGCCATTTCTTCGGCACCAGCGTTCGTGGTCATGACGACGATCACATTGCGGAAATCGGCTTTGCGACCGTTGTTGTCGGTTAATGTGCCGTGATCCATGACCTGCAACAGCAGGTTGAACACATCCGGATGCGCTTTCTCGATTTCATCGAGCAGCAATACCGAGTGCGGGTTCTTGCAAATCGCTTCCGTCAACAAGCC
Organism: Permianibacter aggregans; assembly: GCF_009756665.1. Lineage (GTDB taxonomy): Bacteria > Pseudomonadota > Gammaproteobacteria > Enterobacterales > Permianibacteraceae > Permianibacter > Permianibacter aggregans. The sequence goes on from NZ_CP037953.1 coordinate 253,065, forward strand.
GCCCTGATCGTAACCAACATATCCCGGAGGGGCGCCGATCAAACGCGAAACGGTGTGGCGCTCCATGTATTCCGACATGTCGAAACGCAGCAGATGCAAACCAAGAATGCGCGCCAATTGTTTGGTGACTTCGGTTTTGCCAACACCGGTCGGCCCGGCAAACAGAAACGAACCCACCGGCTTGTCTTCCTGGCCCAAACCGGAGCGCGCCAGTTTGATCGCATCGGACAATTGCGAAATCGCTTCGTCCTGACCGAACACGACATTCTTCAACGAGGTATCCAGTGTGCGTAGCGCTTCGCGATCGGAAGTCGAAACGGTCTTGGTCGGTACCCGGGCAATCTTCGAGACAATGTCTTCGATTTCATGTACGCCAATGGTCTTGCGACGCTTCGAAACCGGCAGCAAACGCTGATTGGCACCGGCTTCATCGATGACATCAATGGCCTTGTCCGGTAATTGCCGATCATTGATGTACTTGGCCGATAACTCCACGGCCGCATGCAAAGCTGCAGGCGTGTAGCGCACGCTGTGATGCTTTTCGTAGTGGTTTTTCAAGCCTTTGAGAATTTCATAGGTTTCTTCAATCGACGGCTCCAGAATATCGATTTTCTGGAAGCGACGCGCCAAGGCCCGATCTTTTTCGAAGATGCCGCGATATTCCTGGAATGTCGTCGAGCCTATGCACTTGATGCCGCCTGAGGCAAGCAACGGCTTGATCAAATTCGATGCATCCATGACACCGCCACTGGCTGCGCCGGCACCGATAATGGTGTGAATTTCATCGATGAACAGCACCGCATGCTCTTCATCCTGCAATTGCTTCAATACCGCTTTCAGGCGTTTTTCGAAATCACCGCGGTATTTGGTGCCGGCCAGCAAGCCGCCCAAATCGAGCGAATACACCACGGCATTGCTCATCACTTCCGGCACTTCGCCATCAACAATGCGGCGGGCCAAACCTTCAGCAATGGCCGTTTTACCGACACCGGCTTCACCGACCAACAATGGATTGTTTTTGCGGCGACGGCAGAGTACCTGAATCGTGCGCTCCAACTCCAAGTGACGGCCAATCAGCGGATCAATTTTTCCGTCGATTGCCAACTGGTTCAAATTGGTCGCGAAATTATCCAGCGGCTTTGCTGAAGAATCGGCACCCGCTTCTTCCTCGGTCTCGGATTGCGGCGCCGCTTGCGCGTTATCGCGCTCGGAACCAGAAACTTTCGACACGCCGTGGGAAATGTAATTGACCACATCAAGGCGGGAAATTTGCTCTTGATGCAACAGGTAAACTGCTTGTGATTCCTGTTCGCTGAAAATGGCCACCAGCACATTGGCGCCAGTCACTTCTTTTTTACCCGCCGATTGCACATGAAAAACCGCGCGCTGAAGTACGCGTTGAAAACCCAGCGTTGGTTGCGTATCACGGCTGTCATCGCCATCGGGAATCAATGGTGTCGTTTCATCAACGAATGCACCGAGCTCGCGCCGCAGACGATCGACATTGGCACCGCAAGAACGCAGCACATTCAATGCCACGGCGTTATCCAGTAACGCCAGTAACAAATGCTCAACCGTCATGAATTCGTGACGTTTATCACGCGCCTGTTTAAAGGCTTGATTCAAGGTGAGCTCCAAATCTTTACTTAACATACTGCTACCTCACGGACTTCAGGCTGCTTCAACCGCACACTGCAAAGGGTGCTCGTGCGCCTTGGCGTATTCGACTACCTGCATCGCTTTTGATTCCGCAATCTCATAACGATACACCCCACACACTGCCCGACCGTCGTGATGCACTTGCAGCATCACCTTCACTGCTTTTTCAGGATTCATGGAGAAAAAGCGTCGTAACACGTCAACGACGAAATCCATCGGTGTGTAATCGTCGTTCAACATCACCACCTTATACATTTTTGGTGGTTTGACCTGTGGTTCGGCCGGCGCAACCTCGACACCGGGCTGACCGGCAGGTAAGTGCGTCATTCCCATAATTACAGCTTAGTCCAGACTGGAAAAAATCCAGGGGTTACCCCCAACAAAATCGAGACACAATCTACCATATTCAAGGGAACCAACCGGCATTTTCAGCACCGCAACCGCAGTACGACTTGACATAAGGGGGTCATCGGGACAACACTCATCCTCGCCCTGCGTAGATGTCTGAATGGTGACGCCGATCGTCGCATTCAAGGAGCAGCCAGCATTTCCTGTAATATGTACGAGAGGGAAGTCAGGTATGGCTTACGGCACGGTCAAATGGTTCAACAATGCCAAGGGTTACGGGTTCATTCGTCCATCGGAAGGTGGCGATGACGTCTTTGTGCATTTCTCAACCATCGATATGGACGGGTACAAGAGCCTCAAAGCAGGCCAGGAAGTCTCGTTTGATGTAACGCAAGGTCCGAAGGGCCTGCACGCAACCAATATTCTTCCGGGAAGCGTGGAGCAGAAAAGCCGCTGAATAAGCGGTCTTTCTTAACTCGCTCTACGCATTTCAGCCAAGGGGGTTTTCCAGCCCCCTTCGGTTTTCTCCCACGCCTTCTATTCATACTTTGTTGTCTAAGGTTCGCGTCGATCTATGCGGTTTTAGAATTAGAACTCGCGTTCGCGTTTTGTATCAATTTGTACGCAACAAGCCGTAATCAATCTGAAAGATGTTCCACGCGCAAATGCAATCGCTGATCATCGGAGTTTGGTCAACCGGATATGTTGAATAGCGGTAAGATCGCGCTCCACTTCTGATAAAAAACTTCCCACTCTGAAGATGCCAATAACCCACAACAAAACGCGCATCCTGCCGACATGAGCAAACTGATTCTGTTCAACAAACCATTCGGCGTGCTGTGCCAATTCAGTGATGATGGCAGCGGCAAACCGACGCTGAAAACGTTTATCGATGTACCCGATGTCTATCCTGCCGGGCGCCTGGATACCGACAGTGAAGGCCTGTTGCTGTTGACGGCTGATGGTCGCCTGCAGGCGCAAATCACCGAACCGCGATTCAAGATGCCGAAAACCTATCTGGCGCAGGTGGAAGGCGTACCAAATCAGGAAGCGCTGAATGCGCTGGCACGTGGGGTTTTGCTGAAAGACGGCATGACCAGGCCGGCTCAGGCACGTTTGCTACCCGAACCAGAGCTTTGGCCACGCCACCCGCCGATTCGTCAGCGGGCCGCGACCCCCACCAGTTGGCTGGAGCTGACCATCCACGAAGGCAAGAATCGTCAGGTGCGACGAATGACGGCGGCAGTCGGCTTCCCTACCCTGCGGCTGGTTAGGGTGCAGATCGGCGCCTGGCAACTCGGCGATTTGGCGCCGGGTCAATGGCGCTGGGCCGAACCGATGACGTTCAAGCGCTAAGCGGGTTCCCGCTGCAGCAGCCCAAGCACTTCGTAATGGGCGGTGTGCGGGAACATATCGAATAACTGCAGACGCCGTAAGCGATAACCGGGCAATTGGCCGATATCATCAGCCATCGATTCGGCATTGCAACTTGAATAGAGAATCTGGTTTGGTGCGACCTGGCGCAACCAATCACAAACCGCAAGTCCCAGGCCGCGTCGCGGCGGGTTTACCAACACCTGATCCGGGTGGGCAAAATCAGCTGGCAACGTCGGCAAGCCTTGTTGCAAATCCATCACCTGAAACTGCACCCGGTCTGCACAACCCATTTGCTCGGCACTGCCTTGCGCGGCGGCAATGCTTTCCGGGCTGATTTCCAAACCCAGCAGTTTTTGCCCGCTTTGCAGGCAATGCAAACCGAATCCGCCGGCGCCGCAGAACAAATCGACCAGGTTTTTTGCCGACGACTGGCTCGCCCACTCGGCAGCGGTGCGATAGAGCTTTGAGGCGATATCGGTATTGGTCTGAAAAAAGCCGCCGGGACGAATATGCAATGGCACATCGTTCAGCACTTCGGTCAATGCGCCGGCCTCGGTCAGCAGCACTTCTTCATCGCCTTCAAGCACCGCCATATGTACCGGTTGCAGATTGACACTGACAACCTTGAGCGACGGCTGCGCGGCGAGCAATTCTGGAAGATGTTGACGAATACGCTCGATCTGCTCGGTCGAGCGCAAGACAAAACGCAGCATGAAGGCGTTTTCGGCTTGCGAGTATTGCAGCAGGACGAACTTCAGTTCGCCGCGTTTCTTGCTGACATTGTATGGCGTCAGTCGCGCCTGTTTGATGAAGCCTTTGATCGCCACAAACAGCGGTTGAAAAACAGCTGGGTAAAGCGGGCAATCCGACAGATCCGTGGCAACACCATGGCGATTGACGATGCCAAGCACTGGATGATCAACAGTGCCCAACACCACCATTTTTGCTTTATTGCGAAACCTGGTCTCGGCACTCACGACCGGAGGAAAAAAATCCGCGCCGGAGTTCGCAAACAGCGTTTTCAACTGCGCCTGCTTGCGCTCCAGTTGTTGCGGATAAGGCAGTGCCAACCATTGGCAGGAGTGACAGCGATCGCTGCTGAACTTTTCGCAAAGCATGTCAGCGCCATTGCGCAGCGACGGCGACATCCTGTTCGCTCGGTTCCACCCAGCGAGTACCATCAACCAGATGTTCCTTTTTCCAGATCACCGCGCGGGTTTTCAATTGATCGGCAATGTAAGCGCAGGCTTCGAGCGCCGCCTGACGATGGGCACTGGCGGTGCCGACATAAACGATCTGCTCACCCGGCAATAGCTTGCCAACACGATGGATAATGCTCACCGCAGCCAGCGGCCAGCGCGCATTCGCCTCACCGGCAATCAGCGCCAGGCTCTGCTCACTCATGCCGGGATAGTGACTCAGCTCAAGCGCCTTGACGACGGCATCAGCACGAACAATGCCGACAAAAGTAGCCACGGCGCCGACATTTTTCGCCGCGTCATAAAGCGACGTCGTCAGTTCAGCGACATCAAAATTTTCGGCTTGCACGGCGAGCATGTTCAGCCTCCGGTGACGGGTGGCATGAATGCCACTTCGTCACCATCCTTGACACTGGCATCGCGTCGCACCAATTGCTGATTGACGGCAATCAGTAATGAACGTCGAGCCTCAATCACGTCGAATACTTTTGGCGCATGCTGACGCAGCACCCCAAGCAACTGTTCAACATTACTGACCGGTTGCTCAATGACAACCGTATCGGTACCAGCCTGCTCGGCGAGACTGGCAAATAACAACACCTTAATCATTTCTCGTTTCCCATCATGCCGGATCAACCGGCATGAAAATCGCCAGATTTGCCACCGGTCTTTTTCAACAAGCGAATACCGTCGATGCGCATATGTTTATCAACCGCTTTGCACATATCGTAAATCGTCAGCGCCGCGACACTGACCGCAGTCAAGGCTTCCATTTCAACTCCGGTCTGGCTGCAGACCCGGCATTGCGCCTTGATGTGCACCGCACTGCGAATACCGTCAATGGCAAACTCGATATCGACACCAGAAAGCGGCAGACTGTGACAGAGCGGAATCAGTTGGTCGGTGCGCTTGGCCGCCAATACGCCGGCGATATGCGCCGTGGTCAGCACATTGCCTTTCGGCAGCTCATTGGCAGTCAACAGCTTCAAGGTTTCCGGCTTCATGTAAACATAGCCTTCAGCCAGCGCCAGTCGTTCGGTAGCCGGTTTGTCACCGACATCAACCATCCGTACCTGACCAGCATCATCAAGATGACTTAATTCGGACATGCCTTGCTCCTTGAATTAGACAGTTTACGTATTATGGCAAACTTCAGGCGCTATCCAGTTGATCAAAATCGGTTGTTTCCGACAACCAAATGATTCCCTGCTCTTCATTCAACCGTTTGCGCAGCTTGTCCCGATAGGCCGATTCGACCTGATGCCGGCGAATTTTCAGCGTCGGCGTTAGCAAACCATTCTCGGTGGTCCCCTGTTCTGCCACCAACACAATGGCAGCGAGACGTTCGTGTGGGTCCAACTGTTTATTCAGTTTCTCCAGCACATCCTGGAGTTTTTGCTCCAGCGTGGCTTTCAAATCCTCAAATTTATCGCCGAGCGCAGCGATAGCCACTGGCTGACGCATGCCGGTACCAATCACGCAAACCTGCTCGAATCCGGCCAGTTGTTCCAGCCGTTGCTCAATCGGCACTGGCGACACGTATTTGCCTTTCTCGGTCTTGAACAGCTCTTTCTTGCGGCCCGTGATGATCAGTCGGCCTTGGTCATCGAGTTTGCCGAGATCGCCGCTGTGTACCCAGCCATCAACCAGCGTTTCATTGGTCAGCGCTTCATCGCGGTAATAGCCGAGCATGACACCCGGATGCTTCAGCAGAATTTCGTTGTCTTCACCAAACTGGCACTCAGCATTCGGCAGCAATTCCCCGACGGTGCCAATGCCGCGTCGTTGCGGAAAATTCAGATGCGAATAAGCCAGCGTTTCCGTCATGCCATACACTTCGAGAATCGTTATCCCCAGCCTTTGCCACCAATTGATCAACTCGACATCAATTGATGCGCCACCACTCAATGCCACCTGCACCTGGCCCATGCCCAATTGACGACGAATCAGCGCAGCGAACCAACCACCCAGAACCGGCAGTTGCAGTAAACGCTGCAATTTCTGTTCAGGCAGTTTCGCCAACATGCCCTGCTGCAGCTTCAGCCAGATGCGTGGCACACCAAAGAACACGGTCGGCTGGGCACGTTTCATATCACGCAAAAAGTGATCAATCGATTCGACAAAGAAGATGCGGCCACCGAGAACCAGCACCGCCAATTCGATCGCGCAGCGCTCGGCAACATGCGCCAACGGCAAGTAGGAAAAAAAACGGCCCTCACGCAAGCCGAGTTGCTGTGTTACTGACACCATGTTTTCCGCGACAAAGCCGGCATTGCCAAAACTGTGCATGACGCCTTTCGGGGTGCCCGTGGTGCCCGAGGTATAAATAATCGTCGCCAACTCGTGCTCATCAACCTTGACCGGCGCCAGCATCGGCAACTCGCGCTTAACGAGCTCATCCCAATCGATCAAGCCGTCGTGGTGATGATGCATCGCGACCATCTGGCAGGCATCGGGAATGGCTTCACGCTTGTCAGCAAAATCGTGCAACTTGCCGACAAACACCAGCACCGATTCGGAATGCTCCAGTACATGACGAATATTATCGTTGCCGGCGGTCGGATACAGTGGCACCGAAACATGGCCGGCATACCAAATGGCTAAATCAGCCAAAATCCAGTGCGCGCAATTCAGCGAATAAATAGCGATACGCGAACCGCGCGGGAAACGCTGCAACCACTGGGCAACGCGCGACACCTGTTCGTGCGCTTGACGCCAACTGATGTCACGCAGGCCACCACCAGGCAGCGGTTGTGACAGGAAGATCGCGTCGGGCTTTTCATACACCCAATGGAGAAACTTGGAAACCGGCAGGCGTTCGTTATTATCGTTCATCGCTTACATCATCGCGGTTGGCAATACTGCTGTATAGCACAACCGCGGTTGCCGACAAATCAGTTCAGCGCGATTGCCCCGTGCGTAAATGCTTCAACAAGAGTTCGGCCGGTGAAGACAGTTCCAACTGCTGTTGTATGCGTGCCTGTTCGCGACAGGAAAAGCCGCTGGCACAAACACTGCCAAGCCGCTGCGCCTCGGCAATATTGTCCGCCCAGCCCTGCTGCCAGAGTCGCGCGGCCTGTTCGCGATGCTCACGTTCATGGCCGTAACTGCCAGCCATGCCGCAGCAACCAGTAGCCACCGCCTGCAGTTCCAGGCCGGCACGCTGAAAAATACTTTGCCATTGAACGGTGCTCGCCGGCTGCTGCGATTTTTCTGTGCAGTGGGAAAATAAAAACACGGTGCCGCCAGCGTGTTGGGGGACGGTGATTTCCGTGCCATGCAGATACTCATGTAGCGACAGAATCGAAGGCAGCTCGTAGCGGCTGGTCAACTCCCGGTATTCCTGACTGAACATCAGTGTCTGCGTGGTTTCAAGACAAACAACTGGAACCTCCAACGATGTCAGCAAAGACAAGAACGACAATGCGCGATTGGCCTTGCGTTCGAAGCCCGGCAACAGGCCTTTGACATGGTCAGCCTTGGCCAGCGGCAAAAACGGCAACAGCACGACGCGCTTGCCCAGCGTTTCCAGCAATTGCACCGCACTTTCGAGCGTATGTGCATCGAAAAACCCGGTGAACGCATCAGGCAGTAGAAACACAGTATTATGGCGTTGCTCACTGCTCAGTTTTTGCAACTCGGTCAAATCAAAACGGCGCTCTGCCTTGTTTTTGAGATGGTATAAGTTACGCGTAGCGAAACGCGGCAACTGGCGCAAGCCAAACACTTTCTCGGCGAACCAGGACGAAAGCGGATTGAACATCAAGGCATTGGCAAGGCGCGGAACCCTGGCCATGATCGGCGCCCAGCTTTCCATGCTGCTCAACAGGTAATCACGCACCGGACGCGGGTAGCGTCGATGATAATGATGCAAAAACAAGGATTTCTGCGCCGGCACATCGACCTTGATCGGGCACTGCGTCGCACAGGCTTTGCAGCCCAGGCACCCCGACATCGCATCAGCAACCTGATGGGAAAAATCATTGCTGTCGCGACCGCCAAAACGACGTAGTTCGCGACGCAGCACTTCTTTACCGGTCAATGGTTTGACCGCGATATCAATATTCTGCGCACTGACTTGCGTCAGCCATTCGCGCATCAAGCCGGAGCGGCCTTTCGGTGAGTGAATGCGGTCATTGGTGGCTTTGTATGAAGGACACATGATGCTGTCCATCCGGTAATCAAAGCACTGGCCGTTGCCATTGCAATACAAAGCCCCTTGCGCCATCTCTTCGGCGCGAGTGTCAATTTGCCGGTCACGTTGGCCACGCCATTGCGCAAACGGAGATATCAGCTCGGCATCGGAATTCAACGGCGTACAAATTTTACCCGGATTCAATTGATTGCGCGGATCGAATGCGGTTTTTATCCGGCGCATGCGCTGATAAATCGCGTCGCCATGAAAATCCGGGCCGTACCAGGCACGAAATCCTTTGCCATGTTCCGACCACATGACACCGCCGTATTTTTTCAGCAACGTGTAAACACCATCGGAAATTTTCCGGAACAGTTGCTCATCTTCATCCGTGCGCAAGTTCAATGCTGGTCGCACATGCAGGCAGCCGACGTCGACATGACCGAACATGCCGTAACTCAAGCCATGACTATCGAGCAGCGCACGAAACTCACGGATGTAATCAGCCAGGTGCTCCGGCGGCACTGCCGTGTCTTCGACGAACGGAATCGGTCGGCGTTTGCCCTTGGTGTTACCGAGCAAACCGACGCCTTTTTTACGCAGCTCCCAGAGCGCGCCTTGCGGTGCCGATTCGGTGCTGTAATAAAAGCTGATCACGGCCTGATCATCGGCCAATTGTTTTTTCAGCTCAGCCGTTTTTGCCGACAACGCCGAATCATCAGTGGCAATAAACTCGACCAGATTGACGGCATTACCGGTGAACTCCTCATCGACGCCAAGATACGGACGCACTTTCGGAAACAGTACATCGTTCTTGGCAAGGTTCAGAATTTTGTCATCAATGGTTTCAATGGCTGAAGGTTCATGCGCCAGCAATTGCTGCGCGGCTGCCAATGCCTGATCAAAGCTGCGATAACGCACCGCAAACAAACCTTTATGTTTTGGTAGCGGAGTCAGTTTCAAGGTTAGTTCGGTGACGACCGCCAGCGTACCTTCGGAACCACAAATCAGCGGATCAAGCGCCAGACTGCCGTCATCACGCAACGGGCGCCAGAGATTGTACGCCGTGATAAACCTTCCGAGCTTTTCCGAGCCAGGATGACTCGGCGCATCAGCGCACACGTCGCGTACGGTTTGATAAAGTTCGGCTTCGCGAGTTTTCTGATTGACTACCGCGTTTAACTGTTCAGCGGTTTTCCGGCCGGTAACCAACACGGTGCCATCATTCAACACAATGCGCATGCCCAGTACATGATCGCTGGTGCGGCCGTACAAACGCGAGCCTTTACCACAAGCATCAGTATTGGCCATGCCGCCTATCGTTGCCCGATTCGATGGCGACAGGTTCGGCGCAAAAAATACCCCGTGCGGTTTCAGATGATCATTCAATTGGTCAAGAATGACACCGGGCTGAATACGCACCCAGCCCTGCTCCAGGTTCAATTCCAGAATGTGATTTTGCAGGCGTGCGACATCGATGACGATGCCACGAGTCAGTGATTGACCGTTGGTGCCGGTGCCACCACCGCGTGGTGAAAAGTTCAACGAGTGAAAAACTGGCTCGGCCGCCAAGCGAAAAATGCTGGCAACATCCTGTTCATTCTTGGGCGTCAATACCGCTTGCGGCAACACCTGATAAACGCTGTTGTCGGTGGCATTGATCAAGCGCGTGGCGTAATCGGTTTGAATCAAACCGGTGAAACCGTTTTGCGGCAATTGCTGAAGAAACTGCGCTACCAGCGCGTCCAACTGTGGCACTTCAGTCAAGGCGGGAAACATCATCAATGCTCATTCAGGTTTTGCCAAAACGGACCACACCGTAACTGGCCGACATGACCAAAAATACGGCGGCCCATTGGGTCAGGGTCAATTGTTCGGAAAGCATCAGCCAGCCAATCACCGAAGCCACCGCCGGTTCAAGGCTCATCAAGATGCCGAACTGCCGCGTCGGCATTCGCCGCAGCGCTTCGATTTCCAAGGTATACGGCACCACCGAGGACAAGAACGCCACGCCAATGGCGAACAAGATGCCGAAACCATACTCGACATTCTGCAGCACTGGCACCGTCGACAAAGGTGTCATCAACAGCGCGCCGACAATCATCGACAAGGTCAATCCCTGCGCGCCCGGCAAGGCGCCACCAATGCGTTGTCCGAGCAGAATATAAGCAGCCCAACAGGCACCGGCAATGACCGCGAAGATCAGCCCGACGCTATCAAGCGCACCGGATAGAGGATTCAGAAGAATGATGCCGCCGGCGGCTAAGGCTACCCAGAGTAAATCCAGCGGTCGGCGACTCTGCCAGAGGGCAACGCCGAGTGGGCCAAAAAATTCGATGGTAACGGTCAAACCGAGCGGCAAACGTTCCAGCGCCAGGTAATAGAAGGCATTCATGCCGACCAGCACGGCGCCAAACACGACAATGATTTTCCACCGGCCCTGACGCCAGAGGTTCAAACCTGGGCGCACCAGCAGCCAGAGAATAATGGCGGCGAACAGCACACGTAGATACACGGTGCCGATTGCACCAAATTGCGAGAACAGCGACTTGGCCAGCGCCGCGCCGGCCTGGACACTGACAATGGCGACCAGAATCAGAATTGTTGCGGGAAAGCGTTCAAGCGCGCGCACGACTGCCTCGGGAATGAAATCGGCGGGTTAACCCCGCCGTTTTCGCTAGTTTACTGCTTAGTGAGTCCGTTGTCAGATGTTGCCTGTGGGTGATGACGTCGCTTCACCCGCCGGTTCCGCTTGCTTTCGCTTGAAACCATCAGTAATCAACCGATAGAACAGCGGCACAAAGAAAACCGCCAGGAAGGTGGCCGCCAACATGCCGCCGGTGACACCAGTGCCGACTGCATGCCGGGCCGCGGCGCCTGCGCCACTGCTCAAGGTCAGCGGCAGCACGCCGAGAATGAATGCCAACGAGGTCATCAGAATCGGCCGGAAACGCAGTCTCGCCGCTTCCAGTGCCGCATCCACCGTGCTCATGCCCAGCTCTTTTTTCTGCGAAGCAAACTCAACGATCAGAATGGCGTTTTTCGCGGCCAGACCAAGCAAGGTCACGAGACCAATCTGGAAATAAATATCGTTGTTCATGTCACGCAGCCAAACCGCCATCAACGCGCCGAAAGTACCAAATGGCAGCGCCAACAATACCGACAGCGGTAATGACCACTTTTCATATTGCGCGGCCAAAATCAGGAACACCATGACCACGGCCAACGCAAGCGCCAAACCACTGGTACCTGAGGACTTTTTCTCCTGGAACGAGGCGCCGCTCCAGTCAAAGGAAAATCCGGGCGGCAGTGTTTCGGCCATGATCGCTTCGACTCGGGCAATCGCTTCACCGGAACTGACACCGGGCGCACCGCCACCGAAAATCTTCACGGCCGGCAAATTGTTGAACCGATCTTGCGTGTCCGGACCCGAGGTGTAACGCACCTGGGCAAACGCCGCCAGCGGAATCATCTGGCCGTGTGTCGAACGCACGTAAATATTGCCAATGTCGTTGGGACGACGACGATAATCCGGGTGCGCCGACATCAACACCTGCCAGGTGCGGCCGTATTTGTTGAAGTCATTGACGTAATAGCTGCCGAGACTTGCCGACAAGGCGTTGAACGCCTCGTCCACCGAAACACCAAGCACTTTCGCTTTTTCGCGATCCATATCCACAAACAACTGTGGTGTGCTGGCGCGCCACAGCGTCGACACGTTGGCGAGCATGGGATCTTGATTGGCTTTTGCGATAAACGCTTGCGTTACCGCCTCCAGTTGCTTGGCGCCACCTTCACCGCGGTTCTGAATGTAGAGCTCGAAACCACCGGCCGTACCCAGACCGAAAATTGGCGGAGGATTGAACGCCAACACCAACGCCTCTTTGATGTGCGCAGTTTTCATGAACACTTCGCCGACCAGAGCCGTCGTTGGCACGTCCCGCTCATCCCAATGCTTTTGCGTGACGAAAATGGTCGCCGCGTTATTCTTGTAACCACCACCGAGAAAATCAAAACCGGTGAACGCGACCACATTTTCGTTGGCCGGGTTTGACTGGATCTGTTTAACCACTTCGTTGACGACCGAGTCGGTGCGCGTCAGCGTGGCGCCATCCGGCAAAATCACCGCCGCGATATAGAAACCCTGATCTTCATCGGGCACCAACGCTCCCGGTGTGATTTTCCATAGACTGGCGGTAATCACGACCATCCCCAGAAACAAACCAATACCGAGGCCAGCACGTTTCAACAAGAACCGCACGCCATCGGTGTAGCGATGGGTAAAGCGTTCGAACCAGTCGTTGAACCACTGGAAAAACTTGCCGGGATTCTTATGCTCGTGCTTCAGAATCAGTACACACAATGCAGGCGTCAAGGTCAGCGCAACAATGCCTGAGATGGCCACCGAGATCGAAATAGTGATCGAGAACTGACGATACAACTCACCAGCCAAGCCACCAAGAAATGCAATCGGCACGAATACCGAAGTCAGCACCAGCACAATCGCGATCACTGGACCCGTGACTTCTTTCATTGCCCGAATCGCCGCTTCGCGTGCTGACAATTTGTCTTCGTCCATGTGCCGTTCGACGTTTTCCAGCACGACGATGGCGTCATCCACAACGATACCAATGGCCAGCACCATACCGAACAGCGTCAGCGTGTTGATCGAATAACCGAGCATGTGCAGCCCGGCAAACGTACCGATCAACGAAACCGGCACGGCCAGTGTCGGAATCAATGTCGCGCGCCAGTTTTGCAGAAACAGATAGACGACCAAGAACACCAGCACCATCGCTTCGAGCAGCGTTTTGCCGACTTCGCGGATAGACACTTCGACGAAACGGGTGGTGTCGTACGGCACGCTGTAGGTAAAGCCGTCGGGGAATGAGCGCGCCAGCTCGGCAACCGTGGCATTGACTTCATCAGCGACCGACAGCGCGTTGGCACCCGGTTGCAGAAAAATACCGACCAGCGTTGCCGACTTGCCGTTGATGCGACCAATAAATTCGTAATCCTTGGAGCCGAGTTCAACGGTCGCGACATCCTTCAGTCGCAGCACCGAACCATCGGCGTTGGCTCGCACAATGATTTGCTCAAACTGGTTGACATCGCTCAAACGACCTTGGGTGGTGATGGTATAAACCAGTGATTGATCATTCTGAATCGGCGGCTGGCCGATTTTGCCCGGCGCAAACTGCGAGTTTTGTTCGCCGATCGCACGCGCGACATCGGCCGTCGTCAATTGCAAACGGGCCAGCACGTCCGGCTTTATCCAGATGCGCATCGCGTAGTCCTTGGCACCGAAGATCTGAACACCCGTTGTGCCAGGAATGCGTTTCAGCCGATCGAGCACATTCAACGTGACATAGTTGCTGGTGTACAAGTCATCAAAGCGATCGTTCGGCGAATAAAAGGCCAACACCTGCAGGAACGATGAGGAGCCCTTCTCCACCGTTACGCCTTGGCGACGCACTTCGTTCGGCAGTTTCGCTTCCGCCTGTTTGACCCGGTTGTTGACGTTCAATGCTGCCTGATCGACATCGGTGCCGATATCAAACGTCACCTGAATCTGCACCACGCCGTTCGAGGCTGAAGTCGAACTCATGTAGAGCATGTCTTCGACACCGTTGATCTGATTCTCAATCGGTGCCGCAACGGTTTGTTCCAATACTTCGGCGGACGCACCAGGGTAAATCGCAGTAACGGTGACGACCGGTGGCGCAATTTCCGGGTACTGCGCAATGGGCAACACGCGGATCGCGGCCAAACCGGCGATCACAAAAAACAGCGACAGTACCGTCGCAAAAATCGGCCGATCAATGAAAAATCGGGAGAACATTGCAATGCTCCGTTAATCAGGTCGCAGGTTTGGCAATCGACACCGGCGCACCCGGCTGGATTTTGATCAGATTATCGAGGATCAGTTGATCGCCGGCTTGCAGGCCGGAATCGATAATCCAGCGTTGTTCGTTATTGGCACTCGGCTCGGTATACCAATCACCGGCCGTGATCTGACGCATCGCCGCGACCGGATTGCCATTGGCATCTTTTTCGACAATGTAAACGAACTTGCCTTGCGGACCTTCCAGAACCGATTTCTGCGGTACCGAAATTGCCTCGCTACGATAAGCACCGTTCAACACGACGCGCACAAATTGACCGGCAATCAAACGTCGCTCCGGATTCGGGACTTTGGCCCGCATCAGCACGGTACCGGCGTTTTCGGTGACCGAGACATCGGTGTAATTCAGCTCGCCGGTTTGCGCCAGCAATTGACCATTGGCCAGGCGAATCTGCACTTCGCCCTTCTCACCTTTTTCCGACTTGATCCGGCCTTCGGCAATCGCTTCACGATGACGCAGCAATTCGGTTTCGGAGACATTGAAATAGACATACATCGGATCGATTTGCACAATCGTCGTCAGCACATCGTTGAGTGCTTCGACCAACGCGCCTTCATGTTTTTGGGTCAGCGAAATCACACCATCAATCGGCGCCTTGACTTCGGTGTAACCAAGATTCAGTTCCGCTTCGTTGACCGACGCTTCTGCCGCTTGCATGGCCGCCTGCGCGGCTTGCAATGTCGATTGCGCCGTGTCGAGATCGCGCTGGCTGACCAGCTTGCTTTCACGCAAGGCATCAACGCGTTTGAATTCGCGCTCAGCTTGCATCAAGCGGGCATGCGCTTCAGCTTTCTGGGCGTTCGCGGAAGCCAGGGCAATCCGGAATGGTTTCTGATCGAGGACAAAAAGCACCTGGCCTTTCTTGACCTGCTGACCCTCCTCGAAACGGCGGGTTTGCAGAATGCCGCCGACCTGGGCACGCACCTGCACCTCGCGGTAAGCATGGCTTTCGGCGACGTATTCACGGTTGATTGGAATATCTTTGGCCACCAGCATTTCGGTGTTGACTTCGGGTGGCGGAAAACCGCCCATGCCGCCATTTTCAGCGCCGTCGCTGCTGCAGCCAGCCAGCAGAACCAGCGCCAAAGCCGACGCAGGAATCAGATTCTTATTGGTACCCATACTCAAGATCTCGGGATTGAGGTGTGCAAATTGGACGCGCCTTGAAGCAGCGCGGAAAGCAGTTTACATACATGCATGTATGTTTGTAAACTACCGACGTCACTATTCACCAAGGTTGACCCCGCCATGGTCAGACGTACCAAAGCCGAAGCCTTAGCCACCCGCGATCAGCTGTTGGATGCCGCTGAGCAAATCTTTTCTCAGAACGGCGTCGCCAATACCTCGCTGCAGGAAATCGCCCAACACGCCGGTGTTACCCGCGGCGCGTTTTATTGGCACTTCAAGGACAAGGCCGAACTGATTGGCGCGCTGATGGAGCGCGTGATGATGCCGCTCGATGAATTGCAGGAACAGGCGAAAGCGGATAACCCCGACGACCTGGTCCTACAGATCCGCAACGACATCATCATCATGTTGCAACGAATTACCACCGACGCGCATTTGAAAGCGGTGGTCAGCATTCTGCTGTTGAAATGTGAATACACCGAAGCTGTCGATGATATCCGTCAACGCTTTTTGCGCAGTCGCGAAGAATGCGCTGAAGACCTGGAAACGCGTATCGGACAAGCCATCACACTCGGTCAGTTACCGAAAGCGGTAAATCCGAAATTGACCGTCATCGCACTGTTCAGTCTGGTCGACGGCCTGCTGTTCAATTGGTTGATCGATCCGGAAGCATTCGATTTGCATCAGAACGCCGAAGCCTTGATCAAACCGTTTTTTGACGGATTATTGCACGCCTGAGCGCAAGACCGCTGCGCTCAGAGTGATGAGGCCATTCGTTCCACGGTCCAGCGATACACCAGCAATGCCAGCACACCACAGACGGCCATCAACATCAGCATGGGTCGTGGTGATGCGCTGCTGAACAGACTCATCGTCGCGCCGGTCAATGTCGCCACCGTGAATTGCAATGCGCCCATCAGGGCCGAGGCACTACCCGCCACTTTCATTTGATTGTGCATCGCCAGCGCGACACCGTTTGGCCCAATCAAACCGAGACTGGCGATAAACAAAAACAAGCCAATCAACAAACCGGTCAGATTCAACCATCCCAACAATTCCAATATCACCAGCGAGACGCCGGTGAGGCACGGCAGCCACATCATCCGGTCGAGCAGAAAACTCAAACGAAAACGCTTCAGCAATTGCACATTGATTTGGCTGGCCAGAATCAAACCGCCGGCATTGGCGCCAAAAATATAAGCATATTGCTGCGCGGATAATTGAAATCCTTCGATAAACACAAACGCCGAACCGGTGATGTAGGCAAACATGCCGGCCCAGGCCAAACCATTGCTCAACGTGTAGCCGACAAAATCGGCCTGGCCCATCAAATGTCGATAGTTGCGAAAAATCACCGCTACGCGAGTCGCCAAGGGATTGCGCGTAACGAGTGTTTCTTCAATGGCGAAAAACACCAGCAAAAACATCAGTGCGCCGTAGCCGGCCAGCACGGCAAAAATCCAGCGCCAATTGGCCAGCGCCAGCACCCAGCCGCCTATCAACGGGGCCAGAATCGGTGCAACGCCCATGACCAACATCAATAAAGAAAATGCTCTTGCCGCCTGCTGGGTATCACAGCGATCGCGGACAATGGCGCGGGTGATGACCATGCCGGCAGCGCCGCCAAGCGCCTGAACAAAACGCCAGAAGACCAGCATCATGACATCGTTGGTCAGTGTGCACATCAACGACGCCAGTACATAAATCGCCAAACCGATCAGCAATGGCGGTTTGCGGCCATGGCGATCACTGGCCGGGCCGTAAATCAACTGACCAAGCGCCAGACCAATGAAATAACTGGCCAAGGTCAATTGCACTTGATCGCTGCCGGTTTGCAGATCAGTGCCGATTACCGGCAACGCCGGCAAATACATGTCGATGGTCAATGGCCCGAGTGCGACAACGGCACCAAGCAAGGCGATCCAGCCCTGCATCCGGGCTGGCACAGAAAAGGAAGGGGCTTTATCAGACAAAGAAATGAATCCACTGCTTGTTAGGGCAGCAGCATAACCGATCGCCAGCTTTGATTAAAAAGCGATTTTTCGAATAACTTGTGCAGGCTCGTGCTAGCGAAGCCCTTCGCGAAAACAGGGAGATTCGATAGCGCTACAAGACCTCGGTAATCAGGCGCAGCTTGAAACGGTCGACCAGGCGCAAATAATCCTGAATATTTTGCAAGCCGACTAAATCGTTCGGCTCGAACAAATCGCCTGCTTCGATACCAATCCAGCGATCCCGCCCACGGCTCTTGGCAATATACAACGCCGCATCGGCAATGGTGACAATCTGCTCCCAGTTCAGCGCATCGAGATCTTCACTCCAGAACGGATAATGGGCAAATCCAAGTGAACAGGTTACGTTCAATTTCTGATCGCCGCCAATCCAGATGGGTTGACCGGAAACGGCGCGTAACAAACGCTCCGGTAAATGCATGGAATGATGATGATTGGCGCAGCGGCCAACAACCATGAATTCCTCACCGCCCCAGCGCACCGCGTAATCGGAGTCGCGAATCACACCGCTGATACGCTTGCCCACTTCGGCCAACACCAAGTCGCCAACGGCATGACCGTAACGATCATTGATTTGTTTGAAATGATCGATATCGAGCATGACAAACACAATGTCACGGTTGTCCGGATCAATCTGACGGATATGAGCGCGACGCGACAGCGCGACATCGTGCGGCACCCGCTCCACGACGTAACGACGATTGCCGAGTTGGGTCAGCGGATCGGTGCTGCTGGCTTTTTGCAGCTGCTCATTGACCAGCGTTAACTCGCGGGTGCGTTGTTCAACCAGATGCTCCAGTCGTTGCTTGTTGGCCTGCAACAGGCGATAACGCCAAACAAACAACGCAACGAAAAGCGAAATCGCCGCCAGCACCAGCAAGGCTCGGAACCACCAAGTCTGGTAGTAATATGGCGCCAACTTGATCATCAGCGTCGCATTGTTCTGAGCACTGACACCGTCATCGGTCTGAGCGCGCACTTCAAAAGTGTAGTTATCCGGTGGCAGTGAGTGAAAGTACGCGGTGTTACGGGTACCGGCATCAATCCAGCTCTTGTCGTTGTCGGAAATGCGGTACTGATACTGGGTGAACATCGGCTCACGATAACTCGTGGCGACATAATCAATCTCGATATTGTGGGCACCGGCCGGCAACTCTGCCTTGTTACCAGCAACACGCTGTTGCACGCCATCAACGGTAAAGCGCACGTTGGTGATATGCAGCTTTGGTGGAAATGGCACTGCGCTCAAACGCGACGGATCGATCATGACAATGCCGTCAATCGTTGGGCAGTACAGTCTGCCCTTGTCATCGACCAAACCCGCTTGCAGATGACCGCCGTTACATTCCGCTCGATCGGTGCGATTCGATGCGCCATACACCATGCTGCTCAAACGTTGACGCTGATTCGAATCCATCTCAGCGAATTGATTGAACTCGACAAAGAAAATGCCGCGATGGCTGGTCAGCCACAATTTGTCACCAATGCTGTTGATGTAGAAAACGGTGTTGGAATGGAGGCCGCTGACCGTGTTGTACATCGTCCACTGATTTTGGCGGAAGCGAAACAATCCCGAGTTCTGAGTGCCGACCCAAAGTGTTCCGGTCGGGTCGACATACATGGCCGATATGAATTCACTACCGAGTGGTAAATCGCTGGCAATTTTGGTGAACGCACCATTCTGCCATTGAAACAAACCGGAAGACGTACCAACCCAGAGCCGTTTGTCTTTGTCGACGATCATTCCGCGCACAGTGATCGGAGGAATACCGGCGAATGCGCTGGGCAAATACAGCTTGCCATCCTGTATCCGGTACAAACCATTGCGCGCACCGATCCACAATGCTTCATCGGTTTCCACCAAGCTGTAGAGCTTTTCGTTTTCCAGCGGCTTCAACAATTCCTGATGCACCCGTTTGCCTTGTTGGAATGCGGCAAGCCCCTGCGCCGTGCCGACCCAGAACGTGCCGTCGCGAGTTTTCAGTGCCGCCAAGGCATTCGGATGCGGCAATTGCTCCGGCGAGTAACGCAGAGCAAAACGATCACCGATTTGCTGATACACACCGTTCTGACTTTGCGCGAAAATCGTGCCGCTTTGGTCTTGATACAGCCCCCAGATCAACGGTTCGGCGATGCCCTCCTCGTCACCGATTCGCGTCAGATAACCATTCCAGTAACGTGCGACCCCTTCTGTCGTGGAGCCGACCCACAGATTGCCTTCGTGATCTTCAAACAAACTGCGGGCCCAGCGATCATTCATCCGCTGCACTTCATCGCCGAGTCGAGCATAACGAAGTCGGAACCAGCCAACATCCGATGCCACCCAAAGATTGTCGTCACGGTCATGCCACACCGCTTCAATCAGGCGTGAACGCAGAGCCGGATGCGCAATTGGCTGGCTCAATTTTCCATCACGCCAATGCCAAAGTCCGCGTTCCGTGCCAAGCCAGGCATAGCCCTGTTTGTCATTGTAAAAATGGGTCAGCGGCGCCTGCAGTTCGGCCAGCGTCGACAATCGACCATCATCGGCATAACGCCATAACGCCGTGCCGGCGCTGAACGCCAGCTCGCCATCGATCAAGCCGACCCGTTGCGTTGCGCGCTGAAAAATCCAGTTCGGGTTACCGATGTTGGCCAGATCAAACTGCACCAGGCCGTTGTCGGTGGCGGCGTAAACATGGTCTTTGAAAGACAGCAATTGGTGCACGACCCCGGTGCTGGCCAACGGCAATACCTGCTCCACTTTGTGATCTGAAAAGCGGGAAATACCACCACGTGTTGCGATCCAGACCGAGCCATCATCCAGGGCGAGCAAACTGTTGACGTAGTTGTTGGAAAGCCCCGAATCATTCTCCGCATTGAACACGCGAAATTCACGGCCATCGAAGCGCGCCAGACCGACTTGCGTGCCAAGCCAGATGAAGTGGTCCCGATCTTGGGTAATGGCCAATACCGTCACCTGTGGCAGGCCTTCCGGGGTACTCCATTGATCCTGACGGTACTGGTGCAGCGCCTTACCGGGGTCCAGCGCCCAGACCAACTGAGATATCAACAACGCTGCCAAAACCATCCATATTTTGCTTAGATTTGAGGTGTCGACCAGCACGTTATTGTGATTTTCCAAGTGGGCACATAACTCAAGTGTAGTCACGATCAGCAAAACGCCAAGTTATTCCTGTTCCGCTTAAAAATAGCCTTCCGTCAGCATCATCCGATATGACAGCGAGACTTCCGTTCGATGACACGAGGAAGCCAACGTCATCGCGGCGACACGGAACCGCCACAAATCTGCAACACGCGCTCCCTAGCATGGCTCCGCTTATCAAAAGGTAACGGAGTTCCTGACAATGAAGATTCCCGGCTTTGGTGGTGTCTTGATAATTACGGTAGCCGCCATGCTACTGACTGGTTGTGCCGATGATGGCCGCGATGGCGTCGATGGCAGCAATGGTCAAAATGGTGCGGATGGTGCGGATGGTGCGGATGGTGCAAACGGCGCCAATGGTAACGACGGTCGCAATGCACGCAACGGCCGCCTGCATCAAATCGGCCGTTACGAATCGGGCATTTTTGAAGATGGCGGCGCCGAAATCGTCGCTTACGATGCCGGCACCATGCGTCTGTTCGTCGTCAACGCCAGTGACAACAGCATCGATGTGCTGGACATCACCAATCCAAGCCAGCCGGAAAAACTCAACACCATCGACGTTGCGGCTCAGGATTCCGCGAGCTTCACTTCCGGTGGCGCCAACAGCGTCGCAGTCAAAAACGGCATATTGGCCGTCGCTGTCGAAGCCGATGTCAAACAGGACAATGGCCGCGTTTATTTCTATAACACCGATACGCTCGCCTTCATTCACGGTGTCACCGTCGGCGCCCTGCCCGATATGGTGACCTTTACTCCCGACGGTCTTCGCGTGCTGAGTGCCAACGAAGCTGAACCCAGCAATGACTATCAGCTTGACCCGGAGGGTTCGGTCTCGATCATCAATATCGGCGCCGGTGTTGCCAGTGCCACCGTTACCCACGCCAGCTTCACGGCCTTCAATGGTGATGCCGCGACACTGAAAGCTTCTGGTGTTCGTCTGTTCGGGCCAAACGCCAGCGTTGCTCAGGATCTGGAGCCGGAATACATTGCCGTCTCCTCAGACTCCAGCAAAGCCTACGTGACATTGCAGGAAAACAATGCGCTGGCCATCGTTGATATTGGCACGGCCACGGTCACCGACATCAAAGCCTTGAGCTTCAAAAATCACAACATTCCCGGTATGGGCCTCGACGCCAATCGCAACGACAAATATCCGAATATCGAAAACCTGAAGATATACGGCATGTACATGCCGGATGCGATCGCCTCTTACTCTTTCAATGGCAAAACCTATCTGGTTACTGCCAATGAAGGTGATGGCCGCGAATATATTTACGATGCCGATAGCGCGACCTGCACTGGTGCTGGCCATACCGATTTGGGCGACGGCGAATGCCTGGCGTTTGCCGATGAAACCGCACTTGAGGATTTGACACTGGATAGCAGCAAATTCAGTGCGGATGAAATCGCGCTGTTGCAGGATGGTGGCGGCATTGGCGATCTGACCGTCTCTCGTGTCGATGGCGATGCGGACAATAATGGCCAGCACGAAAAAATTTATGCTTATGGTGCGCGGTCGTTCTCGATTTGGAGTGCAACTGGCTCGCTGATTTATGACTCCGGCGATCAAGTCGAGCAGATCATTGCCGATACCTCACCGTTATTCTTCAACTTGAACAACACCGGCAATGGCACCGACAACCGTAGTGACAACAAAGGCCCGGAACCAGAAGGCGTCGCGATTGGTGAAGTCAACGGTCGCACTTATGCGTTTGTCGGTCTGGAACGTCAGGGCGGCATCATGGTGTTTGATATCAGCAATCCGTTCGCACCGGGTTTCGTCGAGTACGTCAGCAATCGTGATTTATCGGTGACACCGGCTGAAGGTGCAGCGGCCGGCGATCTGGGACCGGAGGGTTTGTTGTTCGTACCGGCGAGTGACAGCCCGAATGACAAAGCATTGTTGATTGTCGGCAATGAAATCAGCGGCACGACCACGATCTACGAAGTTGAGTAATGCTGAAGCAAGGGCGAATGATGTTCGCCCTTTTTTTTTCTCTCAGCGACGTCTGCCGCCACCCCAGAGAAATAACACGCTACCGACCACAATGGCACCGACGCCGGCCCACACCGGCACGTTGACGGTTTCTTTCTCGGCAATAGAAAACTCTATCGGCCCCAGCTTGGCATCATGACGATCCGATGTATAAGTAAAGCCACCGTAAGCCAATGCCAATGCACCGGCGACAATCAGTAAAATGCCAATCAGTTTGACCCCTTTCATCCATTGTTCTCCTTTCCGGTTTATGTTGTTTGGCAACCATTCAGATGGCCTGCGCGACCGGCGACAGGCCGCAGCGCCTGATACAAACATAGTTGCAGCGCCCGATAAGACAAGTTTCAACGCAGCACGCTCCAAAAAATTGCCCGGTCAAACACTTTGCTTCTAGAATGTATTGGTCTGCTCTCCACCACGCCTGAACAGCCGGAAAACGATGGACCACACCCTGATCACCACAATCGCCATGAGCTTTTTGTTCGCGTTTGCTGCCGGATTGCTGGCCGCCCGACTGGGCTTGCCGCCATTGGTTGGCTACCTGCTGGCCGGTGTTGGTATCGGGCCCTACACACCGGGTTTCGTCGCGGATCTGAAGTTAGCCGCGCAGTTGTCAGAAATCGGCGTCATCCTGTTGATGTTTGGTGTCGGTCTTCACTTTTCCTTTCGCGATCTGATGAAACTGCGCGGCATCGCGATGACCGGTGCACTACTGCAAATCATCGCGGCCACCGTCATGGGTGCGCTGTTCGCGCTCTGGTGGGGTTGGTCGCTGGCATCCAGTTTGATGCTGGGCTTTTCGCTGTCGGTAGCCAGCACCGTGGTGTTGCTGAAATCCCTGGAAGAACATCATCTACTCGAAACCACGCAAGGACGCATCGCTGTCGGCTGGCTGGTCGTCGAAGATCTGGTCATGGTCCTGGCACTGGTAATGATTCCGGCGCTGGCCGTGTTGATGGAAACTCATGAGCAATGGTGGCTGGCCAATGACTTCTGGATTTCGTTGTTTGAAGTCACCATCAAAATAGTGCTGTTCATCGTTGTCATGCTGCTGGCCGGCACGCGATTGATCCCGTGGATTCTGCATCTGGTGGTGAAAACCGACTCAAGAGAATTGTTTACCTTGGCAGTCATTGCCATGGCGCTTGGCATCGCCTATGGTGCCGCCAGCTTGTTTGGTGTGTCGTTTGCACTGGGCGCTTTTCTCGCTGGTGTCGTGATCAATGGCTCGCATATCAGCCATCGCGCCGCGTCCAACGCACTGCCATTTCAGGATGCGTTTGCGGTACTGTTTTTTGTCTCGGTCGGCATGTTGTTCGACCCAACCATTCTGCTGAAAATGCCTTGGCATGTACTGGCCGTCGTCGCTGTGATCATGATTGGTAAATCGATCGCCGCGTTCGCCATCATGCTGCTATTTCGCTACCCACTGGTCGCGGCGTTAACCGTAGCGGCCAGCCTCGCGCAGATTGGTGAGTTTTCCTTTATTCTGGCGGCGCTCGGCAATCGACTTGGATTACTGTCCAACGAGGCGCAGAGTTTGATCATGGCTGGCGCCATCGTATCGATAACGTTGAACCCGATTGCGTTCCGGATGATTCCGCTACTGGCGAGAATGTTTGAGAATCGCCCAGGCTTCCTTAATAATCATCAACCCGAAAGCACCGAATCCAGCGCGCAGCACACTGAAGGACATTCGGAACAGCTCAACGCCCATGTGGTGTTGGTCGGCTACGGGCGAGTCGGCAAAAAAATCGGCTTACAACTCGATCAATATCAAATACCTCATGCTGTTGTCGAAAACAATCGACAAGCCTGCGACGCTTTGCGAAAAGCCGGTAAATCGGTCATCTTCGGCGATGCATCAATGCATGGCATTCTCGAGCATACCCATCTGCGTCACGCCAAGGTGCTGGTCATTACCTCGCCAGAGCGTTTTCAAACACGACGCATCATTGAACTGGCCAGAAAACTGAATCCACACATCGACATCATTGTTCGCACCCATTACGAAGAAGAGCTGGATTATCTGCAGTCCATTGGCATCAACGCACCGGTCATGGCGGAACATGAGTTGGCTGATACCATCAGCAAACATGTTTTGGAACGATTCGCTGACGTCAGAAGCGCCACACCACCATGACCGAACTTGCCGTCATGAGTTTCAACATTCGCTACGGTGAGGCACCTGATGCTGAAAACGCCTGGTCATTCCGTAAAGATGCTGTTATTGCCATGCTGGCAGAGCACCGCCCTGCTCTCCTCGGTTTGCAAGAAGCAATGGGCTATCAGATCGATACCATCCGCAATGCATTTCCGCAGTATGGCTTCATCGGTCGCGGTCATCTGACAGGAAACTATTCGGAAGAGCATGCCGCGATACTCTTCGATCAACAGGTACTGAGCCCGCTGCAACACGATACCTTCTGGTATGCCGATACGCCGGAAATACCCGGTTCAAAAAGCTGGGGGAATAAAATTCCTCGAACCTGTAGTTGGGCACAGTTTCTCTGGATGAAAACGGAGCAGACTTTCCGTGTTTACAACTCTCACTGGGATCACGAACAGGAAGCGCTACGGGAGAAAAGCGCCCAGCAATTGCTACAGCAAATCTCGCGGCAGGCAACAACGAAAGATCCCGTGATTGTGCTCGGTGATTTCAATTGCGGAGAATCGGCATCAGCTTTCCGTCAGTTACTAACCAGTACCGAACTGACGCTACAAGACAGTTATCGCCTTCTCCACCCGAACGCCACGGATGTCGGTAGCTTTCATCAGTTCACAGGCGCTCGAGCTGGTGAAAAAATTGACGCGATACTCGTTTCCCCACACTGGCAAGTCAAAGCGGCGGAAATTATCAGCAGTAAATTTTCACAACGTTACCCCTCTGACCATTTTCCGGTCACCGCTACCTTATCGCTAATTCAAAGCCTTTAAAAATGGCCTTGATTGAGTATCAGCTACACGCACTCAAAGCCTGGCGCCAAATCGCTCGGTTCTTGGCAGGAAATAGTTTTTCGGATCCAGTGACAACACCACATGAGTGGAACGCCCGACGATTTCCTTTCTCGGTACAAAACCAATCACCCGTGAATCGGCGCTATTGTCACGATTGTCGCCAAGCACCAGGTAGTGGCCGGCAGGAACCGTCACCGCCGGAAAGCTGGACCAAGGCCTTTCCGCGTTGGCCACCGCGATACGATGAGAGATGCCAGTCATTTCAATGCGTCGTAGATCACCATAGGTGGCGGTTTCGAGATACATCGCCGCTTGCTTTTGACCATTGATGAACAATTCGTTGTTCAGCAATGCCACCCGATCTCCCGGCAAGCCAATCACACGTTTCACCAGTCGCTTTTCAGAAACCGCCGAATCAAATATCACGATATCGCCGCGCGCCGGGTCAGCCAGTTTCAGCAGAGAAATATGAGTGAAAGGAACGCGTATGTCGTAGGCCATCTTGTTGACGAAAACTCGATCACCTTCCAGAATCGTCGGCTTCATCGAGCCGGTCGGCACATCATTCCAGTCGGCAAATGAACTGCGAAATACCAGCATCAGCACAACAAACACGATAAAGCCTTTGTGTTGACGCCATTGACGCCTCGTCCAGTTTTTCATATTGATTCCTTGGAGTTTAACCATGACTGCTTTTCGGCACGCGGTTCAGCGAATTGGTTCCGGTTGGCACGGTAACAAGGTTTTTCAGCGAGGCATTCGCGATCCCTCAGACTTACTGGCGCCGCCAAACCAGAATCCGGTTGTTGGCTGGCATCGGATGGTCGGCAACAAAGCATATGCCGTGTTGGTTTGCCAGCTGATTCAGATCGGAAAAATCGCGAATGCCGCTTTCGGGATCACGTGCGCGCAGCATCGCGTCAAACTGGCGGTTGCTGTCGCTGGTGTATTGACCATCAAAATTGAATGGCCCATACAGACAGAAATGGCCTCCCGGTTTCAGCACCTGGCTGACGCCCGTGAAGCAACGTTGCACTTCCGGCCAGCTCATGATGTGGGCTGTATTGGCGGAGAACACGCCATCAAATTGCTGTTTGGGCCATTCGCCGTTGACATCCAAGGTTATCGCTGCTGGCTGGTTTGTCAGGCCCGCCTCTGTTCGCCAGGCCTCAATGCCAGGTTGATGAACCGCGACATCCGATGCCTGCCAGATCAGATGCGGCAGCTGGCCGGCAAAATAGGCCGCATGCTGTCCGGTGCCACTGCCAACCTCCAACACTCGATGGCAATCGGCGAAATACTCGCGAATCACCGCCAATATTGGCGCCTTGTTGTTCTCACAGGCTTGGGAAAACGGTTTTTCCTGCATACGCTTACCTCCATTCAGAGCCATCTAGCCTAAAGCATTCTGCCCCGCCGATCTGCAGGCGATTGGCGTCGCCGCCAATTTCACCTAGGATGAATGATGCGGGTCGTCATATTGGTTGTTACGGACCATGAGTTCGCCGAAAAAACCTGTCACAACAATAAAAATCGGTTGGGCATTCGCTGGCTGTCTGCTGCTGTTATTGGCTGCCAGCCATTTGCCATTGATGCATCGGCTGGATTTTTTCTGGCTGGATACGCTGACGCATTGGCGGGCCATGCAGCGCGAGCCGCCAAGTGACATTGTATTAATAGATATCGACACCTATAGCATCGAAGCGATGGCGCCGGAAGTCGGTGCTTGGCCTTGGCCTCGTGCCACCCATGCCTATCTACTGGAATGGCTCAATGAGCAAGGCGCCAAAGCGATTGTGTTCGACATCTGGTTCAGCGAGGCCTCGCTTTACCTGAAAGAAATGGACAGCTATTTCGCGGAAGTCCTGGCCAACCACGACAACATCTATATGCCAACACTGCTGTACAGCGGTGAAGCTCATAACGTGAAAAATCTGGCCGAGCGTTCGCGCTTTCACCCGTTCATCGAACCGACCGCGCGAGCCGACAACAACGCCAAAGCCGATGTGCTTTGGCCGGCACTCGGGCAACCGGAACACTGGCGGCTCGGGCTGATCAATTTTCTTTCAGAGCCGGATGGTATCGGCCGTCAATATCATGTTCATATCGAAAAGAATGGTTGGCGGTTTTTCAGTTTGCCGGCCATCGTTGCCAGAGATTTTGCTTATCCACTGCCGGAGCACTCACCGATTCGGCTGGATTGGTTTGGCAAACGGCCACCGATTCAAACCCTTTCCTATCACGATGTGTTTCAGCAGGTTAAAAGTGGTGCGGCGAACTCAACATTGAAAGACAAATTCGTTTTCATTGGTTCCACCGCCACCGGCAATCACGATCTGAAGCCGACAGCGCTGGATTCGCAATACCCAGCGGTCTATATGCTGATCACGGCGTTCGATAATTTGCGCAGCGGAGAGCAACTGCACTGGTCGCCATGGTATGCCGTGTGGGCTGGCTTGCCGGCACTGCTGCTAATGTGGCTCGTGGTCGTTGCCGAGTTGAGTTATTGGCGTGTCGTCGCTGCCGCATTGGTGATGACGGCCGCACTGGTTGTCGCCAGTTTTCTTGGCATTCATCAGGCTGTGCTGATTCCGATCATCAGTCCATTGCTGGTTGTCATCGTGTTTCTCTTTGCTTGCGCCGTTTTGCGCTACTTGCAAGCGCGCGATGAACGCAAAAGCACCGTGGAATTGTTTGGCCGCTTTCTCGATAAGAACGTCGTTCAGCAATTGATCGATTCCGGACTGACCGAAACCAGCCAACTCGCCCAGGAACGCGTGATCACCGTGCTGTTCTCTGATATCCGCGGCTTTACCACGCTGTCCGAACAGCACAATGCGGCAACAATCATGCGGCTGTTGAACCAGTATTTCACAACACAGGTTGATGTGATCTTCAAACATCAGGGTACGCTCGACAAATTTATCGGCGACGCCATCATGGCGTTCTGGGGCGCACCACTCGACGATGCCAAACACGCCGAGCATGCCATTCAGGCCGCCATGGACATGTCTGATGCACTCGACGCTTTCTGTCGGGAACAGCAATTAACCGGCTTCGATATCGGCATTGGCATACACACCGGCCCTGCGGTGATCGGCATGCTCGGTGCCCAGCAGCGAATGGACTATACGGCCATCGGCGACACGGTCAATCTGGCCAGCCGTCTGGAAGGTTTGACCAAAGGCGTTGCCCGAATTCTGGTATCTGAGGCCACGCGTGCCAGTTGCCCCGAGGCCTTTGACTTCGTGCCGCACGGGGAATATAAAGTCAAAGGACGCAGTGAAGCCGTCAGGGTGTTTGAACCACGGAGTACGCACCGATGAAATCGACAAAAATAACACTGACACTGATTTTATTGCTTGCTGTGCCGTGCTCGTTCGCAGCACCAAGTCAATCCGGACAACTGGTTACCGATGCTGAACTGAAATCACAACCCGAGCCAAAAGCGCCAACTCTGTTGGCACTGAAACAAGGACAAACGCTGGCAATCAAGGAACGACGTGGTGGCTGGTATGCCGCTGATGTCGATACTACCGGCGGCTGGGTGCGCATGCTGCATGTGCGGATGATTGGCGATATCGAGTCCCATGCTTCCAGCTCAGCAAAAAGTCTGACTCAAGTCAGGCGTGGTGATTCAACGATTGCCACAGGCATACGCGGGCTTTCCGAACAACAACTGAAACAGGCCAAGGAAAATCTGCCGGAACTGAAGCGTCTGGATCGCTGGTCGGCCAATGACAAAGAGGCCGCGCAATTTGCCAAAGAAGGCCGGCTGCCGGCCGCAAAGAAAGGAGGCAAATAATATGCGCGCTCGTCTGATGTTGTTGCTGGGTTGCACACTGTTGCTCGATGGCTGTGGTGGACTCAAAGGTGTCCGCGTTGGCAATTACAATCTTGATCCGCTTCTCTCGGCTGGTCAGAAGGTAGCTGATGCGCAAGAGGTTTCAGAGCCAGCAGAAATCGATATCGGTATGCATATGGCCGCAACCTTGGTTGGTGCCGCACCGCTGGACAACGATGAAACGGCTCAGCGCTACCTCAATCGTATCGGTCGGCTGTTGACGCTGCATTCTTCGCGTCCGCAACTGCCGTGGAAGTTCGGTATTCTCCGTGACGATAATATCAATGCTTTTGCCGCACCGGGCGGTTATGTCTTTGTCACCCGCGGCATGCTCGCACAGCTCGAATCGGAAGCGGAACTCGCCGGTGTATTGGCGCACGAGATTGCACACGTCGAACAAAAGCATCATCTGAAAGCGATACAGAAGGACAATCTGACGGGTGCCGCGGCGGATATTCTCGGCGCGGTAAGCGATCATCAAATCAGCAAATCCGGTGGTCGATATAGCGGCCTGAAAAAAGACGCTGTTGACAAAGTGGTCGGTGCTTCGCGTGTGCTTTATGCCCGCGGATTGGACCGTGACGATGAACACGCTGCGGATACCAGTGCCATCGCACTGATGAGTGCCGCCGGCTACGACCCTTGGGCGTTTGTTGCCGTGTTGCAAAAATTGGAAGCGCGCCAGAGCGGCGATTCCGGCATGGCGCTGCTGCTGAAAACCCATCCAAACCCGACGGCGCGTATCGCCTCCGTCAGCCGCCAGCCTCAGCTCGCCGCATTGGATGGTCAAGGTCAGACGCTAGCCGAACGCTTTCGCCTGCACATCAAGTAGCGCGGAAACCTTCATCAACACTTTTGGCGGTGCCGACTTTTTAGATAAACCGCTTCCGGGATAAATTGCGTCAGAGATAAGCCGACAGCGGCGCCGGTTTGGCAATGATATAGCCCTGAATGTATTGGCATTCAAGCGCTTGCAAGACATCGATTGCTTCCTGTGTCTCAATGCCTTCGGCGATGATTTCCAGCGACAGTTTTTTCGACAGCGCAATAATCGCTTCAACGATATGTCGACTGCGCTGATCGGTCATCATCTTGCGAATAAAGCTTTGATCGATTTTCAGCGTATCGATATCAAACTCGTGCAAATAGGAAAGGCTGGAATAGCCGGTGCCGAAATCATCGAGCGCCACACGAACACCCAAGGCCTTGCATTGTTTAATCCAACGTTTCGCTGCTTCGCCGTCGGTCAGTGCCGATTCGGTGATTTCCAGTTTGACCCGCTGCGGATTGATGCCGGTCTCCGATAATGCCAACGACAGATGATCAAAAAATTCCGGATCACGGAATTGCATCGTCGATACATTGATGGAAATAAACGCCCCACTATGCGCTACACCAGCTTTGTTCGACTGCTGCTCCAACAGCTGTGCAATACGGCAGGCTTCGTGAACGATCCAGCGGCCCAACGGCACCATCAAACCGGAATCTTCTGCGAGTTGAATAAACAAATCCGGCCGAACCAATCCCTTCTCTGGATGTTGCCAACGCACCAGCGCTTCAAAACCGGCAATTTTTCTCGTGTAGATATCAGCGATTGGCTGCAGATAGATTTGCATCTCACCGGCGCCGAGGCCAGCCCGCAGTTCGTTTTCCAGCTTGATGCGGATAAGGCCGGCATCGGACGACACCAGCGCATCACGAGGCGGTAGTTCCGGGTGTAATTGCTGGCGCAGCCGATTAAGCAGTACGGTCAGCAATAAATGCATGACCGGGTCGGCACTGGCCAGCCGTGAAACCAATTGATCGCGTTCAATGACGGTCAGGCGGACATCGGTTTTCGCGATGGCCGTTGCCGAGCGAGGACCGGCATCGAGCATTGCCATCTCGCCAAGAATTTCCCCGGCCCGTACGCAGCCAATGACCCGCTCCACGCCCGAAACATTGGCCAGGATGACCACCTCGCCGACTTCGACCACATAGGCACAATCGGCATCATCGCCATCCCTGAACAGCGTTTCCCCTTTTGCCAGGGCTTTTGACTGCAGCGCTGCCATACCCCACTCCTTGGTTACAACGAGGTAATCATTGCGAACTTCGTCACAGTATAGGCCGGTAAAGCCATCACCGCACAAGGGGAATTTTGGATGGCCAGTTTGAGTGGCGGTTAACGGTCGACTCGCTGGGTCTTGCTGCTACGTTCAACCAGATCGATATACTTTGTCGATAACCGTCGTTGAGGAAAGGTGCGCCATGCTGGCCAAAATCAATATTCGAGAACAACTTGCCGGTATCGATGAGTACTGGTCGCAGAAAATCATCGGCAACGCCAATGGTCAATTGTTCAAGCTAGCCAAGGGTATAGGCTCCACACGCTGGCATCAACACGACGACCAGGACGAGCTGTTCATCGTCTACAGCGGCAAACTGATCATCGAGCTGCGTGAGCAAACGATAACGCTGAATCCGGAAGAAATGTTCATCGTGCCAAAAGGCGTTGAGCACTGCCCAAGGGCCGAACCGGAAGCCGAATTCCTGATTGTTGGTTTGGCCATCACCTCAAATGCCGCCGGCGGCAAGCCCGAATACTGAACTGCCCGCCAGCGGAAAATGCGTTAAATCGCCACGCGAGACACCTCCAGTGCTAAAAATCTATTCAGATTTTCTTAAGCCAGCTGTATACGCCCACCGGTTTGACTAGACTGCAGCCCAAGATTCTCTCGATCACTCAGGAGCGATTTATGCCGTACGTCAATTTGCAGATCACTCGTGGCGCCAGTCGCGAACAAAAAGCGCAACTGGTCAAGGACATTACCGACTCGCTGGTCCGAAACCTCGGCAAAAAACCCGAGCACACACATATCGTGATTCAGGAAATTGCAGAGGAAAACTGGGGGTTCAGTGGCTTACTGACTGACGACTGGAAAAAACGCCAGCAATAACCAAGCAGCTACCGCACAAAACAGCGCCAACTTCTTCCGGAACAGCACCACCTTCAACTGTCGGCAACTCAACCAGAGCAAATTCGTTCTCATACAGGTCGAGGAAATGCGCAAACACCGCGCCTCCCTCTTTCACGGGCGACACATTGAACTGCTCGCCTCGCGAGCTCAGGTTCTGGTAGTCACGCTGAAGATCATTGGTATAGAACACAGCAACAGGTTGGCCAGCGGTCTGATTGCCAATGCGTTGCCGATCTGCTCGCCCTTCTGCCTGCATCAGCCAGATACCCACATCCAGCTGTGACGGCAAGCGAACATGCACATAGCGCCGCTCACCCACCTTCATATCAACAAACTTTTCAAAGCCAGGTTTGCCGCAGTAGAAATCCAAGGCTTCCTGATAATCGCGAACGAGGATAACCAAGCGACTGAGCGTCTCCATGATGATTCCTTTCCAATGGTTCCGTTGTGAATTGGAATGCTAAGCGACTCGCCATCAAAAATAAATGAAGAATGCATTCAGTGCCCACTGTTCATACCTGTTCAGTGGCGTGCGGATTGATTCGTTTGCGCGGACGTTGTCGCCCACGCTTTTGACTCATTTATTCGCTAACAGAAGAAAAAGTCACAATTCATTTCGTTGAAGCGTACTCAGAGAAAAACAACCTCCAATGACTGGCGCAACATAGATCACACGGTCCTGAAGTCGTCGCATTACTGACATGTTCCGATCGTAATTTATCGCTCGCTGTTTTCTTTCACGAACTCACGCGAGGATACTCATGAAATTTCGATACGTGCTGGCGGTCACCGCCATCTATGCTCACTCAGCGGCGCTGCACGCCAGTACATTGGATCTTGACGTGCTCAGCTTCAATGTTTGGCATTCCGACACCACCAGCAATGCTACCCGCGACAATATCATCAGCGCCATTCGCGCCAGTGGTGCGACGATTGTCGGACTTCAGGAACTGAATAGTCGCAATCATGGCGAATATTTGCGGAGCAAGCTGGGCGCCGAATGGCATTTGCATCACACCAGCGATCTCGCTTATCTGAGTCGCTTTCGTATCATTGATACCAGCACCGATGGTCGTGGTGCGAAACTGGAAATTGCCCCCGGACATGAGCTCTGGCTCTTCAATGCGCATTTGTCTCACGCGCCATATGGCCCTTATCAATTGGCGGGAATTTCCTATTACGGTGGACCGTTGCGTGATCCCAATCGTCCGGAAGATATTCAGGCAGTCATTGCCGACCAATCCGCTCGCGCTGCCGAAGCGCGCCAATACGTGACAAGCATGTCGAATGCTGGCGCACTGGCAACTGACAGCGTATTGGTCGGTGATTTCAATGAGCCTTCTCATCTCGACTGGACCGTGCGCGCCAAACAAATTGGTTTGAAGCGAGCGGCAGTAGCATGGCCCAGCTCAGCCATCTTTGCCAACGCTGGATTGAAGGATGCCTACCGCACGGTTTTTGCCGATGAAACCTCGCGATTGGGCTCAACCTGGTCGCCTCATTACGGACCAAATTATCGTGAATCACACTACCCGGCCGGCATATACGAGCCGCAAGATCGAATCGATCTAATTTACTTTCGTGGCGAACGACTGCAAGCCATCAACGCCGGCATGCTTGGTCCGGTCGGCGACAATGAAGCGGATATCAGCAGCGGTATTGGTACCGGCTATTCCCTGGCGGGACAGCATCCTTCCGATCATCGTGCCGTATTCGCTACCCTGCGTTACAGCGGACTCGATCACACGCGTTTGACGTTTGCCGGCCTTGCCCACAACCCTGGCAACAGCAATGCGCTCAACGCCGGTTATGGGGACACGACACTAACGACACCGCATATCACCGTTCGTTTCCAAGGCAGTGGCGGCGCCTTTTGGGACAGTTACGACAGCCGCCGCGATGGCATCGGAAAAGACAGCAACTGGCATGGTGGCGTTGCCCAACTTCAGGGCGGTGGTAGCGGCCGTTATCATGAATTGGTGCTGACGCCAACCGCAGGCCACGGCGTGCGCGTTGAAAGCTTTCGTTTGCTGGATTACATGAATTGGTCCAGCGGCCACTACGTCAATTGGTCGCTGCGCACAGCGAGTGGCTCGATATTAGCTTCCGGTCTTGCTGAGGTACCGGCCAATGGTGTCGCCAATATCACAACTGGTGTCAGCAACAAAGTAATGGAAAATGTCATTCTGCGTTTTGAACACCTCAGTGGCGACAATACTGATTTGGCCGTGGATGATATCGTGTTCCGATAAACCCGCTTCTTCTGGACCAATCCCCCTGCAAGTCAGAATCATTTCTGACTTGCAGTCTTCATGATTTCGGCAGCAAAGATCGCATTCCTTTAACCCCCACTACTGGCGGACGCTCCGGCTCGATGGTTTGGCTTAGCACCTTGTCGATGATTGCACGCTTGGCCTCATCGGCCTGCTCTTGCTGCATCGTTGATGCCATGCGAAAGCACAAAATTGAAGTGTGGCTGTGGATTTGCCGATTATAAAAATAGGTCAATTGCGCCGTGGTACTGCGATAGACCCAGAGAAACAAAGCAGAAATGAACTCGATAATTGCGGCGCCACTCAAAATCAGAATTTGAAAATCTTCTGTTGGCCGACTCAGGCCAATTCTTTCCACCGGAGCGATATACATCGCGATGCCGATTAACAACAGCAGAAATCCAAGCCACATCGCCAGCACCGAGTTGAAAAAACTTTTCTTGGTCTGGCTTAAACCAACAGCGTAATAAGCATCGAGCTGGGCACGACTGTATTTCAATAACGGCAACAAACCTGCCGTGTCTGTCTGTTCCAATCGGGCGAGTGCATCTTCTTCGGTTTCGCGCACGGATTTTTGCGCCTCCTCAATCACCTTCTCCTCGACAGAGAGTGACAGGTCGGCGATAAAGTGAGCAAAGGCATTGGCCAGCATCGCTGCCCAAATCGGTATCGCATAAAGAAAAACAAAGCCAAAAAAAGCCGGAATCCAATGCCACCAAAGCTCATTGGCCCAGGCCCAAATCTGGGGCGGCAACAGGTACCAGCAAACATAGGCAAAAGGCAGCACCGCAATATAGGCGAGCAGCACCATACTCCAGCCGATGATCAATACATTTGGATAGCGGGCAACCAAGGTTGCCAGCATCGACGCGAGACGGCTTTGCTTTCCTGCTGTTTCCTTGGGCGTTTTGCCGGTCGCAGGGTCCGGCTGCTTTTCGGCTTGCTTTTCGGTTTGTTTGACGCTCTGCTGAGCGTCACTACCGACGTCCAATAGCGTTGGTTCTTTGCCCATGACTGACTCCCAGTATCACCTTGCGCAAAGCTGAAACCCGCTTTGGTTGGGATACAACGCCATGACCAAGATATCCGGGGTGATGTCAGAATGATGTTAGAAACCATCTCAAAAATGCCTGGAGCTCGACAAGCTGTGCTCCTATTCGCGCACCTCACCATCGCTCAGACTATTTTTAAGATGACTTCTAGCGACTATAGCCCAAGGTGTCGGTTGTCGCCAAAAAATAACGTGGCTGGAGCGGTTTAGTCAGCGGTTGGCTCGTTATAGGCTGCCGGTATGCCGGAGCCTTGAACATACATACTAAAGATCAGCTTCAGCAACGCCGAGTCACCGGCAAACTGCTGTCGGAATGCCGATAAGTCCACTGACTCTTTCGCTTGCTCCAGCGTTTCACCTTTTTGCTTCGCTGCTTGAACCTGTGCGCACAAGTTATCCAGCAATGCCAGAATTTTTTGTGAGTACTCGGTATCGCGAAACACCGGGCCATGACCGGGCACAATCATCTCAGGCTGCAACGCCAGCATTTCTCTGAGGCTCTGCGCATAAGCACGCGGATACGATGTCGAACCGATTAGCGGAATCGGCCAAACCACCAAATCGCCGGCAATCAACAGCTTTTCGCTTGGCAACCAGACAATTAGATCAGAACGGGTATGAGCAGCACCAAGAAAGCGTATTTCGATCGGCCGCTTGCTATCTGTCAACACCAAGCGGGAATCCACCTCCAAATCCGGATAGATGATCGGCAGTGACCCCGCTTCGTTCAAATAGCGCTCAACCAGAAAAAT
The DNA here is from genome assembly GCF_009756665.1 of Permianibacter aggregans. GTDB lineage: Bacteria > Pseudomonadota > Gammaproteobacteria > Enterobacterales > Permianibacteraceae > Permianibacter > Permianibacter aggregans. The sequence goes on from NZ_CP037953.1 coordinate 289,811, forward strand.
ATCGCTTTCGTGACTGCGACGTTCTTCTTCAGTGACGGGATTACCGGCAAGCCCTTTGCCGCTGCTTATTGCCTGTCGCAAACTGGCGACACCGCCGGCACCATTCTCCAGCAAGCCTTTGCGATTAGTGGCGCCGGTTGTCGATAAATCCTGATGAGTTTGCACATGCCCGATAAACTGCACATCGGGGTAAGCTTCACGCCAAACGCTATTGCCGAGAATATGATCCTCATGCCAGTGGGTGTTGATCACATAGCGCACGGGCTTATTGGTCAGCTTGCGCAGTGCGGCCAGTACTTCGCGGCTGGAGTCCGGGCTGATATTGCTGTCGACCACCACCACGTCTTGCTCATTGATGATAAACACATTGTTGGCATCAAACATCAAACCAGGCGGCTCGTTGCGTTCAGTGGCGTATATTCCATCGGCCAGCTTGTGTACCGTGAAGCCTGCGGCAACTGCTCCCGATAGCAATCCACAAAAACAGCAAAACATGATGCGCCACATCTGTCAGCCTCCGAAGCCATGTTTGCCAAAAAGGCTAGAGCGAACCTGGCCGGCAAACAAGGCATTATTCACGGACTTTTCATCTGTTGTGAACCTTTTGCCCGCCCAACGCTTCTTTAGGGAAACACACGGAGTTCATTGATGCAGCAAGCGGAAGAAGATCTGTTGGTCATGGCAGCGCAGCAAGGCAATGAAGCAGCATTCAACTATCTGTTTCGGCACTATTTGCAACCGCTGCGCCGGTTTGCCTACAAGCTAGGGGCCGACAACGACAGTGCCCAAGACGCAGTACAGGAAGCCTGGATACTGATGGCCAAATCACTGCACAAGATGCAGGACGTGCGCGCCTTTCGCAGTTGGTTGTTTCGGGCTGTGCGCTGGAAGGTGCTTGAGCGACACAAATCCGCTTCGCTGCCGACGGTACCGCTTGATGACCATATGCACGACGAGTCCATGGCCGTGGACGCCAACCTCGATGGCGATGGCTCGCAGAATTTCTTGCATCGCTGTATGCAACAGCTGCCGGCCATCGACCAACAGGCACTGTATTTGTTTTATCTGCAGGAAATGCAGATTACTGAAATTGCCATCGCGCTGGATGTGCCGGCCGGCACGATCAAATCCCGATTACACCGGGCGCGAATGCAACTGAAATGCTTGATGAACGACAACGAGGAGTAACACGATGAATATTGATCAACGCATCAAAGCGGAGTTGGAGCAAGAGTCAGCCGAAATCGACCGTATTCTCGGAGAAGACAAGGGTATCACGAGCATGATGGCCAACAGCATGAAAGGAAACCTGGGTCGTTGGTTCTTGATCGCCAATTTGTTTGTGCTGATTTTCACTGGCGCCATGATCACTGTTGGCTATCAGTTTTTCACCGCGGACGAAACCGGAGAGCAGGTGTTTTGGGGCATTCTGCTGGTGCTGAGCCTGCAAATGCAAATAGGACTAAAACAGTGGCTCTGGCAGGAAATGAGCCGCAGTTCGCTGTTACGAGAAATCAAACGGATGGAGCTGGCGCTGGCACGGATGTCCGAAGGAAAATCCACCTAGCCAACGCATTGCAGGGGAGCCTTTTGCTCCCCTTCTTGCTTCACTCAAACTGCTTCCACATAAAATACCGATTATGTCCCAGCGGAAATCCAGCAATCTCGCCAATCACTACGAAGCCGAGTTTGCGATAAAAATCGAGCGCCTGGAATGACAACGTGTCGACCTGAGCGGCAACACAGCCACGAGCTTTTGCCTGTTGCTCTGCTCGCTCCATTAGTTTCCGGCCAAGACCCTGAGTCCTGGCCGATTCATCAACCCAAACCACCTCAATCAAAAAGTGTTGGTAAACCGTGCGCCCCGAGACGCCAGCAATCAGCTTGCCGTCATCGGATTTGGCAACGACCGTCAACGGCGTCGAATCGACATAGCCCAGGATCTTGGCGTTGAATTGCCTGACACCATCAACCAGTGCCTGCACAAGCGCCTCATCGTGTTGATCCAGTACTTCTACTTGCATCGCCTGTCATCCCCCTGCATTGATCATTGGTTGATTACGTTGCAGACAACAGTAAGAAATTTCCAGGTAAATTTGATCACCCTCGGCCATCTCCTGCTGCAGTCGTTAACAAACCTTGATCCGGCGCAAATCCTTACCGAATGCAGGGACATAAACTGCCGGCCTAGCGCCAACCATGAGCAGCCCAGATGACCCGATTACCGCCAATGCGCTGGACCCGCCTGTACTCGGTCGGCCACCCGACCATGGACGCCCAGCACCAGAAATTGTTTGTGCTGGTCAATGAGTTGATCCAGATGCAGGATACGGACTCCATCAGCCAACAACAGGCGATTCGCGAAACCCTACCGAAGCTGGCACTGTACGCAGAAAAGCACTTTCATGCGGAAGAAATGCTGATGGCCAAAGCCAAAGCCGAACACCTGGACAACCATCGACAAAAGCATGCAGCGTTATTGAACCAGGTTACCGAGTTGCAATACAAAGTCGGTAAAGGCGAGTTTCCGCCGTTCCAGGAAGTGTTGTTGTTTCTGCGCTACTGGCTGGCTGAACATATCCTGGTCACCGATAAACGTTATGCGCCGGCAATGGCGAAACTATTGATCGAAAATGAACTGACCAATGGCACTCAAGCCAGTGTTGAGGCATTGGAGTTATGGTGAATCGGCGGGCGATATTTGTGATCCGGTATCGCCCGCAGTCGCCAGAGTGAGCCGTGCGCTTATCGATACCATTGCCCGCCGATTGCTGTCAGAATACTGCAGGATTTCAAGCGATGGAGAATCGGCAACGTGAGATCGGCAGTCCACGCCATGCTCGTTGTTTTTGCAGCAATGTCATCGGCTGTTCCCAACGCCAATGACTTGGTTTGTCGTCCGTCAAGCAAGCACTATTGCGACGCTGGCGGCTGTGCTCGCGAAACCGAAGGATTTCAGCATGCCGAAGTGTTTTACTATCATCACGAGGCAAAAACCCTGACCGCCTGCCTTTGGACCAATTGCTATTCCGACACCGTTTCGGTTTTCATTTCCCCTGACAAAACGCAGAAAAGCCTCGTTGGCTGGTTACCACCGGATCATTCGCCGGAAATGTATCCACCAATGTTGATTACGATGACCATCGACAACGACAATCACTTCACCGTGAGTTGGCAACATCAGGGCAATGGCGTCACCCTCGATCACGGTATTTGCAAAGCGCAATGATTGAACTGCGTTATCGCTTTTGCAGTTCACCTTCGTAGATCAACTTAAACTCATGAAATTCGTAAAGAAAAACTTCGGATAACACGCCGGGATCAGCATCTATTTCTTTGCATGCTGCGGCGTCATTGTCCGCCAGCTATCGCGGCAGGCTCCCGACGTTTCCAGCTGAACCCACCGATCACTGCGCCACCAACGATAAGCAACATGGCCAGCAACACTTCACGGCTCAGCGCCCTGCCGGTACACCAGGCCAGCAATAACGTCGAAAGTAGCGGTGTCATGTAGGAAAGCGTGCCAATGACCCGTGGGTCACCACGCTTGAGCCCGGCATCCCAGGTATAAAACGCCAAGCCCATCGGCCCCAAGCCCAACAACAGCAATCGCCAGCCGTCGCCTAGATTCAATGAGAAAACAGGCTCGGTCAGCAGGTGCAACAGTATCGCCAAGGCACCGCTAATCAAGCAGAAAAGTCCAACCGACGCCGTCGACATCGTGACAAAGCGCTTACTTAGCAAGGAGTAACCGGCCCAGACAAATGCGGCCGCCAATGCCATCAAATAACCGACTATCGATGATTCATCGGTAATGCTTGGCGAAAAACCGATCAATACATACGCACCGGCAAAGCCCAGCAAAGCCCCCAGCAGGTGTCGCGCGGTTAACTGAAAGCCACTCAACAGCAACGGCGTTAATACCACAATCAACAAAGGCCATAGATAATTGAGTAGATTCGCCGCCACCGGGTCAGCTAGACGAAACGCCATAATCAGCAGAAAGTGATAGCCAAAAACTCCCGATACACCGAACACCAGCAAACGCCAATCGAAAGACCAGCGCCGATAACGAAAAATCGATAGCGAACCGCCGGCCAGCAGCGTCACCGCCAACAAAAACAATGGCGGGACATGAGTCAGATGAGCGACCAGCGTTGCCAGGCAGGCCCAGAGCAGAATGGAGATGACGCTATAAACCAGGTAGTGCATGTACCCCTCAAACCGAACGCGATCCCGACAAGAAAAATTATCGACGGTCTCAACCCAGCCCGGCAATGGCTAGAAGAGTTCCCGATGCGGGGAAAAAGATATTGGTTGACGCTCAGTAACTATACCCGTACAGTTGCGCCCAGCTAGAAAGCTAGGCTTTGATTTTCGCTCCATTTCGTCGTTTTATTCGTAATACCTCGTCCTGTAGTTCCAAGTTTCAGTCTGATTTTCCCGCTGCATTCACGCAGAAAATGCGTTTTCATTTCATTCCTACAGGAAAATATTATGTCTAACACCGTAACTGGTACCGTCAAATGGTTTAACGAATCCAAAGGTTTTGGCTTTCTTGAGCAGCCAAATGGCCCGGACGTTTTCGCCCACTACAGCGCCATTGCCAGCACTGGTTTCAAGACCCTGGCCGAAGGTCAGCAAGTCAGCTTCCGCGTAACACAAGGCCCGAAAGGCCCGCAAGCGGAAAACATCGTTCCGGTTTAATCCGGCGATTGGACAGGCAGATGCCTTGCCACAGCATAGAAAAGCGAAGTGCATGCACTTCGCTTTTTTGATCCTGTTTCTTACTGGCGATGTGCAACGAACAATCCGAATGGTGGCCAATTATTCGCCAAAACAAAACGCTCACAATCACTGAGCTTTGATTACCAAGTTCCGTCATCCCAACGTGCTAGGTAAATCGGTATCCCTCCAATCGACTAGATGGATTGCTCTAGCGCCGGCCTACCGATACCTGTAGCCATCAAATCAGGAGCGAAATATTTCGTTCTTGATATCTAGCAAAACCGTCTTGAATACCTTAAATTCCCGCCGCTCGCTCGCCACCCCTACTTGGCGTCAAGAGACGTGCCGTACCTAACATACGGTTGATCCAGTTCAGTAGGAACTCTGCCACAGGAACCCGGCAAATGTTTGCAAAACCTCTTTTAAAATCTCTTTCAACCCTATTGCTCACTGCATCTCTAAGTCAAGCCACCCATGCAATTTGGATTGGTGGTGAGGATGTATTGACGCTGGACTCGAGTGAATCATCTATCACTGTCACCGAGTCGGCTACATTAAATATGATTGAAGGGAGCGGCTCAGCATTTATTGATGCGTACGACCAGGCAACCATCAACATTCATAACGCGGGCCACATTTCTTTTATTGATGCTTACAACGACTCAACCATCAATGTTGATGGAGCAAACATTTCTTGGCTTACACTGCATGACAACGCCACATTTGATATAGATCGCGTTAGCACCTCATGGCTCACACTGCGTGACAATTCATCAGGCACCATTCGTAGTGGCGATTTCTCGTGGGTACAGGTGCTGGATAACTCAACGGCAAACGTGTTGAGTTTGAGCACATCGTGGTTCTTGTTGGGAATGGATGCTCTGGTGAATGTTTACGGGGAAAATTTGAGCTATTACAACGGATTGGTCTCTGGCACGACATTGGATGGCTATGGATATTCTTTCCGGGCCTACAACGTTGATAGCAATGGCTATATTCTGGACAATATTCCAACCAATATTCGCTTGATCAACGGACCATTTGCCGTACCCACCCCTGCGGGCATTGCATTGATTTTACTTGGCGCACTTTTTCTACTGCATCGGAAGTCCAAGCGCTCTTGAAAAGAAAAGGCTCCGTTTGGAGCCTTTTCGTTCTGGTGCCAGCACCTCTTCTCAACCATCAAAATCATGCCTTTGCGGCAAGGTGAGGCGCTTAAACGCTGCGTTACAAAGGCAACTCACTCAAGGCCTTCCGCTCTTTAGCGCGTTGACGCTTTTCCGCTTTCTCTTTTTCCAGTTGCTGCAACAACTCGCTTGGTTCGGTCGGCATTGGCTTGCGCGGCATGCGCTTGTCTGCCATGGCAGCCTTGTAGGCGAACGTTGCCAGCATCACCGACGCTTGGCGCATGTCGTCCGGCAGCACGTGATCGAAAGAATCGATGTGGGTGTGGTGCAGGCGCGGCATGTAGTCGAGCGGGTCTTGTACGAACTGGAAGCCGGGCAGACCGACATTGTCGAATGACTCATGATCGGTGCCACCGGTAGCATTGGTGTTGACGATGCCTTCAGTCAAGTCCGATAGCGGCGCAAACCATTCCGCGAAAATGGGCTTCACGGCGATATTGTTTTCGGTGTAAATGCCGCGAAATTTTCCGCTGCCATTATCCATATTGAAGTACACAGAAAAGCGATCGTAATCCGGCTTCTTGCTGATCGGAAAGCCGGGGGAAGTCCAGTACCACGGCTTCAATTCACGCTCGGCCGGATCAGAGGGTTTTGGTCGTGAGGCCAGGTGCTGCTCCACGTAAGCGCGCGAACCATAAAGCCCCTGCTCTTCCCCCGACCACAGGCCAATGCGAATGGTGCGCTTGGGCTTGACGCCAATTGCTTTCAAAATCCGCATGGCTTCCATCGTTGCCGCAACACCGGCCGCATTATCGACTCCGCCGGTGCTGGCATGCCAGGAATCCAAATGTGCACCGATCATGACGATTTCGGCGTTTTTGTCGGTGCCCGGAATTTCCGCAATGGTGTTGTAGGTGTTGTGGTCTTCATCATGGAAACGCGCATCGACCGACATCGCGATGCGAGGCGTTTCTCCTTGCTCAATAAAGCGCAGCAGTAACTGATAGTGTTCAGCTGCCAATACCAGGGCGGGTATCGGAAAGGTTTTGCCAACCGTGTGATCATGGCCAAACACACGGATCAGTCCGCCATCGCGACTGCTGCGATACAGAGCGGCTTTTGCATTCTCCTGCTTCAGGAACGTTGACACCGCATCACGAAATGCCAAACGTTTGCGTCCTTGGGCAATGGCATCCGGCGCACCGTGAGCGTTGCTGGCCGGCCGCTTCAGATCCAGGTTTTTCATTTTGCCGAGATCTTCGCTGGTGTAGCGCTTGAACAGTTCGGGCTTTGGTTCTTCAATTTCCTCAGGCTCACTGAGCATGACGATTTTGCCGGCCAGCTTGCCGCGATATTTCTCCAGCTCCGACTCCGTGACGGCATCGAGAAACACCACGTCACCTTCGATGCTGCCGTTGGTCCCTGGCGTCCACGCTACTGGCAACGCCGAAAGCGGCGCTTTGCGCGGACTTTGCATTTGCACATAAGCACTGTCGTAACTCCAGCCCCGGCCAAACGCAAAGCCTTCCAGGTGCACGTTTTCCAGACCCCAATCCTTCAACTGTTGCACGGTCCAGGCGCTGGCCTGTTGCATCTGTGGGGAGCCGGTCAGGCGCGGGCCAATGCGGTCGGTCAGGTGTTGCAATGTATGCATTACCTGCGAGCGATAAAGCCCTTCATCGCGAATACGGTTAATGGTTTCAAGATCGTTTTTGGCGCTGACAGTGCCACTGATGGTGGCGCTCAGCACCGTTGCGAGCAACAAAGGACGAAAAGCCACAGATGGTCTCCGGTTATCGTTATGGAAAAGCATCCGGAGCATAAACTTGCTATGGCTTGTATAGCAATTGTGAATAGCGGCATGAGCATCATGCGCTTCCGCAACCCACGTAAGCTTGGCAGGTGTTATTCGCCGCCAGCAAACTCTTGCCGAAACGCTGACGATGGTTAGCTGGATTTATCCTTCTCACTTTGTTGTTTACGTCGAGTCGAAACGGTATCGGCGTCGTCAGGTTCGGAAAATGGCAGCAAATACATTTTCCAGATTGGTGGCTGCCGTGGCCCGATACCCGTCTGCTGCACCGGCCCGGAACTATAGGTGCCGAAAAGATGATCCCAAAGTATGGCGTTGCAGGCGTAGTTGGTATTGCTTTCGGAAAAAATCAACGAATGATGGCGGCGATGCTGATTGCTGCAAGTCACGATGGCATTGAAAATGGGCGTTTGCATATTCACGTTGGCATGCGTAAGTAACACATTGGCAACCAGCAGCGCCGAGGTGCCGGAAACCGCTTCGCCAGAAGCTCCTGTCAGTGAAGCGATAACAATCAGCGGCAACAAAATGAAAACCAGCTCAAATGGATGATTGCTGCCGGCGTTGACGCCATGAAGATCATGAAAACCGTGGTGAAAGCCATGGCCGGATATTCGCCAGAAAATGGCCGAGTTATGTATCACGCGATGTACCCAGTAATAAACCAAATCGGAAAGCAGGAAAAGCAAGACGATTTGCAGTGCCAAGGGCAAATTAACAGGCGAAAGCGCCGGGGGTAATGCCCAGGCTTTCAAGTTTGGCACCAGCACGGCATCGTAGAAAACCAGCAGCACGCCTGTGGCAAACATGCCGAGCAGATACACGCCGATCAACTTGGCAAACATTGTCAGACCAAGGCGCCAGCGGGGGTTCGCCGGAACGAGTTTTTCCAAGCCAAGAATAATCAATAGCGTAATGGTCTGCACCAGTAAAACCGAGGCGTCATCCCGACCTGTCGTCCACCAAATCAGCAGCGCCAACGCCAGAATCACCGGATGACCAATCCCGGCTACACCATTGGTGAATTGATTTTTCGTCTTATCCATCTTGACCTCGAAAAACGCCGTCCGGTAACAACACGCCGTCACCGCTTGCGGAATGACACTCGTTCAACAGCCACCCCGATCATCGGCAACCATACGCCAATTGCAGGCAAAACCCGACAGCGGTTGTGTCGGATTTTGTAATCAAAGCTTTCGAACTGCCGGCACTACTTAGCGGGCGACTCCATCCAAGCACCTGGCGAAATGATTGAAACCTGATTCGATCGTGAATCGTTAACTTCGTTTTTTTAAAAGCCCCTTCGCTCCTCGATTGATTCGCGGGAGTAATTGGCCCCGGAACCTTAACCAGGAATTCCGCATTGCAACATGCGGGTATAGAAATAATCACAGGGAAAAGGAGTGTAAAGAGATCTCAATTTCCCGCCACAAAGCGTCAACCTTTTTTACACTGAACAAAATTCATACAAAACCAGCCGCCATAACCCATTGAAAATCAGGAAAATTGTGAACTGGTATCAATTTTGCTCGACTGTAGTCGGAATATTCCAAGTGGAGGGTCATGTTATGCACAGCTTCAAACTGGGGAAAATTGTGCTCGCCGCTCTGTTGTTGGCATTCAGCACCGTTAGCCAGGCCAGCCTCATCACCTTTACTTTCACCACCGACCTGCCGTCACCATCCGCCGATGGCTTCTTTGGTGGTTACATCACCTTTGATTCCAGCGATGTATCGCCCGGCAATTCGGTTTCCGCAGCCAGTTTTGTCGATTGGGGTTTTACCTTTGGTAGTGATATGGCGATCTTCGCCGCCGATGGTACCGCTTCATTTGTCTTGGGCTACGACACCATCACGTTCGATGCGTTCGGAGGCATCACCAGTTGGGCGATTTGTGTCACGACTCCAGGCTCGGGCTGCTCAGTCTCCGAATTCCCCGGCTTTTATTCGGATAGTGCTGGCAATTTGAACTATACCTTGGGCGGAGGTGGCGTATTCAACTCCAATGTAAACGGCAGCTGGGAAGGAACCGCTGTTGTCGCCGAACCTTACACCGTGTTCCTTTTTGGAATGGGCCTTGTTGCCTTGGGCTTCGTGCGTCGCCGTCAATAAGTACCGCAAAAATATTCTTACTCAAGAAACGAAAGCCACCACACCGTTGTGTGGTGGCTTTCGTTTTTCTTCACGCTAACAATCGAACGTAACGCTATCGATAAACGCTACTTGCGCAAAGCAACATCCGATTCGCCATTCTTGCTCATCAGGTACCGCGCCAAAACACCAAGCAAAGCGCAGGAAATTCCCAGCACAGCGCCGAACACCCCCATCCACACACCCGATACAGAAAGGTTGGCACTGACACTCGCGGTAATGGCGGTGCTGACGCCAGAAGCCATTCCTGTCAAACCGGCAATCACGCCGAACTTTTCACCGTTGGATTTCATCGCGCTACTCCTGTGCTCCCGTTACACGCCTTATCCGGCGTTCTGGTCGTCACTTTGTAAAACAACACGCTACCGCAGACAAAAAAGATGATAAACGGCGTTTACTGATGAAGAGCGGCAAAAACAACAGGATGAGCTTGCGCGCGTTCAGGGGCACTCATTGTTTACTTCATCGAATGCAGCCCAAAAATATTGCCTTCGGTATCAACCGCCAACGCACAAAAACCATATTCACCAATGGCAAACTTTGGCTGTTGAAGCTTGCCGCCGGCTTTCTCGACCCGCGAGGCTTCGACTGCACAATCCTCGCAAGAGAAGTACACCAACACACTATTCTTGCCCGACTCAAAACCCTTCATTTTTACCAACGTGCCTGAAGCGCCATAGGAATCCATATCGGACGGGAAAGCCCACATTTCAACACCTGTATCTGTTGGATCACTCAGTGCATTGAGTTCCACCATCAATACCGACTGATAAAACGCTTTCGCTCGCTCCATGTTGCTGACATAGATTTCAAACCAACCAACGGGATTTTTCATGGGTACAGTCCTCTTGCAGTGATGCCCTGAAGTTCGGGCTCCAAATAATGGGAAAGACAAGACGGGAAGACGGCATGCGGCTTGCCAGAAATATGCTACATCCGGCGATTACCAATTGAATAAGCACCGCCGGTTACCTTAGCAGGCTTTTCTTGCCATTTGCATCCGGTAATCGCGGCCAATACTGGTGTATTTTTCACTACGGCACCGCAACAAACCGGCAAGCCGAAAGCGGCTGCATGACTCGCTATGGCGTTTGCCATCGATGAACTAGACTTTCCACGAGTGTTCGCTGTCCAGAGGGGCTCTTGATGCGAAGGGAAATCGGTTCCGCTATAAAAATCGCGGTCATCTATGCCGTCGTCGCGGGTTGCTGGATTCTGTTCTCGGATATGGCGGTTTCCCTGTTAGCGCCGACGCATCAACAACTGGCATGGATGCAGACCATCAAGGGATGGTTCTTTGTCGCCGTCACGGCCTTGCTGTTGTTTATGCTGGTGATGCGGAGCTTGCGGAAGGTGCGTGATGCCTACGATCTGGATGGCCTCACCGGCTTGTTGAGCCGCAGTTCTTTCAAACAACAGTTATTCCGATTATCGGAAGAGTTATCGGAAACACAGGTGCTGATGGTTTGCCGCCTGGATATAGACAGTTTCGGCACACTCAACCAGACCGTCGGTTCAGATAGAGCGGACGAGTTTCTGCGCGCACTCGCGGGGGAATTGAAAAAGCATTACACCGCTCAGGATATTATCTGTCGTCTGCCGCCTGATGAGTTTGTCATATCCCGGGCGTTCAATTCAGATGAACTGATCGCCAAGGAAGCGCTGACGATAGAGAAAATCTTCCGCAATGTGGCTGCCAAGCAAAAGCATGAGCTGACATGTTCCATCGGTGTTGCCGGCTACCCCAGTGACACCGATGATGCTGATGACCTGATGGAAGCCGCAAACGCCGCACTGCGAGAAGCCAAACGCACAGGCAATCGCATTTGTTTCCACAACAAACAACTGGCTCAGGCCGAGCGGCAGCGCAGTGATTTGCTGAAAGAACTTAAAGTCGCGCTGACCAACGAATCATTGAGTTTGGTTTATCAACCCAAATACTCCGCAGACAAACTACGGATTACCGGCGTTGAAGTGCTGGTGCGCTGGCATCATCCTTACCATGGAACCATTTCACCGGCGATATTTGTCCCTCTTGCCGAAGAGAATGGTTTGTCGCGTATACTCAGTGAATTCGTCGTCACCAAGGTGGCAAAAGAACTCCCTGCAACCGGTTTGCTGGGCAATGCCATTCCTCATGTATCGATCAACATTTCCGCAACGGAATTCAACAGCGCGCAGGCAATGGAAAACCTTTATGACTTCATTCAGTCGCAGGCGCAGCTGGCGCCCTATGTGCGAATCGAAATCACCGAAACCGCCACTCTCAATGATATTGGCAAAAGCTCAGCCCTAATCCGTTCACTGCGTGACAGAGGGCTGAGTTTTTCCGTAGACGATTTCGGCACCGGTTACACCTCGCTGGCGATGTTGAAGGACGTCACGGTAGATGAAATCAAAATTGATCGCAGCTTTGTTGCCGTTATAGACAGCGATAGCCGAGCCCGAACCATCGTCAGTGCAGTCATCGCCATGGCCAGCAATTTCCGAATCGATGTAGTGGCCGAAGGTGTTGAAACCGAAGCGCAACTGAATACCTTGCGAGAAATGGGCTGCAAACAGGTTCAGGGTTACTATCTCGCCCACCCCATGCCGATCAAGGCATTGGTGGAGCATCTAGAAGTTGCACAGACTCACGCTACCAAAAACAATCCCACTCAGCCGTATTCATCAACCCCCAACTTCTAGCAAAGACATACTGAACGAGTGCTACTTGGCTACCTCGTTCGGAATGCGTCACGGCAGGTTACCCATAACAAAATCTTCCCGCCCGGCTAATTACACCGGGCGGGAGCTCTTGAATGGCATCAAGGTCTGCTGATGGTCATCCGTTGATCAATATACAGCGGTGCTTCGGCCGAGTACTGCACACCGGTAAATACGCTGGCCTGCGGTGCGTTGCTGCCGGTGATGGTGATTCTCAGTCGATAGCTACCGACATCAAGTATCTGACCATTGAAGTCCTTCAAGGCGATTTCACCACCAAATCGGCGCGACTCACCCGGAGCCAGTTCAATGCTGTGAAACGCCATCATGAAACGCTTGTCGGCAGACCAGGTATTCAATACCGTGCCGTCGGCAGCAAGAATGGCGATGTCAAACGTCTGTGAGGTATTGAAATGGAACCCGATCGATTCATCAGAACGATTCTCCAGCGTCAGGTATGCCGACACCGTGTGCTGTTCATTGCTCATGATCCGACCAATCGGAAACTCGGTAGCCATGGCGATACCATTGTGCACCGGATAACTGACGCCACCTACATTGGCGCGGCTGAGTTCATAGTGTACTGGACCGATAAGGCTTTGCTGCGCGTACGACACCAGGCCAAAGCGCGGCACGAACACTGCTTCCAGCAGGCCCGCATCAGCGCACTGCCCGGAAAAAGTCAAGCGCGTGGCGTTGCTGAAATTTCCAGCGCTCGTAGTGCTGACATACTGCTTATCTGCAATGGTTGCCTGGCTCGTGCATTCATCGACACTGACGTTGAAAACACTGCCGACGGGGCGAGAAAAATCCACCAGCAATTGGGTTTTGCCGCTATTGAGCCAGTAGACTTTCTGGCTGGCGTCGTCACTCCAAACCCATTGCTGAGACTTGCCCATAAAGCTGGAGTATTGCTTCCAGTTGGCACCATATGTCTCGATTACCTTCACCGTTACTTCATTGCCATCGTGGTGAAACACCTTGCTATCACCGGCCTGCATTGGCAAATAGTCGTTCGCGGAGATCATCGCGCTCGACATCGCAAGGCTTCCTGTCACCAACATCTTGAACAACGTGTTCATTGCATTCTCCTTTTGAGCAATGGATGGGATGTTCAAAACATTTTTTATGCGACAGACTTCTCTGACAATCAAAAACAATTTCTCGTTGTGATTAATTTTTCTAATGTATGCGCTATCAATCACCGCCGCACATGGCGTGGCTGACGCTTGTTGAACTGAAACTGCGCGATGAAGTTTTTGTGACGGCGAGATTTTCTGCGCACAAATCAATCGAACCGATCAAATAAAGCGCTACTTTAGCGCCGATTGTACAATCATGTATCTACGCGCCACTCGAATAGCTGGAGATATTTTGCGCAACACAACGCTTCAATCTATACAAGCATTGCTGACTTAGTTATCACTCAGTAACTACCCAATTGAAGCAACGTACGAAAGAGCTTTATCCAAAACTTTGCTACTGCATTCATTTCAACCAATCAGACTTTCGCATTTATTCTAAGCACGACAAGACTAGGGCCTGTTTACCTTTGCCACACCGCTGCGACGGAGCCGCCCGTTGCGCAGTGGTCGCGCGCGTTCCTGACGCGCTTGCGACACTTCCCACTTCCCTGTGGGGCGCAGGAATGAGAAGCGTGGTGTACTTGACGTACATGAGCGACGAATGACGCCGCAATGCGCTACGGGCGGCCCGTCCCTTTGGGTTGCGCCCAGAAAAGCGCCATGCCGCGTTGCTCGTTGTTCATTTAGCTCACTAAACTTCTCTCCTCGCGTCTTGCCTGGCACTTTTCTGGGCGGCAACGCTGTGGCGTGGCAAAGATAAACAGGCCCTCAACGCCTTTCGCCTCAAAACTTGTGCTGCCCGGCTATTGGCTTGACACTAACGACTGATGCAACCTGGGCACCACGCCATGCGCCATTTGTTAATTCCGGTAATCGCCAGCACCATAATCAGCACTGCATATGCCACGAACAACCAGCTGGAGCGCAGCGTGTGCGGCTCATTGAAAGAACCGTTCACGTTCTGGATGTGGCGAAGCGCAGCCGGAAGTCCGGCGAATAACGCGGCTGCTCACTATTCGAACGTGCAGCCCCTTGAGCACCGCACAGCCGACGGCCGCCTGCTGCGCGGCTACCGGATAAAAAGTACACAAGCTGACGAACGTTTTATTGGCACCGTCTTGGTTGCTCAAGGAAATGCCATGCTGGCGGACCAACTCCTGCCGGATCTCAGCACTTTTGCGGATGCCGGCTTGGATGTGTGGATCTTTGACTACCGAGGCTACGGCAATTCAGAAGGAAAATCGCGCCTGAAAGCCATGGTCAGCGATTACCGGGAGTTGTTTGCGCGCCTGCACTCAACGACGCAAGGGAAGCATTTTCTGTATGGCATTTCCTTCGGCG